>JANMQL010000273.1:0-7478 GCA_031370475.1 Hyphomicrobiales bacterium | reverse complement strand
CTCGGCGCCGTCAAGGTCGATGCCCGCGGCACGGTGCAGTGAGTCTCAGCGCAATCGCATCAGCGGTTCGGGCAAGCCCCTCACATCGGTGTCGAGCTTGAACAGGCTGCCCGACAAGGGCATGGCGGCAAGCGCCGCTTCATCCATGCCGTCGCGGGCCGTGGTGATGTAAAGCGTTTGGTACGCGGGACCGGCAAAGCACATGGTGGTGACGTTGAGGGCCGGCACCGGATAAATGGCCAGTCTTTTCCCCTCGGGCGACCACCTTGTGATCCGCGCTCCTCCCCAATGGGCGATCCACAGGCAGCCTTCGCTGTCGACGATGACACCATCGGGAAGACCCTCATCGGCCGCGAAACTTGCGAACACCCGGCGATTACGCGGCAGAAGATCGGCCTCGGAGATATCATAGACAAGAGTCTGGCGGCCGGCACTGTCGTTGAAATACATCTTGTCACCGTCGGGCGAGAAGGCGGGGCCATTGGCAACGGCGAAACCCGCGTCGCCCAGCGCCTGGCGCTTCCCCGCCAGGCACCAGAGCGCGCCGCGCGGCTCCTTTTCGAGAGCGTGCGACGACCCGGCCCACAGCCTCCCCCAGCGGTCGCACTTGGCATCGTTGTAAATGATGGCATCGCGGCCGGCTTCCGGATCGGCGTAGGGCGCAATCTCGAGATTCGAGAGGCGCAGCAGCGACAATCCCCGGCGATGGCTGACGAGCAACAGGTCGGCATCCTCGGTCGCCACGATGGCGCCCAGCGGTGCGGTCAGCGGCAGGGGAAAGGATTGCGTCTTGGCCGTAGCCGGATCGTGGCGGAACAGGGCGGGGTCGAGCAGATCGATCCAATAGAGGCATTTCTCCGCCGCGTGCCAGATGATGGCCTCGCCCAGCCGGTGTTTCGCCTCATGGAACAGCTTCATGCGGGTTTCTTCTCCCTGTGCTCCGCCAGAAACCTCGCCACATCGGCGCGGCGCGGCAAGGGTGCAATGGCGCCATAGTCGAGAGTCGAGAGGGCGGCGGCGGCATTGGCGAACCGGCAGGCGGCAAGCAGCTCCTCACCGCGCGCCAGCTCCGTCAGCAGTGCGCCGGTGAAAGCATCGCCGGCGCCGGTGGCATCGGCGGTGGGAACCCTGTAGCCGGGAATTACGGCGCTTGCGGCGGCGGTTGCGACCCGGACGCCATCGCCGCCGAGCGTTACCACCACCGCCTTGCTGCCAAGTCCGATGAAATGCCGGGCAATCTCCGGTGCATCGCGCAATTGCAAAAGCTCGCCGGCATCTTCCAGCGAAGTTTTGAGGACGGCGGCATGGGCGGCAGTGCGCTCGACGGTGCGTCTCGCCAATTCGGCGGGCCAGAGCTTGGGCCGGTAATTGGTATCGTAGGAGATCGCCACGCCGGCCATGATCGCGATGGCGACGGCGTGGTCGATGGCGCCGGCGGCCGTGGCGCTGATCGCCTGGCTGATTCCCGAGACATGCAGAAAGCGCGCCTGGGTAATAAGCCGTTCCGGCACGTCGGCCACCGCCAGACGGCTGGCGGCGGAACCCTTGCGCCGGTAGGTGAACTGGTGGCCGCCGCCCTCGTGGGTGACAAAATAGAGGCCGGTCGGCGCCTCCTCGTCACGGCTGACGGCGGCGGCGTCCACCCCTTCCTTGGCCCACAATTCGCGCAGTGCGTCGCCATACATGTCGCGGCCGACCCTCGTCACATAGGCGGTGCGGGCGCCCAGCCTGGCCGCGGCGATCACCACATTGGACGTATCGCCGCCAAATCCCCGCAGGAAGTGGCCGTCCCGCTGGCGATTGAGCTCATAAAGGGGTTCGCCGATGGCGATAATATCGAATGCCATGGGTTATTCGGGCAACCTCTGTTTTTCTCTTCCGGCAAGCGATACAACATTTTTGCCATTAATGAACCGGCATTCGGAAGGGGGGGAGACTTGCAGAACACAAAATTCGCCGCGCGGCTCAACGGCTTCAAGTCCGGGGCCGAGGCCTATTGGCCGGGCAAGAACCGCATCACGGCGCTCGACCTGGTGGCCCGGGCCGCAACCGTGCCGGGGCTCAATGCCGTCGATCTCAATTATCCCGATCATTTTGAAGGCACTGGCCCTTCGGAATTCGCCGCCCGCCTGGCCGATCTGGGTCTGGCGATCAACGGCTTCGCCATGCGCTATTACGGCGAGCCGCAATTCAAGCTCGGCGCCTTCACCAATCCCGATCCGGCGGTGAGGCGCCAGGCCATCGATCTCACCAAACGCGGCATCGACGCGCTGCGCCGGGCGGGCGGCGATCTGATGACCCTGTGGCTCGGCCAGGACGGCTTCGACTATGCCTTCCAGATCGACTATGCCCGCGCCTGGGAGATGGAAGTGGCGGGCATCGTAGAAGTCTGCGTCCATGACCGCGCGGTGAAGATCGCCATCGAATACAAGCCGAACGAGCCGCGCGCCTTCGCGCTCCTGCCCGATATCGGCACGACACTTCTGGCCATCAAGGAGGCGGGGGCGGCCAATCTCGGCGTCACGCTGGATTTCGCCCATGTGCTCTATGCCGATGAAATGCCGGCTTTCGCCGCCATGCTGGCGGCGCGCCATGCCAAGCTCTACGGCGTCCATCTGAATGACGGCTACGGCAAGCGCGACGACGGGCTGATGGCGGGCGCGGTGCATGTCTACGAGACGATCGAGCTGCTGCATGTGATCGGCAAGCTCGGCTATGACAGCGCCATCTATTTCGACACGTTCCCGGATGCCTCTGGCCTCGATCCGGTGGCCGAATGCACCGCCAATATCGAAACGGTAAAGGCGTTGCAGCGCGTGGCGGTGCGGCTCTCGGGCAATGCCGGGCTCGATGCGGCAATCGCCGCGCAGGATGCGGTCGCCGCCCGGCGCATCGTCAACCGGGCGCTCCATGGCTGAGCCCTTCGATGTCGCGGTCGTCGGCTCGCTGCACCTCGACATCATGGTCAAGGGGCCGCATCTGCCGGGCCTCGACGAGACGGTGATGGGTTCCGCCTGGCGCTTCAAATGCGGCGGCAAGGGCGGCAATCAGGCACTGGCGGCGGCAAGGGCCGGGGCGCGAACCGCTTTCCTCGGCGCCACCGGCGATGACGATTTCGGCCGCAAGCTGCATGACAATCTGG
Source organism: Hyphomicrobiales bacterium (assembly GCA_031370475.1). GTDB lineage: Bacteria > Pseudomonadota > Alphaproteobacteria > Rhizobiales > Aestuariivirgaceae > Aestuariivirga. Next base: position 4,336 of record JANMQL010000273.1, on the reverse strand, counting down.
TGCGGGCCGGCATCGACTGCTCGCGCCTGGCGGTCGATCGCAAGCTGGGCTCCGGCATGAGTGTCGCCATCGAAGATGCGCAAGGCGCCTATGGCGCCGTGGTGGTCTCGGGCGCCAATCTGGCGATCGATCCGCGGCAATTTCAGGGTGTGGCGGCGAAGGTGCTGCTCTTGCAGAACGAGGTGCGGCCGGACATCAACGCCGCCGCCGCCACGGGTTTCGCCGCCGCCGGCGCCTATGTCATCCACAATGCCGCGCCCTTCCGGCACGGAGAATCGCCATCCGCCGATCTCGTCATCGTCAATCGCGTCGAGGCGGCGGCAATGGCAGGCTTCGATATCGTCTCGCTGCCGGACGCGCGGCGGGCGGCGGAGAAAATCGCCGGTGGAGGAGATGCCATCGTAACCCTCGGCGGCGACGGCTGCATCATTGCCGGCAGCAATGGCGCGCCGCGCCATCTGCCGGCCGAAAAAGTTACCGCCATCTCCAGCCACGGCGCCGGCGATGCCTTTTGCGGCGCTTTGGCGGCGGCGATTGCCCTGGGGGCCGATCTCCTTGCCGCCGCCCAAGCGGCAAGCCGGGCTGCCGCAATTGTCGTCTCGCAACCGCCGGAAACCGGCAGCTATTGAACCGTTTGGTTACTTAAGCTAGCCTGCCCGCCGCGAAAATGGGAGAATGGACCATGGCCGGCATCGCTTGGCGGAAATTCGGGCGCAGCGCCCTCAAGGTCACCGACATGGGCTTCGGCGCCGCCCCCATCGGCAATTTCCTCAAGCCCATCGCCGAGGCCGAGTCGGATGCCATGGTGCAGCATGCCTGGAACGCCGGCATGCGCTATTTCGATACGGCACCCTATTACGGCCACGGGCTTTCGGAAGCCCGGCTCGGCCACAGCCTGCGCTGGAAGCCGCGGGCGGACTATGTGCTCTCGTCCAAGGTGGGCCGGGTTCTCAAGGCCTCGCCGCGCAAATCCACGGATTTCAAGCCGTGGATCGACGGCCTGCCTTTCACCTGCCATTTCGACTATTCCTACGATGGCACCATGCGCTCCTTCGAGGACTCGCTGCAGCGGCTCGGCCTCGAGCGCATCGACATTCTCTTCATCCACGACTGCGACTATTTCACCCACGGGCCGGAAAAGCAGAAAGTCTATTTCAAGCAGGCCATGGACGGCTGCTACCGGGCGCTGGTCAAGCTGCGCGACCAGGGCGCGGTCAAGGCCATCGGCGTCGGCGTCAACGACTGGCAGGTGTCCCACGACTTCCTCACCCACGGCGATTTCGACTGCCTGCTGGTGGCCGGCCGTTACACACTGCTCGAGCAGGATTCACTCGGCGAGCTCTTGCCGCTCTGCGTCAAGCGCAACGCCGCGGTGGTGATCGGCGGCGGTCTCAACAGCGGCATTCTGGCCACAGGCGCGGTACCCGGCGCCAAATACAATTACCAGCCGGCCCCCGAGCCGATCATGGAAAAGGTTCGCAAGATCGAGACGGTGTGCAAATTCTACAAGGTGCCGCTCGCCGCCGCGGCGCTGCAATTCCTGCTCGCCCATCCCGCCGTCGCTTCCCACGTGCCGGGCACGCGCACCGTCGAGCAAATGAAGCAGAACATCGCCTGGGTCAGCCACCCGGTTCCGGCCGAACTCTGGCACGACCTCAAACGCCGCGGCCTGCTGCTTGGGGACGCGCCGGTTCCTCCTTGATCACCTTATTTAGAACTTCGGCTGGCGCTTGCCGCGGAAGGCGGCCACGCCTTCCTTGAGATCGGCGCTTCCGGCGGCAACGCTGCCGGCCAGCGCCTCGAGCGGACGCTCGACCTCTTCGCCTTCGGCCGCATTGATCAGCATCTTGGCGGCCTGGGTGGCGGCGGGACCGCGCGCGGCGAGGCGCTCCGCCATGTCGCGCGCCGCCTGCAACGATCCGCCGGACGCCACCACTTGATCGACGAGTCCGAGGCGCAGTCCCTCCTCGGCGGTGAACACCTCGCCGAGCAGGGCCATGCGCCGCACCATCTGGGAGCCGAAGCGGCGCACGCTGCGCTGGGTTCCGGACCAGCCGGGAATGATGCCGACGCCGGTTTCCGGCGAGCCCAGCCTCACATGGGCCTCGGCGATACGGAAATCCGCCGTGGCCGCCAGTTCCAGCCCGCCGCCCAGCGTGTGGCCGTTCAGCGCCGCGATCAACGGCTGGCGCAAACGAGCCAGCGCATCGAAGGCACGGTGACCGTGGCGCACCCAGGCCATGCCGAAATCCTCCGGCGCCCATTGCGACCAGGCCTCGATATCGCCGCCGGCGCAGAAGGATTTTTCGCCGGCGCCGGTGATGAGGGCAACGCGCACTTCGCGCATCGCCTCGATCAAGTGAGCGGCGCGCTCCAGCGCCAGCACCATCTCGTAATCGAGGGCGTTGAGCTTTTCGGGCCGGGCGATGGTGAGGATTGCCACCCGGCCTTCCACCTGGAGCCCGATGCGTTTGTCGCCGGTGTCAGCCATGGAGCTTCAATCCCATCGTTTCGGGCCGGAATAGCGCGGCCTGCATCGGTTTCAAATCGGGCGCCACGATCAGCGGGAATTCCGATTGATCGAGAATATTGGCCTGCAAGTCGACGCCGGGGGCGATTTCGGTCACCACGATCCCCTCGCGCGCGAGCTTCATCACGCAGCGCTCGGTGATGTAGGTGACGTCCTGTCCCTGCATCACGGCGCGGCGGCCGGAGAAGGACACCTGCTCCACTTCGCGTACCAGCTTTTTCACCCGGCCCTCCTTGCCGATCCGGAGCTTGCCGTCCACCACCTCCATCTTGGCGCCGGCATTGAAGAAGCCGGAATAGACGATTCTCCGGGCCCTCGCCGTAATATCGACGAAGCCGCCGGCGCCTGCCGTCACATGCGGCCTGACGCCGAGCTTCGAGACATTGACCGAGCCGTGACTGTCGATCTGCAGGAAGGAGAGCAACGAGCAGTCGAAGCCGCCCGCCTGAAAATAAGTGAATTGATGGGGCGAGGGCACGATCGCCTCGGCATTGGATGAGCAGCCGAACTGGAAATCGAGAAGCGGCACGCCGCCCACCGCTCCCTGCTCGATCACCCAGGTCACCTTGCCGTGCAGGCCCTCCTCCAGGAAGATGCGCGGCACATTGGCGGAGACGCCGAAGCCGAGATTGACGGCCCAGCCGGGTTTGAGTTCTTGGGCGACGCGGCGGGCGATGGCCTTGCCGGTGCCGAATTCCATCAGGCCGAAAGTGTTGAGCGGCTTGAACATCTCGCCGGAAATCGCCGGGTCGTAGGGCGTCTGGGTGGTTTGCCACTGGTCCGGCGCCTCGACGATATAGTCGACGAGGATGCCCGGCACATGGACGGAATGGGGTTTCAGCGTTTCGTTCTCGACCACGAATTTGACCTGGGCGATGACGACGCCGCCATTGTTGTGGGCCGCCATGGCGAGATCTAGGGCGCCGAGATAGGCGCCCTCCTGCTCGAAAGTCAGATTGCCGCGCTCGTCCGACGACGTGGCGCGGATGATGGCAATTTGGGGAACAATGGTGGGGAAGAACAACCATTCATCGCCCTCGAACTGTATCTTCTTGACGATCGGCGCCGCCGCCGCCCTGGCATTCATGGCGCAGCCCTCGCGATCCGGATCGACGAACGTATCGAGGCCGACCTTGGTGAGAACGCCGGGGCGCTTGGCCGCCGCCTCGCGCATCATGTCGAATATGATGCCGGAGGGGACATTGTAGGCCGGCATCTCGTTGGCGCCGAGCATCTGCCAGATGCGCGGCGGCTCGGCGGAGGAAGGGCCGGAGGGATAGGAGCCGCCGATGATGCGGCCGATCAGTCCCGGCTTGGCGATGTGCTCGACGCCCTTGATGCCGTAGAAATCTCCCGCCGCGATCGGATGCAGCATGGTGAGGCCGCGCGGATGGGCCTCGCGGTCGAAACGCTCGCCCAGCGCCTTCAGCACCGCATCCGGGCAGCACAGTCCCGACGACGAATTGACGGCCACCGCCGATCCATCGGCAATCGCTTTCACGGCTTCGGCGGCGGAAACGATCTTCGGCATGCTTCACCTGTTGCCGCGGATCAGATCCGCGGCCTTCTCAGCGATGGCGATGGTGGGGGCATTGGTGTTGGAGGAATTGACGCGCGGCATGATCGAGCTGTCGCAGACCCGCAGGCGCTCGATGCCGCGAAGTTTCAGCGCCGTATCGACGACGGCCATCTTGCCGGTTCCCATCTTGCAGGTGCCGGCCGGGTGGTAGGACGAGCGGGCATTGGCGCGGGCCGCCTCGACGTAATCCTTCCTGGTCTTGCAGGCGGGCCCGGGGAAATGTTCGC
>JANMQL010000084.1:0-4957 GCA_031370475.1 Hyphomicrobiales bacterium | reverse complement strand
CGCTTCCTGCCGGTTGGTGGTGGCGTAGCAGATATCTTCCCTGGCCGGCCCCCGGATCGCCGGAAAGCGCCGCTGCAGAACGGCGATCGCATCGCCCGTGTCGTCGACCGAGAGCGTCGTCTGCGTCACATAGGCAAGCTTCGCAGGATCGCTCACCTGGAGCGCCTCCGCATCCGCCACGGTTTCGATGAGCGCGATGGCGCCTTCCGGCAGCTGCCCCATGGTGCCGATCACTTCCGGATGGCCGCGATGGCCGATGAGGATGATTTCCAGGCCCTCGGCGTGATGCCGCTGCGCCTCCATATGCACCTTGGTCACCAGCGGGCAGGTGGCATCGATGCGAAACAGCTTGCGGGCGTCCGCGGCGGCGGGCACCGATTTGGGCACCCCATGGGCCGAGAAAATCACCGGCCGGTCGCCCGCCGGAATCTCGTCCAGCTCGTCGACAAACACCGCCCCCTTGGCCTTGAGCCCGTCGACCACGAATTTGTTGTGCACGATCTCATGCCGCACATAGACCGGCGCGCCATAAAGCTCCAGCGCCCGCTCGACAATGTCGATGGCCCGCACCACCCCGGCGCAAAAGCCGCGCGGCGCGGCGAGAAGGATCGTTAGCGGCGGCTTGACCATGCGCCGTTCTTGCGAGTGCAATGCAGCATTGTCAAGCTGTGGGAGGTCGCTTGACTTAATCCCGCACCCTACTAGGTTGCCGCCCAGTTCAGCGTAGACGCGACGCGGGAGAGACCGGGAAACCGGCGCCGAAGGAGCAACCGCCCCGGAAACTCTCAGGCAAAAGGACCGCAGCGTATCTGAACTCTGGAGAGCAGGGGCCGTGTCTCGGCCTCTCACCGAAGGAGCCAAGCATCGGGTGCAGGACGCGACCCGCTGCGAAATCTCTCAGGTTTCTGACAGAGGGGGCGGGTTCGATGCGAATCGGGCTTGGCCAGGACTTGTCAGGAGCCTTGAATGAGTGAAGCGCCGCTTCTCCGCACCCCGCTCTACGATCTGCATGTGAGCCTTGACGCCCGCGTCGTGCCCTTCGCCGGCTATGAAATGCCGGTGCAATATCCAACCGGCATCCTGACCGAGCACAACTGGACAAGGGGCTCGGCCGGCCTGTTCGATGTCTCCCACATGGGCCAGGCCTTTCTCGTTGGTCCCGATCGCGCCACGACCGCGGCGGCCATCGAAAAGCTGGTGCCCGGCGATGTCGCGGGGCTCGCTCATGCGCGCATCCGCTACACCCAATTGCTCAATCCGCAAGGCGGCATCATCGACGATCTGATGATCGGCCGTTCCGCGTCCGCCGCCGATGATGGCGCTCTCGGACTTGTGGTCAATGCCTCGCGCAAGGAGGAGGACTTCGCCTGGATCGCCGAGCATCTGCCGGCCAATGTCAAGCTGGTCCGCGCCGATGACCGGGCGCTCGTGGCGCTACAGGGGCCGAAGGCCGCCGAAGTCATGGCCCGTCATGCGCCGAATGCCATCGACCTCGGCTTCATGATGGCGGCGAGCGCCGAATTCGATGGATTCGACTGCCACATCGCCCGCTCCGGCTATACCGGCGAGGATGGGTTTGAAATTTCCATCAAGGCGGACAAGGTCCGCGCCCTGGCCGGGGCACTGCTGGCCGAACCGGAGGTGAAGCCCATCGGCCTCGGCGCCCGCGATTCGCTCCGCCTCGAAGCCGGCCTCTGCCTCTATGGCCACGACATCGACGAGACGACGTCGCCGGTCGAGGCCGATCTCGTCTGGTCAATCGGCAAGCGCCGCCGTATGGAAGGCGGCTTCATCGGTTCGGCCCGGGTGCTGCGTGAATTGGCCGAAGGCCCGGCGAGGAAGCGCGTCGGCATCAGGCCTGAAGGCCGCGCTCCGGCCCGCGACGGCACAATTGTCACCGACATGGCGGGCCGCCGGATCGGCCTCATAACCTCCGGCGGCTTCGGTCCCACCGCCAACGGTCCCATCGCCATGGGCTATGTCGAGGCGGCCTTCGCCGCCCCCGGCACGGCCGTGCAGCTCATCGTCCGCGACAAGCCCATGCCGGCCAAGGTCGCGGCCATGCCATTCGTCCCCCATCACTACAAACGCTGAGGAGCCTGCGATGAAATACACCAAGGACCACGAGTGGATAAAAGTCGAAGGCGACACCGCCACCATCGGCATCACCAACCATGCCCAGGAGCAATTGGGCGATGTGGTGTTCGTCGAGCTCCCCGCCATTGGCAAGAAGGTGGTGAAGGGCGGCGAGGCGGCGGTGGTCGAAAGCGTCAAGGCGGCGAGCGAAGTCTATGCGCCGGTCACCGGCGAAGTTACCGCCGTCAACAAGGAGCTCGAAGGCGATCCGGCACTGGTCAATCGCGGCGCCGAGGGCGACGGCTGGTTCATGAAAGTCAGGCTCAAGGATAAGAGCGAACTCGCCGACCTGATGGACAAGGCCGCCTATGACAAGTTCGTGGCGGCGTAAATCATCCCTCTCCGCGAAGCGGGGAGGGTGGCGCGCGTCTCGCGCGCCGGGTGGGGCCTGTGCGGTGCGGAGAGTGAGAATGGCGAGTTAACATGGCCAATCTGCGAGCCCGCTGGCTGCGCCGGCACATGACACCCCAGGAAGTCGAATTGTGGGTTCATTTGCGTTATTTCAAGGAACAGGGTTGCCACTTCCGGCGGCAGGCGCCGATCGGCCCGTTCATTGTCGATTTCGCGGAAAAAACGCGGAAGCTTGTCATTGAAGTCGACGGATCGCAGCACGGCTTTACCGGTGGAGCCGCCGATGACCGCTCGCGGGATCGTTATCTGTCCGATCTCGGTTACCGCGTCCTCCGCTTCTGGAACGTCGATATCGATACCAACATGGATGGCGTGATTGACGCGATCACCGCCGCAATTTCCGGACCAACCCCACCCGTCACCCTTCGGGTGACACCCTCCCCGCCGGGCGGGGAGGGATGAACCGACAGAGGAGCCCTGTGATGCCCAACCGCCCCACCTACGCCGAGCTTGAAGCCGGCGCCAATTTCATTCCCCGCCATATCGGTCCGAGCGATGCCGAGACCGCGGAAATGCTGCGCGCCGTCGGCGCCAAGTCGCTCGAGGATTTCATCGCCAGGGTGGTGCCGGAAAAAATCCGCAGCAAACGGCCGCTCGAACTTCCCGCCGCCAAGGCCGAACGCACCACGCTTTCCTACTTGCGCGCCATGGCCGAGCGCAACGAAGTGTTCACCTCGATGCTGGGCATGGGTTACTACGGCACCGTCACGCCCAAGGTGATCCTGCGCAATGTGCTGGAAAACCCCGGCTGGTACACGGCCTATACGCCCTATCAGGCCGAGGTGAGCCAGGGCCGCCTCGAGGCGCTGCTCAATTTCCAGCAGATGGTCGTCGATTTCACCGGGCTTGAGATCGCCAGCGCCTCGCTGCTTGACGAGGCGACCGCCGCCGCCGAGGCCATGGCCATGGCCAAGCGTGTGGTCAAGACCTCGTCCAACACCTTCTTCGTCGATGCCGACACCCATCCGCAGACTGTGGGCGTCATCGAAACCAGAGCCCGCGCCTTCGGTTACGATGTGGTGATCGGCGATCCCATGACGGACCTCAAGCCCGAAACGGTCTTTGCCGCCCTCCTCTCCTATCCCGGCTCCTCCGGCGAGTTGCGCGACTGGCGCGCCGTGACGGCCAAGCTTCATGCCGCTGGCGCCCTTGCCATCATGGCGACCGACCTGCTGGCTCTGGCATTGCTCGCGCCACCTGGCGAGCTTGGCGCTGACATCGCCGTGGGCTCGGCCCAGCGCTTTGGCGTGCCCATGGGTTATGGCGGCCCACATGCCGCTTTCTTCGCCACCAAGGATGAATTCAAGCGCGCCATGCCCGGCCGCCTCATCGGCGTCTCGGTCGACTCGGAAGGCCATCGGGCGCTGCGCATGGCCATGCAGACCCGCGAGCAGCATATCCGCCGCGAAAAGGCCACCAGCAATATCTGCACGGCCCAGGTGCTGCTCGCCGTCATCGCATCGATGTTCGCCGTCTATAATGGCCCCAAGGGCATCCGCAAGACGGCCGAGCGCACCCATCGCCTGGCCGAGATCTTTGCCGCGGCGGTGACGAGCTTCGGCTATCAGGTGAAGACCAAGGCGTTTTTCGACACGGTGACCATTCATGCGCCGGGCCGCGCCCACACCCTGTGGGCGCGCGCCAAGGAAAAGCGCATCAATCTGCGCTTCGTCGATGCCGATCATCTGGGCATTGCCTTCGATCAGTCGATCCGCCGCCAGGAACTCGAGCGCCTGCTCGCCGTGTTCAAGACCGATGCGCTCGAGCGCCTCGATATCGACGCGCTCGACAAGACGCTCAAGAACGTGATCCCTGAACCCCTGCGCCGCACCTCGCCCTATCTCACCCATCCGGTCTTCGAGATGTATCATTCGGAAACCGAGATGCTGCGCTATCTGCGCCATCTGCAGATGAAGGACATCGCCCTCGATCAGGCGATGATACCGCTCGGCTCCTGCACCATGAAGCTCAATGCCACGACCGAGATGATCCCGGTCACCTGGCGCTCGTTCTCCATGCTGCATCCCTTCGTGCCGCTGGAACAGGCCCAGGGCTACAGCCAGCTTTTCGAGGAGCTCGAAGCCATGCTGGCCGAGATCACCGGCTTCGATTCCGTCTCGTTGCAGCCCAATGCCGGCAGCCAGGGCGAATATGCCGGCCTTCTGGCAATCCGCGGCTATCATGAATCGCGGGGGCAGGCGCATCGCAATGTCTGTCTCATTCCGATCTCGGCCCACGGCACCAATCCCGCCTCCGCCGTCATGGCGGGGATGAAAGTGGTGGTGGTGGCCTGCGATGAGCGCGGCAACGTCGATTTGGGCGACTTGCGCGCCAAGGCCAAGGAACATGCCGCCGATCTCGCCGCCCTGATGATCACCTATCCCTCGACCCACGGCGTCTTCGAGGAGGG
>JANMQL010000226.1:0-4177 GCA_031370475.1 Hyphomicrobiales bacterium | reverse complement strand
CCAAACCCCCGTCAACCCGGCGAAAGCCGGGTTGACGAGCTGGGGGTAAACCACCCAGTCGAAAACCGATTCACCCCATCTGTTAGCGGGCGATCGCCGAGCGTTCGAGGGCGGCGGTGACCAGCTTGTCGAGGCCGAACCGGTCGCGCAGGATGGCGAGAAAGCGCAACTCTTCCTTGCCCACCGCCAGATCGGTGGCGGCCACTTCAACGGCCAGCGCATAGGCGGTCTCGCGCAGTTTCGGCGGCAGTGCCTCGCCGATGAGCCCCAGCACCGCATTGAGCCCTTCCGGCTCCTGCAGCATTTCGCCCGCCTCCTGCGCCACCGTGGTCAGCCGCGCCTCGTCGAAATGCTTGAAGATCGGCAGACGCTAGACGATATGGCCGATTTCCTTGAGCACGGTCGTGTTGATCGGGCCTTCGTCGCCCGACATGGTGACCATGGTATAGATGAGCGCCTGCTCGATGCTGATAGTGCCTGGCATGGGTGTCTCCGTTGGCGGCAAGGGCTAGACGAGCGGGGAGAGGTTGTCCAGTCAAGCGATTTGCGGCAGATTGGACACATGAAAGAGGTGCGCACAAAACGCCAGCATTATGTACCTCGGTTCTATTTGTCGCATTTCGCTGCGGCCGAAGGAATAATCTGGACATATGATTGCCAAAGAGACGAGGTGCGGCCCAACAGTCCAGAAAACACGGCTGTTGAAACCAATTTCTATTCCGTGAAGAGTGATGACGGAACTTACGACGACAGATTGGAGAAGTGGCTGTCGGAAGTCGAAAGCAAAGCAGCTCCTTTGTATGAAGCCTTAGTCGCCGGAAAAATTCCTGTTGATCAAGAAAAAGCTGATTTAGCAGTATTCCTTGCGAGTTTGCATACGCGTAGCCCCGCACTGATAACCGCTGCGGCAGAGTTAAAGGGTGCAATGACTCAGAGGCTAATGGATTTCATTGCTAGGGACCCGGTGAAGTTCGACTTGTCCATTGATCAGTGGGCCAGAGCTACAGGGCAAGTAATTGACAAAGAGCAACGTGAAAAGCTTCGGGCGTTCATTCAGGACAAGGAGCGTTATTCCATGGATGTTCTGCGGCAGGCTGGCCTAAGCGCCATGGGGGCTACAGATAAAATCGCAGAAATCTTCTTTGGGATGCGTTGGATTTTGGTTCGGTGCAAAGAACAGCACTTGATTACCAGCGACAATCCAGTCGTACGGCTCACACCACCAGAAGCTTACCACCCAATCTATGGGGATGGAGGATTCCTAAACAAGAAAGCGTATGTGACCGTACCTCTGAACGCGAACATGTTGCTGGAAATGGGTTGGGCCAAAGAGTTACCTGAAGGATTGTATGCAGCCAACAAAGAGCGGGGCCGTTTGTACAATCGTCAGAGGGCGCGATTTGCGGAACGCTATCTATTTGCCTCCAGGAGAGACGCTGGGATTCAGGCCTTAGCAAAGAAATACGCAGAACCCGGCGTCCGGATTGCTATGGAGCCATCAGCTAAACTTGCTCCTATCAAAGTGAAGAGACGGCTTGGTGACTGACTTTCATTAGATAGTCATCATCCGACAAATCTCTTCACCGCCTCAATCGCCTCCACCAGTCCCACTCGTGAAATCGTAACCCCCGGCGGAAACGCCGTCGCAAATCGCGACGCCAAGCGCGGATCGAGGATCACAAAACATCCCCGGTCGCCGTCGCTGCGGATCAGGCGGCCGAAAGCCTGGCGCAGGCGGAGCCTGACCACCATGTCAGTGTAAGCATTGCCACCGAAGGCCTCGCGCCTCGCGCGTTCGAGGATGGTGGGCGTGGCCCATGGCACCCGGTCGAGCACGATCAGGCGCAAGCTGTCGCCCGGCACATCGATGCCGTCGCGCACCGCATCGGTGCCGAGCAGGCAGGCATCGCGCTCGGCCCGGAACATGTCGACCAGCGTTCCCGTGTCCATCGGGTCGACATGCTGGGCGTAAAGTGAAAGCCCCTTCTGGGCGAGCGGCCGCGCCAGCCGCTTGTGCACGGCCCGGAGCCGCGAGATCGCCGTGAACAGGCCAAGCGCCCCGCCGCCGGAGGCAAAGAACAATTCGCGGTAAGCCGCCGCCAATTGATCCATGTCGTCGCGGTTGACGTCGTTGACCACGACGATGCGGCTGATCGCCGGATAATCGAAGGGCGAATCGTAGGAAACGCGCTTCACCGCATAGGGCAGATGCACCACACCGGTGCGCATCTCGGCATTGGCCCAGTCGTCGGGAATGTCGGGCGGCCTGTCCTTGAGCGTCGCCGAGGTGATGATGATGCCGTCGGCATCCTTCAGCACCGCCTGGGCCAGCGGCTCGGTCGGATCGACCCAGTGCGAATGCATGCCGACATCGGATTCGCGGCCGCCGATCTGGTCGACCGAGAACCATTCGACGAAGCGGGCGTTCTTCTCCTCGAGAAGCCGCGCCAGCATGTCGATCCAGGCGCCAACCATCAATTCGCCGCGCCTTCGCAGCGAGCGCGACACCGCCTCGATGCGGCCGCGGTCGGATGACGACAATTCATCGGCCTCGGCATCGAGCTTCTTGGCCAGCGCCGCCGCCAGGCCCGCCATGGGCCGCTTGAGATCGATGAGACTGGCCGCAAGCTCGCCCGCCGCCGTGCCGAGCCCATCGACGAGCGGCGCGCAATCGGTCTCCAGCGAATGGCCGGAATTCTGCTCGGCCCGCGCCAGAACCTGCTGGCGCACCAATGCGAGAAAATGCTCGGCCGGCCCTTCCGGCGTTCCCGCCTGCACCCGCCTGGTCCATCCCGGTCCCGGCAGGGCTGCCGCGGCACCCAGCACCTTGTGCATGAGCTTCTTGGCCTCGTCATTGTCCGCCACCAGATCGCCGATCCGGTCGGCGAGGCCGCGGCCGCGGCGGCGCTCGCTCTCCGGCCCCCGCAGCCAGCGCCTGAGTTCCGAAGTCTCGAGCGCCGTGAGATGGCCGGAAAACGCTCCATCCGCCGCATCGAAGAGATGATGGCCCTCGTCGAAGACGATGCGGCGGATGCCGCCCGGCGCTGCTTCCTCTTCCGCCGTGGCGGCCACGCCCAGCGCATGATCGACCGCCGCCTGATGCAGCACCAGAGCGTGATTGGCGATCACGATATCGGCCTTGCGCCCGGCCCTGACCGCCCGCTCGATAAAGCATTTGCGGTAATGCGGGCAGGCCGAATAGATGCACTCGCCGCGCCGGTCGGTGAGGCCGAGGCTGCTGGGCGACAGCGCCCTTGCTTCGCCGTCGAGCGTCACATCGCTGAACAGCGACAACAGCCACGATGGAAAATCGCCGCCCACCATGTCGCCGTCGCGGCTGAAGCGGGCCCAGCGGGCGATGAGGGCCGCCAGCAGCGCCGAGCGCGGGCTGGCGCCGGTCATCCGGCCGAAGCTTTCCTGCATGTTGAGCAGGCAGACATAATTCTCCCGGCCCTTGCGGATGACGATGCGCTGGCGGCGTTCTTCCGGGTCGGCGACGAGCCGTGCGGTTTCCTGGTCGTGCTGGCGCTGCAGGTTTTTCGTGTAGGTCGAAATCCACACCGGCCCATTGTTGCGCCGCGCCCACAGATAAGCGGGCGCCAGATAGCCCAGCGTCTTGCCGAGGCCGGTGCCAGCCTCAGCCAGCAATATGTTGTTCTCCTGCTTGTGCTGGCGTGGCGCGAAGGCATAAGTGGCGGCTGCCGCGTAGTCGCGCTGTTGCGGCCGCGGCTCGGATCCATGCCGCAAGATTTCATCGAGAAATTCCTGCGCCTCGGCCGCTGTGACGGCATCCTGCCGCCCGGGCGGTCTGCCCCCGTCATCCTCCCATTCGGCGATCCGGTCCCAGACATTGAGTCCGGTGGCGAATGCGCCCACATCGAGCTTGGGGTCCGCCTTGAGCAGCGCCGCCATCACCGGCCCGGCCCACGGCCACTTGGCGTGGGCGAGGAATGTCGCGATTTCCGCCGTCTCGCGGATTGCCGGATAATGCCGGTTGGCAAGCCGGGCCAGGAGATCGCCGGCCACCAGGCGCAGCGTATCCTCTTCGGTGAGCCCGGCGTCGAGCGCCAGCGACCGCGCCAGTCCAACCGGCGTGGGTATTGCAAAGCGCGCCGGGCAGACGAAGGCGAAGAGCTCCGCCACGTCGAATTGCTTCTGCTCGCGCGCCGCGCGGATC
>JANMQL010000070.1:0-3312 GCA_031370475.1 Hyphomicrobiales bacterium | reverse complement strand
GCCCTCACTGCGACGCGGGGGCGGTGTTTTGGATCGGCGTATGCGAATGAGCGGACAATTTGGCGTGAAAACTTCCCTTCGGGTGCTGTCGGTGGCGCTGGCGGTGCTCATCGCCCTGCCGGCCGTTTCGACAGCGCCGGCCCATGCCGAAAGCGAGAATCCGCTGTGGCTGTGGAATAAGAAAAAGAAACAGAAAAAGGCGGAAACCCCCGCTGCCGCCGAAAGGAAGCCCGACGACGACTTCTTGCCGTCCGTCAACAACTGGCAAAATTCAAACAGCGGCGGCAAGGCGACGACGGTAACTGAGATCGTCGCTGACGGCAATGTCAGCCCGATGCTGTCGCCGGTGGGTGCACTGGGACTGCAAGCCGCACTCGATCGCTATGAGGAGATCGTCGCCTCGGGGGGCTGGCCCAAAGTGCCCGGCGTGAAGCTGAAGAAAGGCGCGCAAGATGAAGCCGTCGCCGCGCTTAACCGGCGCCTGTTCGTCGAAGGCTATGTGCGCCGGGAAGCCACCGAAGGCGAGTTCGCAGCCGTATTCACCACGGCGACGGCGGAGGCGCTCGCCCGCTTCCAGCGCAATCACGGGCTCAAGGTGTCGGGCGCGCTGGATCCGGCGACGGCGAAGGCGCTGAATGTGCCGGCTGCCAGGCGTCTTGCCACCATCCGCGCCAATATTCCGCGGCTTGCAGAATATTCCAGGGACGTGGGCCCGCGTTACATCATCGTCAATGTGCCCGCCGCACAGCTCGAGACGGTGGCCGGCGGCCGTGTCTATTCGCGCCACAATATCATCGTCGGCAGGCCGTCGCGGCCCACGCCGGTGGTGATGACGGCGCTTGCGGAAATCAATTTCAATCCCTACTGGAACGCCCCGGCCTCGATCGTCGAGCGCGATATCATCCCGAAAATGCTGAAGGGCGGCGCCCGCAATGTTATGACCCAGATGAACATGAAGGTGTTCAAGGGTGTCGGCGGCCCGCAAGTCGATCCCGAGAGGGTCGACTGGGAGACGGCCATCGCCGACGACTATCATTTCCGCCAGGAGCCGGGCGGCAGCAACGCCATGGCCACCGCCAAGATCAGTTTTCCCAGTCCGTTCGGCATCTATCTGCACGACACGCCGGAGAAACATCTCTTCGCCGCGGGCGCACGCTTCTTCAGTTCCGGCTGCGTGCGCGTCGAGCAGGTTGCGATTTTCCTCGACTGGATTCTGAGCGGCCAGGATTACTTCGATGAAAACAATCAGGAATTGATCGATGAGAGCCGCATCGCCGAACTGGCGCAGTCCCTGGAACGGCTCGACGTCAAGCTGACCAACCCGCCGCAGCTGCGTGTCACCTATCTGACCGCCTGGACTAACAATCGCGGCGAAGTGAATTTCCGGCCCGACATCTATGAGCTTGCCGGTACCGGTTTCGTATCGGGCCAACCCCTGCCGGTGGGCGAAGTGGGGGAGGACGGCCAGCGCTTCGTCTTGAAGCCGGTGCCGCGCCAGCCCGCTGCCGTCGAAGAAGCGGAGTTCGAGGGTTTCTTCCTGTTCGGCTTCAAGCCGTCCATGCGCAGCGGCAGGAAAGTCGCGACTACCGAAGCGGAGAGGCCTGCCGCCACCAACTGGAATCAATCGAAGCCCGGCTTGAAGAAGAAGCCGGTGAAATCGGTTGCGGCCAAGGACGGCGGCAAGAAAAAGCAGAAGATCGCCAGCAAGAAGAAGATAGTGAAGCAGGACGAGCAGGCCGCCGCCGCCAAGAAAGTGGAGCCGGCGGCGGAGCCATGCACGCCTGATATAATCGGCGATCTCTCGGAGGACTGCAAACAGCCGGAGGGGACTGCGGCAAATCGCGACTGAAGATTTGCCGCGCGCCCGGCGTATATGAAGCGCCATGACCGCGCCCGATTATAACCGGCACTTTGCCGATGCGATTGCCGGCCTTCGCCGCGAAGGCCGCTATCGCGAATTCGCCGATATCTGCCGTATCCAGGGCCGCTTTCCGCGGGCGCTTTATCGTGGCCGCGGCGGTGAGAAGGAAGTCACCGTCTGGTGCTCCAACGACTATCTCGGCATGGGCCAGCATCCGGATGTGCTCGCCGCCATGCACGAAGCGTTGGAGTGCGTCGGCGCCGGCTCCGGCGGCACCCGCAATATTTCCGGGACGACGCATTATCACGTCGAACTCGAGGGCGAGCTGGCGGACCTGCACGGCAGGGATGCGAGCCTCCTGTTCAATTCCGGCTACATGGCCAATGAGGCGGCGCTGTCGACGCTGGCGAAGCTTTTGCCCGGTTGCGTGATCCTCTCGGATGAGCTCAATCACGCCTCGATGATCGAAGGCATCCGCCACGGCCGCTGCGAGAAAGTAATCTGGCGCCATAACGATGTCGCCGATCTGGAAGCGAAACTTGCCACGATCGATCCGGCGCGGCCGAAGATCGTCGCCTGCGAGTCAGTCTACTCCATGGATGGCGACATCGCACCGCTCGCCGAAATCTGCGATCTTGCCCGCCGCCATCATGCGCTCACCTATCTCGACGAGGTCCATGCCGTCGGCATGTACGGGCCGCGGGGAGGCGGTGTCGCCGAACGCGACGGGCTCCTGGACCGCATCGACATCGTCGAAGGCACGCTCGCCAAGGCCTTCGGCCTGATGGGCGGCTATATCGCGGCCAAGGCCGAGATCGTCGATGCCATCCGCTCATTCGCGCCGGGCTTCATTTTCACGACCTCGATCGCTCCGGTGATCGCGGCGGGTGCTGCGGCGTCGATCCGGCATTTGAAGGTGAGCCAGACCGAGCGCGCCCTGCAGAAGAAACATGCGCGGCTTCTGGCTGCGGCGCTCAAGGCACGGCACCTGCCGGTCGCCGAAACGCCGAGCCACATCGTCCCCGTCATGGTCGGCGATCCGGTGAAGTGCAAGGCGCTAACCGATCGTCTGCTGGACGAATTCTCGATCTATGTGCAGCCGATCAACTATCCGACGGTGCCCAGGGGCACCGAACGCATCCGGCTTACTCCCGGACCGCTCCATGGCGAACTTGAAATTGCCAGGCTGGTGGACGCCCTCGACCGGTTGTGGAGCGAGATGATGCTGAGAAGGGCGGCGTGAAATTTGTTCAGTTGTTGGCCAAGGAGATAAGTGCGCCGTCGCCATAATTTCCGTGGCAACTATTAATGTGGCAACCAATGTCTCGAACTCCGATCTGGAGAACAGAATGGATATGTTGCGCAAACGCTCCGAATTCGACAGCCGCCTCTGGTCTGTCGTTGCATGCCTCATTGCCATAACCGCGATCAATGCGGCGTCGGCCGTGGTG
>JANMQL010000136.1:0-2482 GCA_031370475.1 Hyphomicrobiales bacterium | reverse complement strand
GTGCACCATCTCCCTGTTGGGGATGTTGTCGGGCACCTTGCGGAGGCCGTCCATGTCGTCGGAGAAACATAAAAGCCTTGTGGGCAGATCGCTCAGGGTCTCGAAGGCGCGGCGCACCATGGTGGTGCGCGCCACTTCGCCGAAGGTGCCGATATGGGGCAGCCCCGAGGGCCCGTAGCCGGTCTCGAACAGCACTTCCTTCTTGCCGCTTTTCCCAGTCCGCGCCACGAGCTTGCGGGCCTCCTCGAAGGGCCAGGCCTTGCTGTCTTGGGCGGCGGCGCGAAGGGCAGGATCGACGGGCATGCTGGCGGGCTTTCCGGATTGAAACGCGGGCCTGTTTAGGGAGGGGGGAGGATGGCGTCAATGAACTATGGCAATTGTAATTTAAGCTAGACATGGCAATATGCATTTCATGGAAAAGCGTTCGGCATTGAAAATCGGCAGAGACAGCAGGTCGGGACGGTTTATCGGCCGTGATCGGGTCTTAGGTACAACTCGTGATGGTGTGACCATTCTAAAGCCTAAGAGCGGAGCCACTCACTTTACTGACAAAGAACTTTGGACAGCCATTGTTTCCGTGAGATCGGCCAGTGGCACGTTCATACCTTTGCGCCGTGACCCGCGTCCATCAAGAAAGAGATGAAAAACCGAAAAGTTTTCATCAACTGTCCCTTTTCACGGGACTATCAAGAACACTTTCGAGCTATTGTCTTTACTGTCATCAGATCCGGCTTCACGCCGCGCTGCGCACTCGAAACCGATGATGGGTCAGAAAATAGATTCGATAAAATTTGCAATATCATGCGTGAATGCCGCTATGGTGTTCATGATATTTCGAAGACGGAACCCGATGTGGGCTCGGGGCTTCCTCGCTTCAATATGCCTCTGGAGCTGGGCCTATTTCTTGCCGCAAAGAAATTCGGAGACAATGCGCAAAGACGAAAGAAGTGCATTATTCTGGATAGAGCGTCCTACCGATACCAACAATTCATATCCGACATTGCGGGACAGGATATCCACTCTCATGGTGGCCAAATCCATAAGCTTATTGCTGAAGTGTCGTCCTGGCTGCGCGACGAGGTCCCCGACCCGAAAGTTCCCGGAGGCAAGGCTATTGCCAGAGAATTTCATCTTTTTGCCAGCGATATCCCACGAATTTGCGCTTCCAAACGCATTGATGCAGACGAATTGACATTCCAGGACTATAGGGCGATGGCCGCACAGTGGATTGTCGCTACGAACTCGGCAAGTTCCTGAATAAATTTGGTTCCGTGGTGAACTGCATTCACCCCGCATATTTCTTCAAAAACGCCACGGTGCGGCTCCAGGCGAGATCGGCTGCCTGCTTGTTGTAGCGCGCCTGGTTGGTGTCGTTGTTGAAGGCGTGATCGACGCCGTCATAGATATAGAGTTCGTAGGTCTTGTTATTGGCCTTCAGCGCCGCCTCGAAATCGGCGATGCCGGCATTGATGCGCTCGTCGAGGCCGGCATAGTGGAGAAGTAGCGGCGCCTTGATGTTTTCGATCCCGGTTTTCGGCTGCGATCCGTAATAGGCAACGCCGGCGGCAAGGGCGGGTTCGGCGACGGCCAGCGCATTGACCTGGCCGCCGCCCCAGCAGAAACCGACGGCGCCCACCTTTTCGATCGAGCGCGGATGCTTGACGATGGCCCTGAAGGAGGCGCGCGAGACGGCGAGAATGTCATCGGGCTTCAGAGTGCCGATCATGTCGCGGGCCCGGTCGGGATCCTCGGGGGTGCCGCCCAGGGCATAGAGATAATCGGGGGCATAGGCGACGAAGCCCTCGAGCGCCAAGCGGCGCGTCACATCCCTGATATGCGGATTGAGGCCGCGGTTCTCATGGATGACGATGGCGCCGGGAATCCGATCACCGGCCAGAGGATAGGCCAGATAGCCGCCCATCTTTTCGGCGATCGCCGGAAACTCGGTGTGCAGGCGCGGATCGTCCTCGGACACGGTATCGGCATGGGCATAATCGTTTTCAAGCATGGGCAAGACGGCATTGGCCGCCGCGGTGCCTCCAGCCAGGCGCGCCAGTCTTTCGAGAAAGTCGCGGCGCGGCATGGCGCCATGAGTGAAACGGTCGAAGAGCTCGATGAATTTCCGGTCCATGGCGCGAATCTCCTTCCACGTGCAGCTTGCCCCGATTAACCTCGCATCGCGGCGAGAGGATGACAAATGGATTTCGCGTTACCGGCGGCGGTGGCTTCGGGGATCGGCGCGCGTCTGGCGGGCGAAGCGGTCGAGCCCAAGGCGGCGCTCGAGGGACTGGCGGCCACGCCGCATCTGCTCTGCCATGCGGCCTTCCTGATCGAGCGGCTGGGTCATGCGGCGGAGGCGCCGCGGGCGGCAATCCGCGCGGCGCGCGAGCAGAAGCATTTCGACGTGGCGGAGCTCTTCGCCTTCGTCTGCCCGGCGCGCTTTGCAATACCCACGCCGGTTGGACTGGCGCGGTCGCTGGCG
>JANMQL010000118.1:0-5798 GCA_031370475.1 Hyphomicrobiales bacterium | reverse complement strand
CCGCTGCGGTGGCGTGGGCGTCGAGGGCGGCCTCGGCCAGCCGCGCACCGGTGCCCGCCAGCTCGAACCGGCCCGCCGCATCGGCGACGGTGCTCGAGGACCCAAGCAAAGTCGACCGTTCGGCGGCCTATGCGGCGCGCTATCTGGCGAAGAATGTGGTGGCGGCGGGGCTGGCCCGGCGCTGCACCATCCAGCTTTCCTATGCCATCGGCGTATCGCAGCCCTTGTCGGTCTATGTCGATACCCACGGCACCGGCAAGGTGGCCGAAGCGAAGCTCGAGAAGGCGATCGCCAAGGTCATGGACCTGAGCCCGCGCGGCATCCGCACCCATCTCAATCTCAACCGGCCGATCTATGCGCGGACCTCGGCCTATGGCAATTTCGGCCGGGCGCCGGACAAGGACGGGGGCTTCTCGTGGGAGAAGACCGATCTCAGCAAGGCGCTCAAAGCCGCGGTGAAGTGAGCGGGAATCGTCAGCGGTATCAATTTTATGGGCGGCGCAAGGGTCATGCCTTGCGCCGTCATCATTTGCAGCTGGTGGATGAGCTGCTGCCCAGGCTGCGCTTCGATGCGGCGGCGCTCCAATCTCCCACCTGGCTCGAAATCGGCTTCGGCGGCGGCGAGCATCTGGCGCATCAGGCGGAACTGCATCCCGATGTTTGCTTCATCGGCGCCGAGCCGTTCGTCAATGGCGTGGCCAAGCTGCTGGCCCTGATCGAGGCGAAGAAGCTCGCCAATATCCGCATCCATGACGGCGATGCCCGCTATCTGATCGAGGCGCTGCCGGCGGCTTCGCTCGAACGCATCTATCTGCTCTATCCCGATCCCTGGCCCAAGGAGCGGCAGAAGAAGCGGCGCTTCGTCACTGGCGAAACGCTCGGCCATATCCACCGGCTGCTGGCGCCCGGCGGGCTGTTCCTCTTTGCCAGCGATATTGCCGATTATGTTGAGTGGACGCGGGAGAAGGTCGCGGCCCATGGCGGGTTCGTGGAGGAAGGCGAGGCGGCGCAGCCGTTCGAGAACTGGGTGGAGACCCGCTATGAAGCGAAAGCGCGGCGCGAGGGGCGGGTGCCTCTTTATTTGCGGTTTCGCAAAACGTGATGTTTCACGTGAAACAAATCCTAGAACAGGAATGCGTCACGAATGCAAGGAGTTGCGGCGGCAGTTTTGCGCATAAATCGGCGGCGGGAGGGCAGGAAAGGCATGCATTTGGGCGAGGAAAAGCGAGAGTTTGCGCACCAGATTTCGAGGCAAATTAGTTGACTGAGGCAACTAATTCCGGGACGCTCGAATTAAAGATACATAAATCACACCAATTACCAATTTGACGTATTATATAATTACGTGTATTCTTTCCAGGCAACACGGATAGCCAACATGGACAATCGAGACAAGACGGTCGTTGCCAGTTTTTCGGAGGCGGCCGCGAACATCGAGACCTACGGCAGGGAACTGGCCGGGACGAAGGCGTTGCAGAAGCGGATCGGCATGCATCCGGCATGGTATGCAATCAAGAACGATGCCGGCGAGTGGGTTTTCGGCCCGAGCAAGTTCATCGGCTATGCGGCGAACAGCGCCGAACACTATCTCAAGACCTATGACCGCACCGACGGGAAAGAGACCGCGCCGGTCTTGCAGGCCTGGTTCGAGCCTGTCGCCGAAGGCAGCGCCGAGGCGGAAGAGCTGAAATCCGCCTTCCGGAAATTCGCCGCGCGGTTCGGCAAGTTTCCCAACAAGCGCTGGCGGGTCAGCGTCGCCAAAGGGGTCTTCGACAACGGTGTTCCGGCAAGGCGCACGAAGCGCGCCGGACCTCTGCCCGCGCCGTTCGAGCGGATCGCGGCC
Source organism: Hyphomicrobiales bacterium (assembly GCA_031370475.1). Taxonomy (GTDB): domain Bacteria; phylum Pseudomonadota; class Alphaproteobacteria; order Rhizobiales; family Aestuariivirgaceae; genus Aestuariivirga. The sequence goes on along the minus strand of JANMQL010000118.1, from coordinate 3,955 downwards.
GATCCGGCGATTTGCGGCGGCAAGCCCACCATCCGGGGGACGCGCATGCGGGTGAGCGACATCGTCGACATGATCGCCGAAGGCGCCAGCCCGGAAGAAATCCTTGAGGATTTCCCGTATCTCGCCAGGGACGACATCCAGGCGGCGCTCAAATACGCGGCCCGCGCCCTCGATCACGCCTTGATCCGCGCGGCCTGATGGCGAGTTTCCTGGTGGACGAGCAACTGCCGCCGGGCCTGGCGAAGCGGCTGGCGGAGCTCGGCCATGCGGCGGTTCATATCCGCGACATCGGGCTGGGGGCTGCGGACGATGCCACGATCGCGAAGGAGGCGGCCGGCAGGGGAGCCATACTGGTCACCAAGGACGAGGGCTTCGTTGTCAGGTCGAACCTCGGCCAGCTAGCGGTTCCGGTTGTCTGGATCCGGATCGGCAACGTGACCAACCGCTCGCTTTGGGAGCGGCTGGCACCGGTGTTGGCGGGTATCCTCGATGCCATCGATAGCGGGGAAAGCGTTGTCGAGGTGGTTTGAGAGCCGATTCAGGAAGCATGGAATCATGGGTAATGGCTTGGCCTAGTCAAGCGTTTGGGCATGAGGCAGATCGCTGCGAGAAGGACGAATGTGGCGGCGCTCGCGGCATAGCGTTCGAAGTCGCGGGCGAGACGGCCGGCATGTAACTCAAATAATCCTTAGCCGCAGCGAAAGTAGCCTAGGGATGTTTCGGGAATTTTTCATTCCATCGACTCACTCGATCTGTACCCGGACGTCCAACGCCCGGCACTTTGCTCCCAAATCCGCTCGCATTCCATTCTGGTTTGAAGTGGGCCATGAGCGCAAATTCGGCGGCGAATACCCACCATTCACTGTCAAAAGTCAGATAACGACACCTCATATCGTTTAGCGAAATATTTTGTCGCCCGCCGATCTTGCCGACATGCTCGCTCAGGCGGGCGCGCAATGTCCGCTTGCTCTTGGTCGTTCCTTTGGACGCCTTACCGATGTAAACCAGCCTACCCCGGAAGTAGAGAGCATAGATCCCGCTTGCCTGCGGCCCGACACCTTTCGTCAGTGGAAGTTTTGGGCTTGATTGTAGTTTCTCGACTACCTGGCCTCGGATGCCGAGGTCCAAGTCAAAAACGAAGCGGTGCGGATTGTCATCGGCCATGGTAGATTTACCGCGCCGTTCCAACGTGCTTGCCGAGATGAACCCTAATACTCTTTGCGATGACGTAACCGAGATCAACCGGCACGGCGTTTCCCAATTGACGCATAGACTCAGTCCAAGACCCATGAAACAAGAAAGTGTCTGGAAACGTTTGTAGTCGCGCGCTCTCGCGTACCGTGAAATACCGAATGCTTCCATCCTCGCGCAAAAGCATGTTTTCGCCACCAGGCACGCCGTGAACTCCCGCCTTTAGTGTCTTGGCGGGTTCATCCAATGGGCTGCCGGTGTGCCCTGGATAGCTTCGAGCACCCCGCTGAAACTTGTGATGCAAATAGAATTTGGCTTTGCGGGGTTCCAGTTCAGGATCGGGCAAGTCGCCAATCGCATCTCGAGTCGTTCGCCACGGCTTTCCTCTTGGTTTGAAAATAATCGAACTACCCCTCGCATAGAGTCTGCCGTCCATCATCCGTTCACGAAATGGCACGCGATGTCTTTCCCAATACTCATTCGTCCTACACTGAGTCCAAAGCAGCGCGTCCAGACTGTGTGTCGGCTTGGGAAAGGACCACTCGACTTGCAGGTCAGCCCGAAGTCCCACGAAGACCACGCGCTCTCGGCGCTGGGGAACGCCGTAGTCGGCGGCGTTGATGACATCGAACACGACTCGATATTCTTCGCTGTCAGCCGGCCGGCCCGTATGGTGGCGTTGAAGCCTCGACGAGTGCTGAACCCAGCTCTCGCCATTTCTTAACGCAATGCTTGGATATGAAAGCTGAAGAAGAATGTAATTGAAATAGCCCGCGAAGCTCGATCTCGTCAGTCCTTTCACGTTCTCAAAAATAAAGGCCTTTGGGCGAATTTGACGAACAGCCCTAACAGCCTCCGGCCACATATCCCTAGCATCGGCATGACCTCGATGTTTGCCACCCAGCGAAAATGGCTGGCAAGGCGGTCCGCCGGATACGAGTTCGACTTTATTTTCCAGTCCGGCAAAGTCCAACTCTCTGACATCACCCTCGAAGGGGTCCGGCCACTTGGCCAACGGCATGCGATAGCCACGGTTCTCCCGAATCGTTCTGCAGCACCATTGATTCCACTCCGCAACAATCTCCGGTTGGAATCCAGCCTTGCTAATGCCTAGTCCCAGCCCACCGGCACCTGCGAATAGCTCAACGGCGCGCATTTCATTCCTCCAAGAATCGCCATATTATGTTCTTTAATTGTTCTTTATTGCTCAATCGGCATTCCCAGACAACCATTATTTTCCATCCCAGCGATCGCAAGGCGCGTTTATTCTTTTCGTCGCGTTTTCGATTCGACTCAAGTTTAGGCCCCCAGAAATCGAGCCGTGATTTTGGAAGTCGAGCTAGGCGGCATCGTGAACTTGGATGCCTGTGCCAAAAGCAACCGTGAACGAAAATTACTTTATGGAGCCGGGTGAATACGAGGTCCGGGTGTCCCGGTAAGTCATCTCGGTGCAACGAGTACCGAAAGCCCATCGAATGAACGAGCCGTCGCACCAGCAGCTCTGGTTTGGTATGCTTTCCCCGAACCAAACTCATACGCCGGCTACGCTCCGCCACTGTCAGGGTATCGGTCATCGCCTTGTCCGAATTGCTTGCATGGAACGGCCCAACTGTTTTTGGTTCTTAGCAAGATTCCGGTGCCCGTGCCGCCAGCTTTGATCTCGCTCCTGATGGCCCTAGTCTCGCGAGGTTCCCTGAACCTCGCAGGTCGGAAAGTACTCTCCGGCCTATTCTTGCCGGATATAGAGCGCCATCCCCGATCCCCCTTGCGGAAAACCCTTCCAGGGCCTATATCCAGCCCAACTTAAGTTCACTCACATAGCCACTCCGGTGGAAATTATGAGGGTGGGTCCCGGACCGGGGCCCGCCTTTTTCATTGGCCGAACGGGACGATGACGGACGAGAGACTGACGCGCGAAACGGGGCCTGCATTGCGGGTTGCCGCACTGGTCGAGCCGGTGTTGAAAGACATGGGCTTCCGGCTGGTGCGCGTCAAAATGAGCGGGCCGACGCTGCAGATCATGGCGGAGCGGCCGGACGGCACGTTCTCGATCGACGATTGCGAGAAGGTGAGCCGGGCGATTTCGCCGCTGCTCGATGTCGAGGATCCGATCGCGTCGCGCTATCAGCTCGAAGTGTCCTCGCCCGGCATCGACCGGGTGCTGGTGCGGATCGGGGACTTCGAGACCTGGGCGGGGCATGAAGCGAAGATCGAAATGGCCGTGCCGGTGGCGGGGCGCAAGCGCTTCCGGGGGCGGCTCGAAGGCTTTCACGACGGCGAAGTGCGCCTGTTTATCGAAAATCCCGAAGGGGCTTCGAAGGAGCCCGTTCTGGTGGGCGTGCCCTTCGCCGATATCGGCGAGGCGAAGCTCGTTCTGACCGGCGAACTGATCGCGGCGGCGCGCGCCCGCCTGCCGGCACAGGGCTATGCCGACGGCGCCGAAATCGACGAAGACCAAATCTCCGAAGAGAGGAATGAGAATCATGGCTGAACCCGCTGTTAGCGCCAACCGGCTCGAACTTCTGCAAATCGCCGACGCGGTGGCGCGCGAGAAATCGATCGACAAATCCGTCGTGCTGCTGGCGATGGAGGAGGCGATCACCCGCGCCGCCAAGGCGCGCTATGGGGCGGAAAACGAAATCCGCGCCGAGATCGACGCCAAGACCGGCGAGACGCGGCTGAACCGCCTGCTGCTGGTGGACGAGAAGGTCTAAAACGAAGCGACCGAGATCAGCCTCACGGAAGCCAACCGGCGCAATCCGGC
>JANMQL010000116.1:0-4805 GCA_031370475.1 Hyphomicrobiales bacterium | reverse complement strand
TCACGCCATCGGTAAAGCCGAATTTCTTGGCGAAATCGATCAGTGCCTTGTCGCCGCGCCCGGTCACCAGGATAAAACCCACCTGGCGGGTCGGCGGATATTCGCGCAGCGCCTTCAAGAGCTGGACACCATCGAGTTTTGGCATGTTGAAATCGGAAATCACGATATGACAGGGCGCCGTCATCATCGACTTGAGCGCCTGCTCGCCGTCGCCGGCCAGGGTGACGTTCTTGATGCCGATCTGGTTGAGACCGTCGCTGACCAGCATGCGACTCACCGAGGTGTCGTCCACCACCAGGACCTTCAAATGTTGCGCTGCGGGCATGACCTTCTCCTTCAATTCTTGCCGGCGGCGGTGAGCGCCACGATTTCCGGCCCGATGCGGGCCAGCGGCAGTTGCCTTTCGACGGCGCCGATGTCGAAGGCCACCTTCGGCATTCCGTAGACGATGCTCGATTCCTCGTTCTGCCCGAGGGTGCGGGCGCAGCCTTGCGCATGGCGAGCAGGCCATCGGCGCCGTCCCTGCCCATGCCGGTGAGGATGACGCCCACCGCCCGGGCGCCCGCATGCTTGGCCACGGACTGAAACAAGGCATCGACCGAGGGCCGGTGACCGTTCAGCTTGTCGCCGCGGCGCAGGCAGCAGCAAAGCTGCTGGCCGCCGAAAATTTCCAGATGCGCCTCGCCGCCGGGCGCCAAATAGACATTGCCGGGCTTCAACGGCAGGCCGTCGCTGGCCTCACAAACCTTCGGGGCGCAAAGCCGGTCGAGCCGGTTGGCGAAAGTGGCGGTGAAATGTTCCGGCATGTGCTGGGTGATGATGACCGGCGGGCAATTGGCCGGCAGCCGGCCGACAACGCCGATCAAGGCCTCGACGCCGCCGGTCGAGGATCCGATGGCGACGATTTTGTTGCCCGGCCGATAATCCGACGGCGCGGCGCTGGTCGCCGCCGCCGCGCCATGGCCATCGGCGGTCCGCGCCTTGACGCGCACCTTCGCCGCTATTTTGACCTTGTCCGGCAATTCATCGAAGCTGTTCTCGTGGCCGGGGTAAGGCTTCACCACGCAATCGACGGCGCCGATTTGCAGCGCCTCGATCGCCGTTTCGGTTCCCCTGGCGGTGAGGGTCGAGACCATGACCACCGGCATCGGCCTGAGCCGCATGATCTTGTCGAGAAACTCGATTCCGCTCATGTTCGGCATCTCGACGTCGAGGGTGAGTACATCGGGATTGAACTGCTTGATCGCCTGGCGCGCCTCGGCGGCGTTCGACGCCGTGCCGATCACCTCGATGGCGGGATCGCGCTTCAGCGTGGCGGCGATCAGGCCCTGCATGGTGGCCGAATCGTCGACGATCAGGACGCGCACGGCGCTCATGCCGTTTCTCCCGCCCGCAGCCGGTAACTGGTGGTGCCTTCGGCCGCGAACCGGCGCGCCGCAGGGCCGGAGACGCGCTCCGAATGGCCGATATAAAGCATGCCCTCCTGCGCCAATAGCGGCACCATCCGGCTCCACACTTGGCCTTGCGTCTTCTCGTCGAAATAGATGGCCACGTTGCGGCAGAAGATCGCCTGGAAGGGGCCGCGCATGGGCCATTTGTCCATGAGATTGAGCGGGCGGAAGGAGATCAGGCGGCGCACCGCGTCGTCGAAACGGAAGCGCCGCTCGCCGCCGACATTGACCGGCAGCAGCCAGCGCCGCTTCATGTCGGCGGGTATCTCGTCGATTTCCTCCTGGGGGTAGATGCCGCCGGCCCCGGTCTTGACCACATTGGCGTTGATGTCGGTGGCCAATATGCGGATATCGAGGGAGGCGGCCTCGGGAATAAGGCCCAGAACGGTGAGGGCGATGGAGTAGGGTTCCTGGCCCGTCGAGCAGCCGGCCGACCAGATGCGAATCCTGCCGCCCTTGCGCACGGCGGCGACGAGTGGCGGGAGCAGCCGTGACTTCAAGTGATCGAAGTGGTGCGGTTCGCGGAAGAAGCGGGTGACGTTGGTGGTCAGCGCATCGAGCATACGGCCGCGCTCCTCGGCACCGGCGTCGCTGCCGATCAGCGCGCAATAATCGCGGAAACTTTCGAGACCGAGCTGGCGCAGCCGCTTACCGAGGCGCGAATAGACCAGCGCCGATTTCGTCTTCGGCAGATGAATGCCGGCGTCGGTGTAGAGCGCCGCGGCGATGGTCTCGAAATCCTCCGGAGTGAAATCGAACTCGGCGGCCGCGGGCATGGCCGCCGGCGCTGCGCTGCCGTCGATCGAGGTTGCCCGGTTCATGCTGCCTCCTGAAAGTTGGACGCGAAGAGATTATCGAGGGTGATGACACTGATCATGCGGCCCTCCAGCGCCATGAGGCCGCGCACGAAGGTCTTGGCGGTTTCGGAGCCGACCCCGGGTGTCGGCTGAATGGACTTGCCGCCGGAGTTGAGAATTTCCGACACGGCATCGACGAGAATGCCGGCGAAGCGGTCGCCGATCTGGCCGACGATGATCACATGGCGCGGTGTCGGGTCGGTCGCGGTGCGGCCGAGGCGGGCCGAAAGATCGACGATGGGCAGCACGGCGCCGCGCAAATTAATCACACCGCGCACATAATTCGGCGCCTTCGGCAGGCTGGTCTCCGCCGTCCAGCCGCGGATTTCGCGCACCGCCATGATGTCGACGCAGAATTCCTGGGATCCGATGGTGAAGGCCACGAATTCCCGCGGTTCCGCGCTGTCTTGCTTTTCCGTCATGTTACTCAACTCGCCTTGGCCAAACGCTGTTCCAAAACCGCCGCGCCGCCGCGCAATCCGCCGGCCAGCGCATCGACGTCGAGAATCATGGCGACGCGGCCGTCGCCAAGGATGGTGGCGGCGGCGACGCCCGGCACCTGCCGGTAATTGGCTTCGAGACTCTTGATCACCACCTGGCGCTGATCCTGGATGGCATCGACGAGCAACGCGCTGCGGCTGCGGTTCTCGGTCTCGACCAGAATGACGATGCCGCCGCGCAACTTGGCGGCGCGCGGCCTGCTGCCCAGTTCGACGCCGGCATCGATGAGCGGCACGAAACTGCCGCGGCTCCTCAGGACAAAATGGCCCTCGCCCAGCGAGTTGACGTCGGCGGGCTCGGGTTTCAGAGTCTCGACGATGGTGGTGAGCGGGATGACGTAGGTCTGTTCGTCGATCGACACGACGATGCCGTCGAGCACCGCCAGAGTGAGCGGCAGACTCATGGAAAAGGTCGAACCTTCCTTGGGCTTGGAGACGATGCTAATGCGCCCGCCGAGCGCCTGGATCGAGCGCTTCACCACATCCATGCCGACGCCGCGGCCGGAAATGCTGGACACCGTGGCGGCAGTGGAAAATCCCGGCAGGAACAGGAGATTGTCGATCTCGCTGTCGGACAGTTGCGCATCGGGTGCGACCAGGCCCTTGCGGATGGCCGATTCGAGAACCCGCGGGCGGTTGATGCCGGCGCCGTCGTCGGCCACTTCGATCACGACGCGGCCGGAGCGGTGTGCAGCGGTGAGCCGGACGATGCCCTCGGCCGTCTTGCCGGCGGCGGCGCGGTCCTCGGGCTTTTCCAGGCCGTGGTCGACGGCGTTGCGGATCATGTGGGTGAGCGGATCGGCGAGAAGTTCGATCACGGTCTTGTCGACTTCGGTTGCCTCGCCCTCGGTCTTGAGGCGGACTTCCTTGCCGGTCGCTTCGGCCACTTCGCGGATGATGCGCGACATGCGCTGGAACAGGGGCTTCACCGGTTGGGCGCGGATCGCCATGACGCTTTCCTGAATCTCGCGGGTGAGTTGGCCGAGGTCGTCGAGGCTCATGGCGATGGCCGTGTTGCCGCCGATGCCGCTCTCCGAAACGCGCTGCGACAGCATGGCCTGATTGATCACCAATTCGCCGACCAGATTGATCAGGCGGTCGACGCGATCGAGATCGACGCGGATCGTCGCCTGGCCACCGGCCGGGCGGGATTCCGTCTTGGCCGCGGCGGCAGGCGGCGGTGCACTGCCGTTGGCGGGCTCAGGTGCCGTCTGGACGATGGTCGGCTCCGCCTGGGCGTGGGCGAGCAGGGCGGCGATGTCGAGATCGGCCTGCGGCGGAGGATCGTCGCTTTCGACGGCCAGCTCGCAGTCGCCGTCGACGAATTCGAAGACTTCGCGGATGGCCGCCTCGTTTTTTTCGGTCTGCAGACGGATCGTCCAGGCGAGATAGGATCCGGAGGGATCGAGATCGCCGAGCGGAGGCAGGGCGGAGGCATCGCATTCGGCCCGCATGGCGCCGAGCCGGGCCAACTCGCGCAGCAGCACGACCGGTTCGTTAGCCTTGGCATAGAGCTCGCGGGACGGCCGGAATTTGATGGTGAAGCAGCGTTCGGGTGGAGGGGCCGGGACGGCCTCCGCGTCGGAACCGTCGATGGCAATGACGACCGGCTGGAAATCGACGTCGCCAAAATCGTCGCCGGCGTCTTCGGCCTCGCCGCCTGGCTGGCCGATCAGGGCGTTGAACTCGTCGACGATCGGCGCGCCCTGGCCGGCATCGACCGGGCCGCCGTCGCGCGAGGCGGTGACCAGATCGGACAGGACATCGACGGCCCGCAACATGAGTTTCATCACATCGGCGTCGGGGGTCAGCTTGCCGGACCTGATCCTGTCGAGGGCGGTTTCGAACACATGGGCGAAATGCACAAGCTCATCGAGCTTGAAGGCGCCGGCCCCGCCCTTGATCGAATGCACGGCGCGGAACACGGCGTTGACGGTCTCGGAGCCGGTATCGCCTTCGTCCATCGCCAGCAGTCCCGCCTCAAGCGCGGTGAGCTG
>JANMQL010000110.1:0-7931 GCA_031370475.1 Hyphomicrobiales bacterium | reverse complement strand
GCCGGATTGTCCGGTTTCGCCGCTCCGCTCATTGTGGCGGGACGGTCCCACGAGTCTTCGATCCTGGCCGAGCTCGCGGGGCTGGAAGCGACGATCATCCTCGAGCCTGCCGCCCGCAATACGGCTGCGGCTATCACACTGGCGGTACTTGCCCTCCAAGACAGTCCCGGCAATCCCTGCCTGCTTGTCATGCCCTCCGATCATCATCTCGGCCGGCCCCAGGTGCTGATCGATGCGGTGCGTCTCGCCGTCTCCTGCGCCAGGGCGGGAAAATTCGTGACCTTCGGAATTACTCCCGACCGCCCCGAGACCGGTTTTGGCTATATCAGGCCCGGCCGCGAAATCGCCCTCGTGCCCCCCTTCACGGCCCATGAGATCGCCGAGTTCATCGAGAAACCCGATGCCGCCCGCGCCGCGGTCTTGCTGCGCGAGGGCCGCTGTCTGTGGAACAGCGGTATTTTTCTTTTCGCCCGCGACACGCTGCTGGCCGCCATGGAAACACTCCATCCGCGCATCCTTGGCGCCTGCCGCGCCGCCATGGCCGCCGCGGCACGGCGCGGTTCCGCCATTCTCCCCGCCGCCCAGCCGCTGCTGCCGATCGAGCCGATTTCCTTCGACCACGCGGTCATGGAACAGACCCGCGATGCCGCCGTGCTTCCCGTCGATCCCGGCTGGAGCGACATCGGATCCTGGCAAGCCGTCTGGCGGGCGGCCGGCAAGGATGCAAACGGCAACGCCGTCTCGGGCGATGTCGTCCTCCACGACGTGTCCAATTCCTATGTCAGCGGCACCGGCGCCGTGACCGTCGTGATCGGCCTCGACGGCATTGCCGTCGTCAGCACCGCCGAGGGCGTGCTCATCACGTCACTGGAACGGTCCCAGGACGTTCGGGCCATCGCCGAGCTCCTGCGCAACCGCAAGTGAACCGCCCTTGCAAATTCCGCCGCCATGAGCTTTGACAGCACCGGCTTCACGGGAAATTCGAATGCGCGGCATCATTCTGGCGGGCGGCAGCGGCACCAGGCTCTTTCCTTTGACCTTGGCGGTGTCGAAGCAATTGCTCCCGGTCTACGACAAGCCGCTCGTCTATTATCCCCTGTCGGCGCTGATGCTGGCCGGCATCCGCGACATTCTGCTGATCTCGACGCCCCACGACCTGCCGCAATTCCGCCGCCTGCTCGGCAGCGGCGCCGAATTCGGCCTCAATCTTTCCTATGCCGAGCAGCCCCATCCCGGCGGCCTGGCCCAGGCCTTCTTGATCGGCGAAGAGTTTCTCGGCGGCGGCCCCGGCGCCCTGGTTCTCGGCGACAACATCTTTCACGGCGGCCAGCTGCAGGAACTCTGCCTGAAGGCGGCGGCGCGCCCGAAAGGCGCCACCGTCTTCGCCTATCATGTCTCCGATCCGCGGCGTTACGGCATCGTTGCCTTCGACCGCGACCGGCGCGCCCTCAGCATCGAGGAAAAGCCGGCGCATCCCAAATCCAACTGGGCGGTGACCGGCCTGTATTTCTACGACGCCGGTGTCGTCGAAATCGCCAAATCGCTGCGCCCTTCGGCCCGCGGCGAGCTCGAGATCACCGATATCAACCGCGCCTATCTCGCGCGTGGCGATCTCCATGTCGAAATGCTCGGCCGCGGCTATGCCTGGCTCGACACCGGCACCCATGACAGCCTGCACGATGCCGGCGCCTTCATTCGCACCATCGAGGTGCGCACCGGCATGAAGATCTGCTGTCCCGAGGAGATCGCCTTCCGTTCCGGTTATATCGACGCCGCCGCCCTGCGCCGGCGGGCCGACGGCCTCGGCCGCACCGAATACGCCGCCTATCTCCGCCGCATCGCCGACGATCCGGAGTTCTGAGCCGATGCGGTCGCGCGATATCGGTCTCGGCGTTTTTGAACTCAACCCGGAGAAGTTCGGCGATGCCCGCGGCTTCTTTTCCGAAACCTGGTCGCGCCGCCGGTTCGCCGATCTCGGACTGCCGTTGGATTGGGTGCAGGACAACCAGTCCTTCTCGGCGGAAAAATTCGTGCTCCGTGGCCTGCATTACCAGCTCGAACCCCATGCCCAGGACAAGCTGGTGCGCGTACTACGCGGCGCGGTCTTCGATGTTGCCGTGGATATCCGCGCCGCTTCCCCCACTTTCGGCCGCTGGGCCTCCTGCACCCTTTCCGCCGGCGCCTGGAACCAGCTGCTGATCCCCAAGGGCTTCGCCCACGGCTTTCTGACGCTCGAGCCCGATACCGAAGTCTTCTACAAGGTCTCCGCCCCCTATGCGCCGGAGCATGAGCGCGCCATTGTCTACGACGATCCGGCTCTGGCCATCGCCTGGCCGCTGGCCGGCGCCACGCCCGTCATGTCGGCGAAGGATCGCGCCGCCCCGCGCCTCGCCGGGGGCCGGTCATGAAAGTCATGGTCACCGGCGGCGCCGGTTTCATCGGTTCGGCGGTCTGCCGCCATCTGATTGGCGATCTCGGCCATTCGGTGGTCAATGTCGACAAGCTCACCTATGCCGCGAGCCTCGAGTCGGTCGCCGCCATCGCCGCCGATCCGCGCTACCGCTTTTACCGGCTCGACATCTGCGACCGCGCCGCCGTCGCCAAGGTCATGCGGGACGAGCGCGTCGATGCCGTCATGCATCTCGCCGCCGAGAGCCATGTCGACCGCTCGATCGACGGCCCCGCCGCCTTCATCCGCACCAACATCGAGGGAACCTTTGCCCTCCTCGAGGCCGCCCGCGCCTATTATGACGAACTTGCCGGACCGGAAAAATCCCGTTTCCGTTTCCATCACATCTCCACCGACGAGGTCTTCGGCGACCTGCCCCTCGACGGCGGCTCGTTCGCCGAGGCGAGCCCCTACGCGCCGTCCTCGCCCTATTCCGCCTCCAAGGCCGCCGCCGATCATCTGGTCCGCGCCTGGCACAAGACCTATGGCTTGCCCGTCGTGCTCAGCAATTGTTCGAACAATTACGGACCCTGGCATTTTCCCGAGAAGCTCATTCCGCTGGCGATCATCAACGGCCTCGAAGGCAAACCCATTCCCGTTTACGGCACCGGCGCCAATGTCCGCGACTGGCTCCATGTCGAGGATCACGCCCGCGCCCTCGCACTTGTCCTGACCCGCGGCGAAACCGGCCAGTCCTACAATATCGGCGGCCGCGCCGAGCGCGGCAATCTCGCCGTCGTCGAGGCCATCGCCGATCTGCTCGATGCCCGCGCACCGCTGCCCGGCCGGCCGCGCCGCGCCCTCATCGCCTTTGTCGGCGACCGGCCGGGCCACGATCTCCGCTATGCCGTCGATTGCGCGAAGATCGAACGCGACCTCGGCTGGCGCGCCGCGGAGACTTTCGAATCCGGCCTCGCCAAGACCGTCGACTGGTTCATCGCCAACCGCCGCTGGTGGGAGCCGATTCGGGCCCGCCGCTATGCCGGCGAGCGGTTGGGCGCGGCGCGGCCGTGATCCGCATCGCCATCACCGGCAGGCACGGCCAGCTTGCCTCCTGTCTCGCCGAGCGCGCGGCCCATTCGCCGGAGGTCGAGGTGATCGCCCTCGGCCGCCCCGCTCTCGATCTCGAGCGCCCGGCAAGCGTTTCTGCCGCGATCCAGGCCGCCCGGCCGCATCTGGTGGTCAATGCCGCGGCCTATACCGCCGTGGACAAGGCCGAAGCCGAGCCGGATCGCGCCTTCGCCGTCAACCGCGATGGCGCCGCCGCCGTCGCCGCCGCCGCCGCGGCGCTGAACGTGCCGCTCATTCATCTGTCCACGGATTATATTTTCTCCGGCGGCAAATCCGGTCCCTACGTCGAGACCGACGCCACCGGCCCCTTGAACGTCTATGGCGCCTCGAAGCTGGCCGGCGAAATCGCTGTTGCAACCGCCCATCCCGGCGCCCTGATCCTGCGCACCTCCTGGGTCTACAGTCCCTTCGGCGGCAATTTCGTCAAGACCATGCTGCGCCTCGGCCGCGAGCGCCCCGTGCTGGAAGTGGTGGACGATCAATGGGGCAATCCGACCGGCGCCCTCGATCTCGCCGATGCCATCCTGCGTCTGGCCCCCGCGGTCCTGGGAACTCGCCGGGCCGGCGGCGTCCATCATCTGGCCGGCGACGGCGCCACCACCTGGTGCGGCTTCGCCCGTCACATTTTCGACCTGAGCCACGCTCTCGGCGGCCCCCGGCCCCTCGTCGTTCCGATTGCCACCGCCGATTATCCAACCCCCGCCCGCCGCCCGGCCAACTCCCGTCTTGACTGCGCTGCCTTCGCTTCGGCCTTCGGATTTTCTCTCGGTCCATGGCGGGAGGGCGTCGAAGCGGTCGTTTCCCGGCTCCTGACCGAACCGTGAAGACCGTAATGGCCGTGGCGTCGATTGCGGTCAAAATATCGTTACAATCGCGGGGAGTTGTGCTTTGATGTGTCCGAGGCGGGCGCCCATCGGATTGGCGAATTGGAGTTCAATCGCCAGTTCATTTTTTGTAACCGGGCAATGGAACAAGCGGGGTGTGGTGCGTGGCATCACTGGCAAATTTCGTCAGGCAGACCGTCAGCGGCGTTGTCTCCCGTGCCGGACGCTTCGGCATTCCTGACCGCGGCTCAATCCCCACAACGTCGCTCTATTTCTCCGACGCTCTGTCCGGCCTGATCGGCGATCGGGCCGGCCGGCCGATCCGCCGCATTTCGCCGACCTTGTTTGCCTGTGGCGATGCCGCGGTGGTGATCCGCTATGCCGGCGCCCGCGAGTTGGCGTTCTTGCGCCGCGGCGGCTTCAAGAAAATCTATCTGCTGATCGACGACGATCTGCACGCCCTCCATGACGCCGACGGCCTGCCGGCCGATTGGCGTGCCCGCCTCATCGCCTATCGCGACGGCGCGTTGCGCAAGCTCTTGGAGCTCGTCACCCACGTCGTGGCCCCCTCGGAGCCCATTCTGCAATCCTACCGCCGGCACCATTCCCTGCGGCTCGACCCGGTGCAGTGCCATCCCGTGGCCGCCCTCGACCACCACGGCGGCGCGGGCAGGCTCGACATCGTCTTTGCCGCGACCCGTTCGCACATCGAGGATCTGGAATTCTGCGCTCCGGCCGTCGCCGGATTTCTGGCGCGCCGGCCCGATGCTCATCTGACAACCTTTCTCAACGGCCATGCCCCGGCGTCTCTCCGCAACCTGTCCAACGTCACTCACCTGTCGCCCATGGGTTGGGAGAAGTACCGCGCCTTTGTCGCCAGCCATCGTTTTCACATTGCCATCGCTCCCGCCCTCGATACCGCCTTCAACCGCTCCCGTTCATTGAGCCGTCTGCACGATCATGCCGCCTATGGCGCCGCCGGCCTGTTCAGCGCGCAAGCACCTTTTGCCGGAACCGTTGCCGACGGCACCTCGGGCCGGCTCCTGCCCAATGATCCGGAAGCGTGGCAGGCGGCCCTGTTCGAACTGGCCGGCAACCGCGATGCCGCGCGCCGGCTTGCTGCGGGCGGCCAGCATCTATCGGCCGCACTCGGCGATCACGGCCGCGTGCGCAGTTTCTGGCAGCGCCAGTTCGGCTTGAGCTAAACCGCGCATTTCCGCCACTGTTGCAAGAATATCAATCGCTTGCGGATTCGCGACGGCGTCGATCAGCCATTTCTTGCCCGCTCCCGCCTTCATGGGTTATCACCAGTTTGCCGGCGCAGGGAGAAAGCACCGGCGGTCTCCGCGGGCGGCGGCTCGGAAGTTACGAAGGGGCGTTAGGGCGTAATGTTGCTGGCAATGCTTCAGCGGGTCTCGATTGTCGCGGCTCTCCTTGTCTTGACCGGCTGTGCCGGCATAGCCCGTCCGGGACCTGCCGAAATGGCGATCACCCAGGGCTCCGCCGATCTCGCCGGCTTCTCGCTCATCGACATGAACCCGCAAAATGTCGGCGATTATCTGGTGCGCCACGACGACGACGGGGCCGGCACCGCCGGGATTCCAACCCCGCCCCCGGTTGTTCTGTCCTCCGGCGACGTCATCAAGGTACGAATTTCCGAAAGCAAGGAGGGCGGGCTGTTTGCGCCGCTCGCCACCGGCGGCACCGTCTTCGACAAAGTCCGCGTCGATCACCGCGGCACCATTTCGCTGCCCTATGCGGCGCGGGTCAAGGTATCCGGCCTCGACACCGATGCGGCCGGCGACCGCATCCGCGACAAGCTCACCGGCGTTTCCTTCGAGCCCCAAGTCTATGTCGAGCTCGTTGCCGACAACGGCTCCAGCGTTTTGATCGGCGGCGAAGTGAAGAACCCCGGCCGCTTCTCTCTGCTCGAAGGGCCGCTGACGCTCCTCGACGCCGTCGGCAGGGCCGGCGGCGCCACCCGTCCCGCCCACCAGATCGACGTGGTGATCCGCCGCGGCAAGCAGGTGCTGCGCGTTCCCCTCTCCACCGTCGAGGGCGGCCGCAACATGCAATTGCGCAGCGGCGACGAAGTGATTCTCCAATCCGACGCCAAGGTGTTCAATGCCCTGGGTGCGGTCGGCAAGGCCGGCCAGGTCGAATTTTCCAAGGCCAATCCCAGCCTGCTCGATGCGCTGTCGCAAGTCGGCGGACTGGCCAACGAATTGGCCAGCAACACCGGCGTCTTCGTCTTCCGCCTGCGCGAACCGAAGGCCTGGCAGGACGGCGGCGGCCGCTGGCACGAGGGCCCGGCGATCTTCCGCTTCAACATGTCGAAGCCCGAGACCATGTTCATCGCCCAGGCCTTCGGCATCGTGCCGGAGGACACGATCTATGTGACCAACGCGCCCGCCGTCGAATGGCTGCGCACCATCGCCCCCATCGCCGCGACCATGGCGGCCGTGAACAACACCGTCAACGCCGGCTACAGGGCCGGTATAATCACCATCCCGCGGCCCTAGCCGTGACCGTCGCCGTTTTCGGCAGCATCAATATCGACATCACCGCCTATATGGAGCGGCTGCCGAAGCCCGGCGAGACCCTGCACGGCCGCCGCTACCAGTTGGGCCTCGGCGGCAAGGGCGCCAATCAGGCGGTGGCGGCGGCCAAGCTCGGCAGCGGCGTGCGCTTCATCGCCCGCATCGGCGCCGATGATTTCGGCGCCACCGCCGGGCGCGAACTCGCCTCCCATGGCGTCGATGACGCGCTCATCCGCCGCGATGCAGCCGGCGCCACCGGCATCGCCATCATCAATGTCGGCGGCGGCGGCGAGAATTGCATCTCGGTGATCGGCGGCAGCAATCTCGCCATCGACGACAGCGACGTGGCGAGGGGCCGCGCCGCCCTCGAAGCGGCCCGTGTCCTGCTGCTCCAGCTCGAAGTGCCGCTCGCTCCCTCGCTCGCCGCCGCCCGCATCGTCAAGGCCCGCGGCGGCACCGTCATCCTCGATCCCGCCCCGGCCCCGCAACAGGGCCTCTCCGCCGATGCCCTGCAGGCGATCGATATTCTCACGCCGAACGAATCTGAAACCGCATCCATGCTCGGCTGGACTCCGGCATCCCTCGATGACGGACTGAAGGCGGCGCGCCAGTTGCGCGCTCTGGGCGTTGCCACCGCCATCGTCAAGCTCGGCGCCCAGGGCGTCGCCGTCTCCTCCCCCGATGCCGAGGCCGCGATCCCCGCCTTCAAGGTCAAAGCCATCGACACCGTGGCGGCGGGCGACAGTTTCAACGGCGGCCTCGCCCACGCCCTTGAACGGGGCAGGCCCCTGCTCGTGGCCGCGCGTTATGCCGCCGCCTGCGCCGCCCTTTCCACCACCAAATACGGCGCCTCCGCCGCCGCCCCTACCGCCGCCGAAGTCGATGCTTTCCTTAGGAACGCCTAAGGCGCCCTACTTCTTCTGCGACTTTACATAGGCGATATAGCCGCGCACGTCGGCGGCCGGCTCCGCATAGGCCTTGCCGAGGGATTTCTCCATGGCGCCCATGTATTTCTTGGCACAGGCCGGCAACTCGTAGTCGACCGCC
>JANMQL010000080.1:0-1680 GCA_031370475.1 Hyphomicrobiales bacterium | reverse complement strand
CAGCCGGATCCGGTTCGGCGCCGTGAGGATCGTCTTGATGTCGCGGATCTTGACTGGGGCGGTGCCGGTCACCGCCTGGGCGTACCCGGCCAGGGACCGGGGCGCGAGCGCGTTGGCCAGCAATTGCGAGGAACCGAGCATCGACGCGCCGCCAGCCATCGACAGGGTGCCCAACAGGTCACGACGGTTCATGGTGTAGCCTCCACACGGATTTTTCTGTGTTTGTCTGTGTTCTTCTGTGGCCCGGGTTGCAGGCAGAGGATAATCTGCATCCATGATGGCGTGGACGATCTTTTGCCTGGCCCTCGGCCTGTTGGCGCCGCCGCCGCAGGCTGCACCACAGACCGCCGATCCGGGCCGCAAGGCCTTCGAGACCCGCTGTGCTGCCTGCCATGGCGGTGACGGCAACGGCGGTGAAATGGGCCCGGCCATCGGGTTACGGCTGGCCGCGCGCGACGACCAGCAGCTGGCCGAGTTGATTCGCGCCGGCCAGCCCGCCAAGGGCATGCCGCCCAGCCAGATCGGGGACGCCGAACTGGCCGACCTGGTGACGCACCTGCGCACGATTCAGCGCCGCGCCGAGGCGAACGCGCCGGCCGTCAAGCGGCTGCAAGTCCGGACGACCGACGGCGCGTCCCTGGACGGCCAGGTGCTGGCGGAAGGGTTCGACGACCTGCAGCTGTTGACCGCGGACGAGCGCGTCCACCTGCTGCGGCGGGCCGATGGCCGGTTTCGGGAAGTGACGTCCGCCGCGGATTGGCCCACCTACAACGGCGCGACCGGCGGCAACCGCTACACCACGCTGACCCAGATCAACAAGGACACCGTCGCGCGTCTCGGGATGACATGGATGTTCACGCTGCCGGGCGCCGGCAACCTGCAGGTGACACCGGTCGTCGTCGGCGGAATCATGTATGTGGCTAACGTCAACGAGTGCTACGCGCTCGATGCAGGAAGCGGACGGCAGATCTGGCGCTACAGACGCGCGCGCACGACCGGTCTGTCGGCCGGCGGAGGGGCCAACCGCGGCGTCGCCGTCGCCGGCGACCGCGTCTTCATGGAAACCGACAACGCCCACACCATCGCACTCAACCGGTTCACCGGCGCCCTGCTGTGGGACACGGAGCTCGCCGACTGGCGCAAGAACTACGCGGCGTCATCCGCGCCGCTGCCCGCGGGCAACCTGATCATCTCGGGCGTGTCCGGCGGCGAGCACGGCGCCAACGGGTTCGTCGCGGCGCACGATCAAGCGACAGGGAAGGAAGTGTGGCGATTCTGGACCGTCCCCAAGACCGGCGAGCCGGGATCGGAGACGTGGCAAGGCAAGGACATCGATCACGGCGGCGCTCCCACCTGGTTCACCGGCAGCTACGACCCGGCGCTCGACATGGTCTACTGGCCGACCGGGAATCCGAGCAAGGAGTACAACGGCGATCATCGCAAGGGGGACAACCTCTACGCCAACTGCCTCCTGGCCCTCGATCGCAAGACCGGACGGCTCGTCTGGCACTACCAGTTCACACCGCACGATCTGTGGGATTGGGACGCGACGCAGACATCGGTCGTCCTGGATGCCGCCTGGGAGGGCCAGCCGCGCGCGCTGCTGCTGCACGCCAGTCGCAACGGGTTCTTCTATGTCTTCGATCGGCGCGACGGCAAACTGCTCCTGGCCAAACCGTT
>JANMQL010000076.1:0-4597 GCA_031370475.1 Hyphomicrobiales bacterium | reverse complement strand
GGCGGAGGCGGCGGAGGCGGCGGCGGAGGCGGCGGAGGCGGTGGTGGCGGAGTGGCGATCGAGGCGGCGTTGATCGTCGATCCCGCGGCGAAAATGCCGGATTTGACGGTCGCGGCGGCAAAGTTCGTACCGGTCACCGTGCTGCCGTCGGATTTGATTTGGCGACCGTAGATTGTGACCATCGCCGCGGACGCGCCCGGGTTCAAGATGGACAGGCCGCCATCACCGGCGGTGATGCCGCCCAGATCGCCGGTAACACCGCTATTCTGGACGAAGAAGCTGCTGGTCGGCAGCGCGGTTATACGACCCGCGCCTACGAACCCGAGCGGATTGGACGTGCCGCTGTTGACCGCAAGCGCGGCGTCGCGACCGGCGAAATTCGCATTGGCTTCGAGCTGCGCCAGGATCGACCCGCTCGCGATCCACAGATTGGGTGCGTTTAGCGTCAGGGTGCCGGCGAGATTGCCGGCGGCATTGGTGATGACGAAGCTGCCGGTGTCGGTATTTACCTCAATCGCCTTGCCGGCGTTCAGGGTCATCGAGTTGGAAGCGACCGCATTGATCCACTCACCGTGGCCGACGATCTTGATCGATCCGTCATTGGTGCCGATGATGATGTTGGTCGGTCCGCTGCTGGAGCCCCCGCTTTCCCCGATGTGGACGTCGCCGATAATGACGTCGGGCGACAGCCCGCCGCTGGCCGACTGCGCGTTGATCGTGACCGTGCGCGCGCTGATGTCGCCGTCCTCATTGCCCAAATTGTAGGCTCCGGCGGGGATGCCGCTCGTGAAATCGCCGATGTAAATGGGATTGTTGCTCAGCGCATTGAAAGCGACGATTTGGGTCACTCCATCGACCCCGACCGACCCTCCGGATGCGATGTTGATGTCGCTCGAGGTGATGAAGATCTGCGGCGCGCTGACGATGCCGAAGATGTTGGCGATCCCAGCGGCGTAGAAGTTCGCGCTCGTCGCGCTGAGATTCTGAACCGAGAGATTGCCGCCCGACAGCAGCGACAGGCCGGAAGCGGTCAGGGTCCCGATGTTGCCAGTGAGTCCGGACTTGAGCGTGATGAGGGCGTTGTTCCCTTCCGCCACCAATAAGGCGTCGCCGAGGATGATGTTGCCGCCGTTCGTGGTGAGGACCTCGACGGTTCCGCCGTTGTCGTTGCCCTGAGCCGAACCGTCTCCGCCGGTCCCGGTGGCGAAAGCGTCAACGCCGTGAAGCGTCGTCGTGCCGAAATCCGCGCCGATATGCGCCGTGCCGCCGGTTCCAGCGCCGCCGGGAGAGGCTCCGGACGAATTGCCGCCGGTCGCGCCGGCGTCGAGGTAGAGCGAGCCGTTGATCAGTAATTGCCCGGTGACCAGCGAATTGACTGCCGCCGTGCCGCCAAGCCCTGCGCCGCCGATCCCGCCGTCGCCGCCAAAAGCCTGCGACACCAAATCGGCAAAGCCGTTGACCGTGACCGTGCCGCGCGCATTCAGCGCAGTGACGCCACCGGTCCCGGCGCCGCCTGCGCCCGCGCCAGCGCCTGTGCCGCCGGCTCCGCCAAAGCCACCCCATGCGGTGCTGTCGAGATAGACATTGTTGAAATTGGCGACGGCGGTCGAGCTCGGCAGTGGATTGAAGGTGCCGGCTTGTGACACGCCTCCGAGCCCGGCGCCGCCAGCGCCGCCGGACTGGCCGGTCCCGCCGGCGCCGCCATCGCCGCCGTAACCGCCCGAATAAAGGCTGATATCGGTCAGCGTCAGGGTCCCGCCTGCCGCGTTGGCGATCGCAAACGCGCCGCCGCTGCCCGGTGTGCCGGTATAGACCCCGCCTTGAGCATCGCCGCCGCGGCCGGCGGCAATGCCGCTGCCGTTGCCGTTTCCGCCGCGCCCGCCATAAGCCTCGACGTCAAGGGTGGCCTGGCCGCCGGTGATCGTCGACTTGGCCGAAACGGTCGCATCGGCCTGGATGAAGACGGCACCGCCTTTGGCGTTTCCGCCCGCCCCGCCGAACCCGGAATATGCGCCGCCACCATAGGCGTTGGCGGTCATCAGTATGTCGGGACCAAGGTTGGCGCTGCCGCCCGAACCGAAGATGCCGGCATTGCCGCCGAACGCTTGGCCGCCGTCCCGCCCGTCGCCGCCGATCGCATCGGACTGCATTGTCAGGCTGCCGGCGACCGCGAGCGAGCCGCCGCCAAGCTGGATGGTCGTAATGCCGCCGCGGCCATCGCCGCCGGTCGCCAGGGTTGGCGTGGCCTCCCCAAGATAGCTGCCGCCAACGCCGTAAACGGTCGCGTCAAAATTCCCGGTCACGTCGATCGAGGAGCCCGCGTCGTTGGGGCGCAGCAGGATCGATCCGCCCTGGCCCTTGCCCCCGTGGGTGCTGCCGTCGCGCATGTTGCCGCCAAATCCGTCGGCGTGCGCTTCAAAATTGCCTTTGACCTGGATCTTGCCGCCGCCGGCGACGGTGAGGTTGATCGCGCCGCCGGTCCCATCCCCGCCCGACAGGTCCCCGCCGCCTTCGTTGTTCTGCCCAAAGGCGCTGGCGTTCAGCAGCAGGGCGCCGGTGGTAATCGTGCCGCCGGCCAGGGACTGGATGGAGATTGTGCCGGCGGTTACATCGGCGGCGTTCCCATCCGTGGCGGGCAAGCCGAGCTGGCGATTGACGGACACGTCGAGACTTGCCGATCCGTCGATCGTCAGCGAGCCGTTCTGTGCGAACAGGCTCGCCGTCGGCGTCGCGCTGGGGCCTCCGGCCAAGACGGCATTACCAATGACGTGCACAGTGCCGCCGTTGGCCGATATGCCGATCGTGGGCGCAAGCGCAGAGCCGCTGCTCGACAGGTTGAGGTTGCCGCCGACCGTCAGCTGATGACCGTTGGTCGCGGTGATCGAAATGTCGCCGGCGCCGGTGCCCGTGCTCTGGAAAGTGGAATCGCCGCTAAATGCGATGTCGGCTGCGGTGGCGTCGGCGTGAATCGTGCCGTTCGCGATCCCGAACAGCGGCGAGGTGAAGTTGGCTGCGCCTTGCGTCCCGATCAGAATATTGCCGTTGGCGCCCGCCTGCGAGCTGACGGCGCGGGCGCCGCCGAGATCGTTCATGCTCGATCCCGCCGACAGGATGATCTGGCCGTTCTTAACGGTTGCCCCTACTGCCGCCGGAGCGAAGCCGATCGACCCCCCAAGCAGCATCGTCAGCGCCTGGTTCTTTGGCACCGCGACCATGTAGACTGTATGGTGGTCGCTTGCGGATGCGTTCGCCGCCCCGCTTGTGGTGCCAGTGTGGACGACGCCGTTGGCATCCGACGTGCCCTTGCCCAGCGGGACTTCGATATCGAACAGCCCCTGGCTCATGGTCATGGTGGCTTCGTCGGCGGCGACATAAGCTGCCGAGCCGTTGACCTGGACTGTGCCGCCCTGCTCGATGCGCGGTGCGATCATCGCGACGTAGCTGCTGCGGGCGTTGATTTGCGCGCCGGGCAGGATTTGGATTTTGCCGGCGTTGGTCTGGGACTTGGTGAAAGCCGCGGAAAAGCCGCTGGCGCTGGTGGTAAAGCCGGTCGGCAGGTCGATCGAGCTCAGGAGGAGGCCGCCGACGTCGAAGATCGCCTGGGCGCCGATGAGGATTCCGCCCGGACTGTAGAACCAGACGTTGCCGCCGGTGGCGCCGCCGGCAAGCTTGCTCAGGACGGAGCCGTTGAGCTCGATCGTGCGCGTCGGATCGGTCGGGATGATGCGATTGAGCACGGTGTAGTCGGCAAGGCCCGCGCCGCCCTGGTAGGTCGCGGTGTTGCCGGCCGGGAGGAAGTTGATGTTGCCGGTGCCGGCCGTGTCGCTTGGCGCCCAATTGATCGTCGCCGAGCCGGTGCCGATGGTGATCGTCTCGATGCCCGGGGTTGCACGGTCGTAGGTCACCGTCCCCGTGGACGTGGTCGGGGTCCCCTGGAAGGCCTGGGCCCGTGCGCGGCCCGGCTGAATTGCAGTGGCGGCGATCGCCAGGCTCGCGCACGAAAGCAGCAGCTTGTGCCGGCACGTGCGATACCCGGGTTTCGCAAACATCAGTACCTCCAGGGCCAAAGTCGCGTGGTGAGCGAGATAAGCACGCGCGGATCGGGTCGCTGGTTAAGCGGTCCCACCCGGTTCAGCGGAACCGCGAGCCCGGCATCGAGCACGAAGCGGTCCCAATTGACCCGCGCGCCGGCGCCGACGGAATTGAGATGGCGGCTACCGGCAATAATGACGCTGGTGCCCTCATTGCCGACATGCGCCTGGTCCCAGAAGGCATAGCCCTCGACCGCCGGCTTACTCGCGCTGAACGGCACCCGGCTGCCGTAGCGAATCTCGGCCTGGGTGCCCCAACCGCGGTCGCCAAGCAGCGCGCCCGGATCGTAGCCGCGCCCGACGGTGTAATTGCCGGCGGAAAATTCCTCGAAGCTCAGCAGCGGCCTCCACGCGCGTTGCACGCGGGCACCGAGCGAGAAGGTGAGTTTGGGGATCGGCCGATATTCGCCGTAGGCGGTCAGGCGCAGAACGGTTGCATCGGATTGGCCTTCGAGGCGGCTCGGCGGCACGACGCCGGGGCCGATGCAGTTGATTGCCAAGGGACC
>JANMQL010000054.1:0-3167 GCA_031370475.1 Hyphomicrobiales bacterium | reverse complement strand
GCCATCTTCTGATCCTGCTCGCAGGCGCGTTGGGCGCGGCCGAGCCGGGTCTTGGCGACCAGATACCAGAACGCGATGAGCAGCACGGCGGTGATGCCCCAGATGATGAGCTGCTTGAACGACAGCGTGACGGCATAATCGTTGCGCGTCATCAGCACGAACTCGCCCTGGATCATCGGCGGCGTCGATTTGTTGCGCGGGCCCTGGCTGACCTGGACGAAGTTCGACAGGAAGATCGACATGCCGATGGCGGAAATCAGCGGCGCCAATCGGAACGAACCGCGCAAGGGACGATAGGCGAGGCGCTCGATGGTCCAGTTATAGGCGGAGGCGATGATCATGGCGATGAAGACGACCAGCACCAGGGCCAGGATGATGAGGCCGAGGCCGCTGCCGCCGGTGAGCCCCAGGGCGACGATGGCGATGAGCGAGACGAAGCCGCCGACCATGAAGACATCGCCATGGGCGAAGTTGATCATGCCGATAATGCCGTAGACCATCGTGTAGCCGATGGCGATCAGACCGTAGATGGAGCCGAGCGTGATGCCGTTAATGAGCTGCTGGAGAAAATACTCCATGCGCCCCCCTTGTTGTCGTTGCCTGCCTCTTGCCTCGCGGCTCTTTTTCAGATGGCCGCGTTCATCCGGGCTATAGACCGGCGGATGGAATTAGACAAGCGAGGCACGCCCGGCCGCCGGAGTTTCGGATAGATCGGTGACCGAAGGGACAATCACGCCTTCCAGATCGCCGGAAGAGCGATATAGGCAAACAGCAGCATGCCCAAGCCATAGCCGATCGAACCGATCGCCGCTCCCGGCTCGACCGCCGGATTGCCGCCATAGAGGAACAGCAGCGAAACCATCATGACAATGGCGCTCGCCGTCTGGAACCAGAAATGAAAGATGGCGATGCCCCGACTGCCGATGGCCGGGAATAGGTGATAGAAATAGGCAAAGAGCGCCGACGACACCCAGCCCGCCAACATGATGTGGGCGTGGGTGGGCATCTGGCCGTGGTCTTGCGATATGGCCATGCTCAATCCCAGCAGCATGCCAAGAATTGCGTAGACGATGGCAAGCGTAAAGAACAGTCGTGCGGCGCCTTGCATTGCGTTCCCCCTCCAAATGCCAAGCACGTCCCCGGTCCGGAGAATTCGGCCGGAATCATGCCTGTTCCCGGAGCCGATACTGGTGTGGAAGCGCGCCGCTGACAAGACGCGCCATGTCTAAGGGGCGGGCGCGCCATCGAAAAGATTGACTTGACTCTATGCTGAATTGGTATATGTCCGCCCGCGATATATCGTGTTGGCATATGCCGGAGTGGAATTGCCGTGAACGTCAGAACCCTATGCCTGGGTGTGCTTTCGACCGAGGAAGCCTCGGGCTATGAGATCAAGAAGGACATCGAGGAAGGGTTGTTCAGCCATTTCATCGATGCGAGCTATGGCGCGATCTATCCGGCCCTGACGCAGCTTACGGTTGAGGGACTACTCACGGTGCGGGCCGAGGAACAAACCGGCAAGCCCGACAAGAAAGTCTATGCCATCACCGAGGCGGGACGGAAGGCGCTGGCCAAGGCCATCGCCGTCATTCCGGGCAAGGACAAGTACAAATCCGAATTCCTGTTCCAGATGCTGCTGCAGGAACTGGTGTCGCGCGATCTGGTGCTGGCGGCGATCGACAAGCAATTGGGCGATCTGCGCCAAGATCTGGCGCGCATCGCCGAATGCCGCGGCGGCGAGCAGGCCCATGCGGGCGGACAATTCGTCGCCGACTATGGCGATGCGGTGCTGACGGCGGCTGTCAAATGTCTGGAAGAAAAGAAGGCCGGGCTGTTGGGAAGCGTTCCCGCCCAGGCGGCCGAATAATCTGGAGCATAGAGAAGACCATGTTACGCCGTATCGCTTATTTTCTCATCGTCACCTCGATCCTCGGCGGGCTGGGCGGCGCCATCGCCTTCTACGCCTTCGAGTGGAAGCCGAAGTTCCTGGCGCAGGTGATTCTCGGTTCGCCGCAGCCGGCGCAGACGGTATCGGCGGAAGCGGCGCGGGCCGAGACCTGGCAGCCGCAGCTTTCCGGCATCGGCACGCTGACCGCCTCGGACGGCATCGATATCGCGCCGCAGGTGGGCGGTGTCGTCGAGCAGGTGCATTTCGAATCCGGTCAGGATGTGAAGAAAGGCGCGCTGCTGATTTCGCTCAACACCGATACGGAAGAAGCGGAGTTGCGCAGCCTGGAGGCGCGGCTGGCCAATGCCGAAAGCGATGTGCGCCGCCGCGAGGAACTTTTCGCCAAGGGCTTCGCGCCCAAGGCCGACGTCGATCAATTGCGTTCCCAGCGCGACAGCCTGGCGGCCGATGCGGACCGCATCCGCGCCACCATCGCGCAGAAATCCATCACCGCGCCGTGGGACGGCCGGGCCGGTTTCAAGAACGTCTCGCCCGGCAAATATGTGGCGCCGGGCCAGCCGGTCGTCTGGCTGCAGAGCATCGATCCGATCTATGCCGATTTCACGGTGACGGAAGCCGATTACGGGCGGATCAAGCCCGGCCTGCCGGTAACCGCCAAGTTCAATGCCTGGCCCGGCACCGAATTCAAGGGCGAGGTCGCCACCACCGACGCGCGCATGTCGGATGCCACCCGGATGATCACGGTCAGGGCGAAATTCGCCAATGCCGGCCGCCGGCTGCTGCCCGGGATGTATGCCGATGTGCTGGTCGACGCGGGTCAGCCCGCCGGCGTGGTGACGGTACCGCAGACGGCGGTGACCTATTCGCTCTATGGCGACAGCGTGTTCGTGGTGGTTCCGGCCGCCACGGCCGATGCCGCGGCGAAAGAGGGCGAGCTCGTCATCGAGCGGCGCTTCGTCAAGACCGGCGAAGTGCGCGGCGGCCGCGTGCAGATCGCCGGCGGGCTGAAGCCGGGCGAGCAGGTGGTCACCGCCGGCCAGAACAAGATCGACCAGGGAAGCAAGGTTGTGATCGACAATTCGATCGCCCTCAGGACCCAAGACAGCGCGACCATTCAGTAAGGCGGACACCCCATGCATTTCACCGACATATTCGTCAAGCGGCCGGTACTGGCGACGGTCGTCAGCCTGCTGATCCTGCTGGCCGGCCTGCTGGCGGTCAACAAGCTGCAGATCCGCCAGTTCCCGGCGGTGTCCGA
>JANMQL010000048.1:0-5730 GCA_031370475.1 Hyphomicrobiales bacterium | reverse complement strand
ATGGATCGGCCGCCATACCGCTGCCTCCATCGGAGGTGCAGAAACTTCAAGCAAGGGGAATTGAAGCTGAGGCTTGTTCATGGACACGGGATTTAATATGATTCGCTGAAGTTGGCGTCAATCATGTGTGACCACTTCTGGAACTCTTAGGGGTCAGTTGCTCCCATGCTCGAACATTTACGGGCCGCCCTGGACGCCAGGGGGGACGAACGACAGAGTCACCACTTCACTTTCCAGGCAGTGAAATCGCTGTCGGCGGGGGAAGGGCGGACCGGTAACGCAATCATCCAGGGTGATAACACCTTGGCACTTGAACTGCTTAGGCCGCGATACGAAGGCACGGTGCGTTGCGCATACATCGACCCACCGTACAACAATCAAGAACGTTACACTCATTATACGGACTTGCAGGGCCACGATGAGTGGTTAGAAGGTATCATTTCCTGTGCGATGCAGATTAAGCACTTGCTAAGAGTCGATGGGAGCTTATGGGTTTCAATTGACGACCGGCAGGTGCACTACCTCAAGGTCGCTCTCGATCAAGTATTCGGACGGAAAAACTTCGTCTCCACTATCATCTGGCAACAACGAACAACTCGGGAAAACCGAAAGGTATTTTCGAACAATCATGAATACCTTCTAGTCTATGCTGTTGATTTAGCAGCATTCAAAGCCAAGCGCGGCTTTCTGGATTGGGATGAAGCGGTGATGAACCGGTTCAAAAATCCCGACAATGATCCGCGCGGACCATGGCAATCAGTCTCGGCGAACGTCCAAGCTGGCCACGCGACGAAGAGCCAATTCTACGATCTAGTCGCGCCCAACGGACGACGGCATTCACCGCCGAAGGGGCGTTGCTGGGTTTATACAGAAACGCGCATGAAGGAGGAAATGGCGCGCAACAACGTATGGTTCGGAAAAGACGGAAATGCCGTGCCTCGTTTGAAGCGGTTCCTGCGCGATGCGCGGCGTGGGTTCACGCCTCATACGCTCTGGGGCGCTGAGGAAGTTGGCACGAACGATTCCGCAAAGAAACACCTTCTAGAGTTATTTACCCATCGGCCGCTCTTCGACACTCCAAAGCCGGAAGCGCTCATCCATCGAATTTTGAGTATCGCAAGTGAGCAGAATGACCTCGTCCTTGATGCCTATTTGGGTTCAGGAACAACGGCTGCTGTCGCGCATAAGATGGGTAGGAATTACATCGGAATCGAGCAGGGCGATCATGCCGCTACTCACTGTGTCGACCGCCTACGCAAAGTGATTGCGGGCGAACAAGGCGGTATATCACGGTCGGTTGGTTGGAGTGGCGGCGGGTCTTTCAAGTTCTATAAGCTTGACCGAAAGCAAGGCCGTTTGCTGGTTGCACGCCGGACCCTCACACCCCCGGCGGGCTCGCCGGACTATCCCCCGCCCCCAGCACCTGCTGGTCGAAATCGATGATCGAGCCCGACATCAGGCCGCTCTCCTCGCTCGAAAGATAAGCGCAGGCGCGCGCCACCTCTTCGGGCTTGAGCAGCCGGCCCCACGGCCGCTCGGCCTCGGCCTTCTTGAGCCAGCCCTCCTCGGCGCCGTGATAGGTCTTCATGATGCGGTCTTCGCCGGGCGTATCCATCCAGCCGATGGTGAGCCCGTTGACCCTGATGTGGTGGCGCATCACCGAATAGGCGACGTTCTTGGTGAGCGTGATCAGCGCCCCCTTCGAGGCGCAATAGGCGGTGATGAAGCTCTGGCCGCCATGGCCCGACATCGAAATGATGTTGACGACGGTGCCCTTCGTCTTGCTCTTCTTCATCAGCTGCAGCGCATCCTGCATGAGGAAAAACGGCGCCCGCACATTAACCGCGAACATCGCATCGAAGAGCGCTGGGCTCGTGTCCCAGATCGTGCCGCGGTCGGTGATGCCGGCGGAATTAACCAGCGCATCGATGCGGCCGAACTGCTTGTCGCAGGCAGCGATAACTTTCCGCGTGTCGTCCATCTTCGCCAGATCGGACTCGACGAAGATCGTCTTGACGCCCTTCTTCTCGAGATCGGCCGCAACACGCGCGCCGTTCCTGGCGTTGCGCCCGGTAATCACCATGCCCGCAGCACCCCGGTCGGCGAAGAGATGGGCGATGGTTTCGCCAAGCCCCTGCGTCGAGCCGGTGACCACGGCCACCTTGCCGTCCATGGAAAGTTTCGCAAGCGAGTCGATATTCATCATTGCACCTTTACCGGTTTGCCGGTCTTCCACGATTCCGTCGCCGCATCGGCGAGCTTCTGGGCCTGCAACCCGTCGAAGCCGTTGGGCCTCGCCGATTTGCCCGCCGCGATCCCGTCGATGAAGGCGTTGACCTCATTGGCATAGGCCTGGCCGTAGCGCTCGGTGAAGAAGTTGAGCACCGGATCGCCGCTGATGCCATTGGCATTGGCAAGTTCCACGGTGGTATTCTGGATGTTGCGGGCGCTGAGCATGCCCTTTGAGCCATGCACTTCCATGCGCTGGTCGTAGCCATAGGTGGCGCGGCGCGAACAGGTGATGACGCAGATTTTGCCGCTCGCCGTCTGCATCTGCACCGCGGCGGTGTCGACATCGCCGGCCCGGCCTATCTCCTTGTCGACCAGCGAGGCGCCGAGCGCATGGACGGTCGTGAATTCCTCGCCCACCAGGAAGCGCGCCATGTCGAAAACGTGGATCAACATGTCGCGGTAAAGCCCGCCCGAGATTTTCACATACTCGATGGGCGGCGGCCCGGGATCGCGGCTGATGATGGTGGCCAGCTCGACCTCGCCGATCTCGCCCTTGCGGATGCGCTTTTCGAGGGCCGCGAAGTTCGGATCGAAGCGCCGATTGAAGCCGATCATCAGGTTGGACTTGTTCTTCTCGACAATTTTGAGACACGCAACAATGCGCTCGACCGACAGCGACACCGGCTTCTCGCACAAGACCGCCTTCCCCGCATTCGACGCCGCCTCGATCAAATCCGCATGCGTGCCCGTCGGCGTGGCGATGAGGATGGCGTCCACATCCTTCGCCTTTATGATATCCTCAACCGAGGCGACCTTAGCCCCCACCTCGGCCGCCAGCTCCTCCGCCGCCTTCGGCACCGCATCCGCCAGCCAAGCCACCCTGGCATTCTTCGACGCCGCGATCGTCCGCGCATGCACCTTGCCGATCCGCCCCGCGCCGAGCACTCCGAACCTGATCATTTCACCCTCTCTTGTGTTGGAATTCTGCATGAAATAGCGTGAAAACGGCGAGAAAAAGCGAGGAAATAGACGACATTTTCCGAGCCTTTGCGAGCCATGTCCACTGCCGCATGATTGCCTCGACCGGCCGCTTCTGGCACGCCAAATACTGGTCAATTTGGCTGGCCCGGCCAGCGGCAGTCATAGAACAAACATTCTGAATTGACATCACTTTGGAATTGTTGTTTCGTATTGTCAAGAAGCCAGAGGGGGCGAGGAGGCGGAAATGGTGTCGCAAGCAGCAAGCGCCGGGCGGCTTGACGTCATCGCCATCGGACGCTGCTCGGTCGATCTCTACGGCCAGCAGGTGGGCTCGCGGCTCGAGGATGTGGCGAGTTTCGCCAAGTCGGTGGGCGGCTGTCCATCCAACATCGCCATCGGCACGGCGAGGCTCGGCCTCAAGTCCGGTCTTATCACCAGGGTTGGCGACGAGCCGATGGGCCGCTTCGTCAAGGAGCAGATGGGGCGCGAGGGCGTGGCGCTCGACGGCATCGCCACCGATCCGGCCCGGCTCACCTCGCTGGTGCTGTTGTCGGTCGAGAACGACAGGACTTTTCCGCTCATCTTCTACCGCGACAATTGCGCCGACGGCGCGCTCGGCGAGGACGACATCGACGAGGCCTTCGTGGCGCGGGCCGGCGCCGTTCTGGTGACCGGCACGCATTTCGCCAGGCCGCACAACGATGCCACCCAGCGCAAGGCTATGCGCATCGCCAAGGCCGGCGGCGGCAAGATCGTGCTCGACATCGACTACCGGCCCAATCTCTGGGGCCTCGCCGGCCACGGGGCGGGCGAAGAGCGCTATATCAAGTCGGACAAGGTTTCAACGCAGCTCAAAACCATACTCCCCGACTGCGACCTGATCGTCGGCACCGAAGAGGAGATCCACATTGCCGCGGGCCATGAGGACACCCTCGAGGCGTTGAAGACGATCAGGTCGCTTTCCCCGGCGGTGATCGTGTTGAAGCGCGGGCCGATGGGCTGCGTGGTGTTCCCGGCCGCCATCCCGGCGCGGCTCGAGGATGGCATTGTCGGCCAAGGTTTTCCCATCGAAGTTTACAATGTGCTGGGAGCGGGCGATGCCTTCCTGTCGGGCTTCCTGCGCGGCTGGCTGAGGGGCGAGGAGATTGCGACCTGCGCCACCTGGGCCAATGCCTGCGGCGCCTTCGCCGTGTCGCGGCTCTTGTGCGCGCCGGAGATTCCGACCTGGGACGAACTGCAATATTTCCTCAAGCGCGGCAGCCCGCACAAGGCGCTGCGCAAGGACGAGGCGATCAATCACATCCATTGGGCGACGACGCGGCGCGGCCAGTGGCCGAAGCTTCTGGCGCTCGCCATCGACCATCGCATGCAGTTCGAGGCGATGGCCGACAAGGAAGGCTGCCCCCGCGAGCGCATCGCCACCTTCAAGCGCCTCGCCGTCGCGGCGATCGGCAAAGTGGCGAAGGGCAAGCCGGGCTTTGGTACGCTGCTCGACGACACCTATGGCCGCGAGGCCATGTTCGATGCCGCCAAGCTTGGGCTTTGGGTGGCACGGCCGCTCGAGCAGCCGGGCTCGCGGCCCTTGCGCTTCGAGTTCACCCAGGATGTCGGATCGCGGCTCGTCGAATGGCCGGTGACACATACGATCAAGTGCCTCGCCTTCTATCACCCGGACGATCCGTCCGACCTCAAGACCGAGCAGGCGCAGAAGCTTCTGACTCTCTATCACGCGGCGCGCAAAATAGGCCGCGAATTGCTGATCGAAATCATCGCCGGCAAACACGGAGCCATGGCCGACGACACGGTGGCGCGCGTCCTTGAGGAACTTTATGCGCTGGGCATCAAGCCCGACTGGTGGAAGCTCGAGCCGCAGGCCTCGTCCAAGGCCTGGGACCATATCGGCGCTGTGATCGCGCGCCACGATCCCTACTGCCGCGGTGTCGTGCTGCTCGGCCTCGAAGCGCCGGAAGCCGAACTCGACAAGGCCTTCCGCGCCACCGCCGGGCACGGTGCCGTCAAGGGCTTCGCCATCGGCCGCAGCATTTTCGGCGAAGGGGCGCCCTCTTGGCTTGCCGGCAAGACCGGCGATGAAGCGGCGGTGAACGAAATGGCCGAGCGCTTTTCGAGCCTCGTCAATCTGTGGAACAAGGCGCACGCGATGCGCGCCGCCCGACCTTGAGCTGGAGACATCCGATGACCAAGATCATACGCCTCACCGCGGCGCAGGCGCTGGTGAAGTACCTCGCCCGCCAGATGACCGTCATCGACGGCACCAAGCTGCCGCTCTTCGCCGGAGTCTGGGCGATTTTCGGCCACGGCAATGTGGCGGGAATCGGCGAGGCCCTGTTCGGCGAGCGCAAGGCGCTGCCGGTCTTTCGCGCCCATAACGAGCAGGCCATGGCCCATGCGGCGATCGCCTTCGCCAAGGCGATGCGGCGGCGGCGCATGATGGCCTGCACCAACTCGATCGGACCGGGCGCCCTCAACATGGTGACGGCGGCGGCGGTGGCCCATGTC
>JANMQL010000407.1:0-2260 GCA_031370475.1 Hyphomicrobiales bacterium | reverse complement strand
CGGCACTTCCTTGCCGTCGAGGATCATCTGGGCCACCCAGAAGGCCAGCGTGGATACGCCAGGCGCGATCGATACCGACATGGTCTCGTAGCCGTTGGCGTCCTTCTGTTCCTTCCACCACTGGATCTCATCCTGGCGGTTGCCCATGATGATGAGCGGCGTCGGGCGGCCGGCGGCGGCAAAAGCTTGCGCGGCGCCATAGCCGTCGCCGCCCTGGGTCACCACGGCCTTGATGTCGGGCAGCGAGGGCAGGATGCCGGAGACCGCCTTCTGCGCCACTTCCTGGGCCCAGTCGCCATGCACCGAGCCGACGATCTTGAACTGGGCATATTCGGCGACGCCCGCCTCGATGCCCTTGTGGATCTCGTCATCGACGAAGACGCCGGCGAGCCCGCGGATTTCGAGCAGATTGCCGCCGTCCTTCATTCTTTCGTTGAGATAGTCGACCTGCACTTCGCCCATCTTCTTGAAATCGACGGCGATGCGCCAGGCGCAGGGCTCGGTGACGATGCCGTCGAAGGAGACGACGATGATGCCGGCATCGCAGGCCTGCTTGATGACGCCATTGAGGGCGTCCGGCGAGGCGGCGTTGACGACGATGGCGTCATAGCCCTGCAGGATCAGGTTCTGGATTTGGGCGGCCTGTTCGGTCACCTGATTTTCCGAGGTGGTGAAGGGATCGGCCGCCGCCACCACGCCGTCGGCCACGGCCTGCTTGGTCACCTTGTCCCAGCTCTTCAGCATCGACTGGCGCCAGGAATTACCGGCGTAATTATTGGAGAGAGCGATTTTCTTGTCCTTTGTGTCGGCAAGGCTGGCGCCAGCGGCCAGCATGGCGCCGAGCGCGATGGTGCAGACGAGTGTTTTCTTGAACATTGGGTCCTCCCGGGGCGGTTTGCGAGCCAGCCTGACGTGGCTCATGGCAGGCATGTTAACAGATGCCCAAGCCACCGCAATAACCGGAGCGGGTCCGGAAAAGGAAAAGGGGCGGCACTGCCGCCCCCACCGCATGATCGGCTATCGTCCTTACATGCCGAGCAGTTTCAGCGCCTCGTTGAGATCGGCTTCCGAGGCGGCGTGGTCGCCCGCCGCATGCTCGGCCTTGCCCTTTTCATAGAGCGCCATGACGGTTGTCTTGGTCGCCTCGTCAATCTGCGCCGTGACCATGGCCTCGTCGATTTTCTGCATCAGTTTCGGGCACTGCTTGGCGAATGCCGGGGTGGCGAGAGCGGCGATCAGCGCCGCGGCGATGACGAATTTCTTCATTGGTTTACTCCTGTCCATGACCTGCTGTTGCCGCAGGCCTATAACAATTACGCTTCGGCCGGCGCGGCTATTCCATGGCTCTTAACCAAGCGGGTTGCGCCCCGGGCGGCGATGCCCTATGAACTTGCCCATGTCCGCCCCGCGCAACATTCCGGCATCCGCTCCGGCCTTCCGGCCGTCGAGCCCGCTTGCCCTGCTGCTTCTTAGCTGCCCCTGAAGGCCGGCCGGGCATTGCCTTGGCCTTCCGGGGATCGCAGCCGCCAGAAAATCCAGCTAAGACAGGCCAGAGGCCAATCCCATGATGATATCGCCGCGCGAAAAATATCGCCCCTATCCGCCTATCGCCTTGCCCGACCGGCAATGGCCGAACCGCACGATCGGCAAGCCCCCCGTCTGGTGCTCCGTCGATCTGCGCGACGGCAACCAGTCGCTGATCGAGCCCATGGGCCCGGAGCGCAAGATGCGCATGTTCAACGCCCTTGTCGCCATGGGCTTCAAGGAAATCGAGGTCGGCTTTCCCTCCGCCTCGCAAACCGATTTCGATTTCGTCCGCTATCTCATCGAGAACAAGAAGATTCCAAGCGACGTGACCATCCAGGTCTTGACCCAATCGCGCGAGGAGCTGATCCGCCGCACTTTTGAATCGCTGAAGGGCGTGAAGTCGGCCATCGTGCATCTCTATAATTCCACGTCCGAATTGCAGCGCCGCGTGGTGTTCAAGCTCGACAAGGCGGGGATCACCGATATTGCGGTGAAGGGTGCTGCGCTCATCATGCAGCTGGAAAAGGAATATGGCATGGAGGCGGTGACGCGCCATGAATACAGCCCGGAAAGCTTCACCGGCACGGAAATGGAATACGCCAAGGAGATTTGCGAAGCGGTGATGGATGTCTACCAGCCCACGCCACAGAAGAAGCTCATCCTCAATCTCCCCGCCACGGTTGAAATGTCCACGCCAAATATCCATGCGGACCAGATCGAATGGTTCTGCCGC
>JANMQL010000398.1:0-7856 GCA_031370475.1 Hyphomicrobiales bacterium | reverse complement strand
AACGATGAGGCGATCCCGGCCGGCGTGAGCTACTGGGTGAGGCTGGCGGAAACCGTTCTGGCGCCCATGGCGACATGAATTCCGTTCCGGTTTTCGACGGCCACAACGATGTGCTTCTCCGCCTCTGGCTGAAGCAGGGCGGCGATCCGGTCGCGGATTTCATCGGCGGCGACGGCAAGGGCCACATGGATTTGCCGCGCCTGATGGCAAGCGGTTTCGCCGGCGGCATGTTCGCCGTCTTCGTGCCGCCGGCGCACGAAAATCCCGCCGATGACGACGATCTCAATCCGCCGCCCGCCGGGGAAATCGGCGGCAAGGACGCATTGCCGAAGGCGCTTTCGATGGCGGCTCTGCTGTTCCGCATCGAGCGCGAAGCGGCCGGGCGTCTCAGGATATGCCGCACCGCGGCGGATATCCGCCAGGCCATGGTCACCAAGGCGATCGCCGCGGTGCTGCATATCGAGGGGGCGGAGCCAATCGACGCGGATCTGCGCAATCTCGATATCCTTCATGCCAGCGGATTGCGCTCGCTTGGTCCGGTGTGGAGCCGGCCCAATATATTCGGTCACGGCGTGCCGTTCCGCTTTCCGTCCTCGCCCGATACCGGGCCGGGGTTGACGGCGGCGGGCAAGGACCTGATCCGCCGCTGCAACGATCTCGGTATCGCTGTCGACCTGTCGCATCTCAACGAACAGGGCTTCTGGGATGTGGCCAAGATCGGCAAGGCGCCGCTCATCGCCACCCACTCCAATGTGCATGCGATCTGCGCTTCCTCGCGCAATCTGACGCACAAGCAGATCGAAGCGATCGGCGGGTCCGGCGGCATGATCGGACTCAATTTCGCCAATGGCTTTCTCAGGCCCGACGGGCTGTGGCGGAGCGATACGGGCCTCGATGTCCTGCTACGCCATCTCGACCGGATGATCGAACTGGCCGGTATCGATCATGTGGGCCTGGGCTCCGATTTCGAGGGCGCCCGCATTCCGGCGGCGATCGGCGATGTCACGGGGCTGACCGCCCTGCAGAAGGCGATGGGCGAACACGGCTATGACGACGCAATGCTGCGCAAGCTGTGCTTTGAGAATTGGGTGGGGGTGCTGGAGCGGGTTTGGGGTGGGTAATGCGTCTTTACAAGAATTATTAGCATTGCTAATAATCTCCCATGAAACTCGCCGAATGGCTCGCTAATAGCGGCACATCGCAATCGGAGCTAGCACACAGCCTGGGGATCACCCAGGGACGGGTGTCGCAGCTTGTGGGCGGCGCGCAGCCGTCGCTGGAGCTGGCGATCAAGATCGCGGCGGCGACCGGCAACAAGGTTCGGCCACAGGATTTCAGGGACAGCGACATGACCGGAACAGCGAAGCTCGACAGCGTCGAAGAGGCAATCAGGGCCATTGCCGAGGGCCAGATGGTGGTGGTGGTCGACGATGACGACCGCGAGAACGAGGGCGACCTGATCGCCGCCGCCGCCAAGATCACGCCGGAGCAGATGGCCTTCATGGTCAGGCACACCTCCGGCATCGTCTGCGCGCCGATCACGGCGGAGGACGCGCGCCGCCTCAAGCTCGATCCCATGGTGGCGCTCAACGATGCGCCGATGGGCACGGCCTTCACCGTTACCATCGATTACAAGGAAGGCCTCACCACCGGCATCTCCGCCAGGGAGCGCTGCGCCACGGTGCACGCGCTGGCCAACCAGAATGTGCAGGCCGGCGATTTCGTGCGGCCCGGCCATGTCTTTCCGCTGGTGGCGAAATCGGGCGGCGTGCTGATGCGCTCGGGGCATACGGAGGCGGCCGTCGATCTGGTCAAGCTTGCCGGTCTGCATCCGGCCGGCGTCATCTGCGAGCTGGTCAATGACGATGGCTCGGTGAAGCGGGGGCCGCAGGTGCTGGCCTTTGCCCGCGAGCATGGTTTCAGGATCATCTCGGTCGCCGATCTCATCGCCTATCGCCAGTCGCGCGAGCGGTTGGTGGAACAGACGGCGAAGTTCGATGTCGAGACCGCCATCGGCACGGCGCGTGGCTTCTCCTACGTGACGCCCTTCGATGCGGTGGAGCAACTGGCGCTGGTGTTTGGCGATATTTCCGGCGGCAGGAACGTGCCGGTCAGGCTGCACCGCGAGAATGTTCTGGAGGACGTGTTCGGCAACCGCCAAACGCTGGAAGCCGTTTTCGAGGTATTCAAGCGCGAGGGCCGCGGCGTCTTGGTCTATCTGCAGGAGGGTGCCACGGGCGTGCCGGCCAGCCAGATTTCGGGCGAAAAGACCGGCAGCGCCGCCCAGCGCGCCCAGATCTGGCGCGATGTCGGCCTCGGCGCCCAGATCCTGCGCGATCTCAATGTCCATTCGATCCGGCTGATCACGTCCAGCAACCGGCATTATGTGGGCTTGGCGGGATTCGGCATCGAGATTGCGGAGACGGTGAAGATCGGGGATTAATTCGCGATCCTTCTCGGATCGCCAACGACGCGATTGCCTCCTTCGAGCCAACGGATGCAGGCAGGCGAAAGTGTAGCAGCGAGCTTCGCGTCAAAGTCCGCGAGGTCGCCGCTGCTGAATACGTCTTTCCAGCGGCCGTTCCGTCCTTTGTTGAAGAAGCGGTCCTTGCCTTCATTGAACATGCCGGTGACACCCGGCATCAGATCGGCACCCTGCAGTTTCATGGAGTCAAAGCCCGCAGCCTGAACCAGTTCGGGCCAGAGATGTTCCGGAACAGTGATGTCAAGAAAGGCGGCGATGCGGCGCATTTCGCCTTCGAGATCGGCCTTGAGGTCGTTGTAATGCACCAACAGAATGTTGGGCCGATGGCGCTCCGCCCAGTAGCTTCTCTCAAATTCGAAATAGGACACGAACTGATAACCGTCCGTCTGGCCGGGAATAACGCCATTGCGCAGCCACTTGGTGAAATATTCGGCAGGATCGGCGGGAATGCGGGGATAAGGGCGGGCAAGCGTTTCGTCGGCGAGGCCCGCCGCATCGAGCGCGGCGAGAACTTGTTCTTTGAATCCCGTCCCGTGATTATGAAAGGACATAACGGCGTCACGGCCGTCGCGCCCGACATGAATGTACCGGACTTCGTCATAAAGCGGCAGGCCGTCGAACGGCAAATGGGTCTTCAAGGCGCGTCTGTGGGTTTGCGCCTCGATCAACTTCATGACTTCCTCAATGGGTGCAGGGACGCGCCGGTCGACCCAGGGCGAAATCCTGTCAAGCGGCCGCGGTTCGGGCGTCTGAAACACCAGAAGGCTGACGATCTGCTGCATCCATGTCGTGCCGCACTTCGGATAAGTTGCAACCACGATGTCGCCCGGGCGCGGGCGGTAGTGGTCCCAGCGACGGCTGTCGACAATCCAGGTCCGGTACTCACGCAAGGCGGGGCGTACGAGCATGCCGCAATTCCCTGCAAGATCCGCATGAAGGCTAGCAGAGAACCATGACGCCGCAAAACGCTTCCGGCCTCCCGGCCGGCAGGCTAGAGTTGGGCCATGCCCCGACTGAAGTCCAAACTCCACCCCTCCAGCCCACCCGCCGTCATCGGCTGGCGCGAGCAGGTGCATCTGCCGCGGCTCGGCGTCGGGCCGATCGACGCCAAGATCGACACCGGCGCACGCTCGGCGGCGCTACATGCCGAGGATATCCATGTGCAAGGCCACCGGGTGCGCTTTCTCGTGCCCGTCAACGGCCGCAACCATCATTGCGAAATGCCGGTGCATGGCCGGCGGCGCATCCGCAGCTCCAGCGGTCACAGCGAAATGCGCATCGTGGTGGAGACCGACATCGTCATCGGCACCCTGAAATACGCAATCGAGATCACCCTCACCGACCGCACCGACATGGGGGTTCCCATGCTGCTCGGCCGCGCCGCGGTCAAGGGCAGGTTCCTCGTCCATCCCGGGCGCTCGTTCCTGATCACGCGCAAGAAGCGGAAAACCAAATGAAGATCGCCCTGCTCACCCGCAACCCCAAGCTCTATTCGCACCAGCGCATCATCGAAGCGGCAACGGCGCGCGGCCACGAGATCGTGCCCATCGATTATCTGCGCTGCTACATGAACATCACGTCGCGCAAGCCCGAACTCCGCTATCTGGGCGAGAAGCTCGCGGGCTTCGATGCGGTGATCCCGCGCATTGCCGCCTCGCACACCTTCTATGGCCTGGCGGTGCTGCGGCAATTCGAGATGATGGGCGTCTATCCCTTGAACGAGTCGGTCGCCATCGGGCGCTCGCGCGACAAGCTGCGCTCCCTGCAAATCCTGGCGCGCGAGGGCGTGGGCCTGCCGGTCACCGCCTTTGCCAATGAATCGACGCGCACCGACGAGGTGCTCGAGATCGTCGGCGGCGCGCCGGTGGTGATCAAGCTCTTGGAAGGCACGCAGGGCATCGGCGTGGTGCTGGGCGAGACCCACAAATCGGCGAAATCGGTGATCGAGGCCTTCCACGGCGCCAACATCGCAATTCTGGTGCAGGAATTCATCAAGGAGGCGGAAGGCCGCGACATCCGCGCCTTCGTCGTCGGCCGCAAGATCGTGGCGACCATGGAGCGGGTGGGCGCAAAGGGCGATTTCCGCTCCAACCTGCACCGCGGCGGCACGGCCACGGAGGTCAAGCTGACGCCGGTCGAAAGGGCCACCGCGCTCAAGGCGGCGCGCGCCATGGGCCTCAATGTGGCGGGCGTCGATCTGTTGCGCTCGAAGCGGGGGCCAGTGGTGATGGAGGTCAATTCCTCGCCCGGCCTCGAAGGCATCGAGAAAACCACAACCGTCGATGTGGCGGCAGCCATCATCGAACTGCTCGAGAAGAATGCCAAGCCCAACAAGACCAAGACGCGGGGCAAGGGATGAAACCCTTCGCCATCGGTAATTTCGAGGTGGCGCCGGGCACCAGGCGGACCATCGACCTGCCGGTGAGTGTCATGTCGAACCACACGCCGATGACGCTGCCGGTGCATGTACTGCACGGGGCGAAGCGGGGGCCGGTTCTGTTTCTTTCCGGCGTGGTGCATGGCGATGAAATCCAGGGTGTCGAGATCATTCGACGGGTGCTGCGCCACAACGCCATGGCATCGATTGCCGGCACCCTGCTGGCGGTGCCGATCGTCAACGCTTTCGGCTTCCTCAGCCATTCGCGTTATATGCCCGACCGGCGCGATCTCAACCGCTCGTTTCCGGGTTCGGATCAGGGCTCGCTGGCCAGCCTGCTCGCCGATCTCTTCATGCGCGAGGTGGTGCTGCGCTCGCAATACGGCATCGACCTGCACACGGCGGCGCTGCACCGGACCAATCTGCCGCAAATCCGCATCGCTCCCGACGAGCCGGAACTTCTGTCGCTGGCCGAGGCCTTCGGACCGCCGGTGGTGCTGGTCTCGAAGCTGCGCGAGGGCACGCTGCGCCACTGCGCCCGCGACAAGGGTGTCAAGGTATTGCTCTATGAGGGCGGCGAGGCGCTGCGCTTCGACGAGGTGGCGATCCGGGCCGGAACACTCGGCATCCTGCGGGTGATGAAATCGCTCGGCATGATCGCCGCCGGCGATGTGGCGCGCGGCAAGGTTCCGCCCGCCATATCGGCTTCGAGCGCCTGGCTCCGGGCGCCGGAGGGCGGCATCTTCCGGGCCAGGCGCTCGACCGGCGATAGGGTGGCGCCGGGCGAGACGATCGGCGAAATCTCCGATCCCCTGGGCGAGCGCTCGGTAAAGATCGTCGCCGACGACGACGGTATCGTCATCGGCCGCACCAATCTGCCGATCGTCAATCGCGGCGACGCGCTCTATCATGTGGCGCACATGAAGGACCCGGAAACCTCGCGCGCCCGGGTCCGCCGCATCGGCGGCGATCTCGCGCAAGCGCCACTGTTCGACGAGGACGAGATTATTTGATAAATACTCCAGGTAGTTCGAGGTTAGGAGCGGCGTGGAGGGCGATGTCAACATGACCGATGAATCAACTAAACATGACACTACTTACCTGAACTGGCTAAACGAGGAGCGCTTCAGGTGCCAACGGCGAAATATTGGGCTATTGAGGTTACTTCGTATGCCGGAGAGTCCCATCCATGATGTCTCAACGGTGTCGAATTCAGATTGGTTCGATTTTGCCCA
This sequence comes from Hyphomicrobiales bacterium, assembly GCA_031370475.1. Classification (GTDB taxonomy): domain Bacteria; phylum Pseudomonadota; class Alphaproteobacteria; order Rhizobiales; family Aestuariivirgaceae; genus Aestuariivirga. The sequence goes on along the minus strand of JANMQL010000398.1, from coordinate 1,759 downwards.
GCTTATGCTGGGCGCGAACTTTTCGTACTGGCGGGCTATTTTTCTGGCAGAGACTTCCCAGTCGCAAGAGCTCAATATCCAGGCCATGAAAGATTTTCTGAACCCACTTGCGTTCGACAACGGCGTAAATTTCACAAGGGACCTCAAGTCTGAGGCTTGGACGCTTGGCTATTATATGAATAATTGCATCCGTCGAATCAAGTCAACAGATGACGTTTTGTCGAAAATTGACCCTCTCTTACTCGCGAAACTAAAATCGAAAAGCGAAGATTACAAATTGATCGTGGAGGGCAATGACTGGCAGACCAAGTTCGATAAAGATAGAAAACGTATGGCGACTCCATATGATAATCGCAAAACATTAGATCAGATGTCTAACGCACTGGACTTTCTGTTTGGCGCGATGCCTCACTGGTATCAACCGTCGAGTAAGATTGCAGTCATCGACGAGTAGCTCCTCGTTGGGCCGTCTGCTTGGGTAAGCGGTGTTCACAGCTCAAATCTGCCACTGGCATCATTTGCCGGAGATTCGCTCCATCGCTGCCGCCCCCTCATCTCGGGCGTCGACTGACCTCCTCCCGCGAGGGGAGAAGGGGAAATTATTGGGCGCGCACGGCTTCGCGGGGACGGACGATGTCGTTCAAGGCGCGGCGGCGGGAAAACCAATTCAGAACTGCTTCTGCAGGCCCGCCTGTTTCAAGACGGCGTTGGCGGTGTGGCGCGATTTGATCTTGCCGTCAACGACGAAGCGCTTGTTCGAAAGCGGCGAGTACCAGATGGAATGATCGCCCTTGCCCTGGCGCTCCAGGACGCAACCGTGTTCCATCAGAATTTTCTTCAGGCCGGGGGCAAAGTCGGTCATGCCACCAGTGGACGAATCCGGGCGGTGTCGTGGGCGATGATCTCGACCGGAATTTCGTCGGCGCCGGTCGCGATGCCGTTGGCTTCCAGTAATTCCGGCACCATGATCAGCAATTTTTCGCGCAGGGCGTCGAAGCTCTCGGCTTCGGTGGCAAGCCCCGGAATGTCGGACTCGCTCACGTACCAGACGGATGCTTCACGGTCGAAGGCGGCCTTGATGACGAGAAGGGACATAAATTTAGTATACCACAAGCTCGTCCGGATTGAAATGACAAGTTGGGGATGGAACTTTGGAAAGTTCGCTCACCTTCTTAGCAATCCGCCCAAGATGCCGCGGATCAGGGCGTTGCCGACCGAGCGGCCAATGCTCGAGGCGGCGTTCTTGACGAAGCGCTCGGTGACGGTGGCGCGCTGGTAGCCTGAGCCCGACGACGCCTTGCGTTCGGCGGCGGGGGCTTCTTCCTTCGCGGGCTTGGCTTCGACACGGGCGGTTGCCCGGTTCGCCAGTTTTTCATAGGCCGACTCGCGGTCCACGGTCTTGTCATATTGTCCGTACACGGGCGAATTCTTGATGGCCGATTGGCGCTCGTCCGGCGTGATCGGCCCCAGGCGGCTCGACGGCGGGCGGATCAGGGTGCGCTCGACCATGGTGGGCACGCCCTTGAGATCGAGCACCGAGACGAGGGCCTCGCCCTTGCCCAACTCGGTGATCGCCGTTTCGGTCTTGAATTTGGGTTTGGGGCGGAAGGTCGTGGCGGCGGTGGCCACCGCCTTCTGCTCGCGCGGCGTATAGGCCCTGAGCGCATGTTGCACGCGGTTGCCCATCTGAGCGAGAACGCTTTCAGGGACATCGAGCGGATTCTGGGTGACGAAAAAGACCCCGACACCCTTGGAACGG
>JANMQL010000334.1:0-5136 GCA_031370475.1 Hyphomicrobiales bacterium | reverse complement strand
GACATTGGCCGTGTTCTGCGACATTCTCGAGCCCACCACCGGCGAAGGCTATGGCCGCGATCCGCGCATGGTCGCCAAGCGCGCCGAGGCCTATCTCAAGCAGACCAAGGCGGGCGACACGGTCTATGTCGGCCCGGAAGCCGAATTCTTCATCTTCGACGACGTGCGCTTCTCTTCGTCTCCCTACAATACCGGCTTCAAGCTCGACTCGATCGAGCTTCCCACCAACACCGACACCCAATACGAGGCCGGCAATCTCGGTCATCGCATGCGCATCAAGGGCGGCTATTTCCCGGTCAACCCGCAGGACTCGGCCCAGGACATGCGCTCGGAAATGCTTTCGACCATGGCCGAGATGGGAGTGTCGGTCGAGAAGCACCACCACGAGGTGGCCGCCGCCCAGCACGAACTCGGCATGAAATATTCGACGCTGGTCACCATGGCCGACCAGATGCAGATCTATAAATACGCCATCCACAACGTGGCCCATGCCTACGGCAAGTCGGCCTGCTTCATGCCGAAGCCGGTCTTCGGCGACAACGGTTCGGGCATGCACTGCCACTTCTCGATCTGGAAGGACGGCAAGCCGCAGATGGCGGGCAACCAGTACGCCGATCTCTCCGAGCTCTGCCTCTACTTCATCGGCGGCGTCATCAAGCATGCCAAGGCCTGCAACGCCTTCACCAATCCCACCACCAATTCCTACAAGCGCCTGGTGCCGGGCTACGAGGCGCCGGTGCTGCTCGCCTATTCCTCGCGCAACCGCTCGGCGTCGTGCCGCATTCCGCATACCTCGAACCCCAAGGCCAAGCGCGTCGAGGTGCGCTTCCCCGATCCCGCCGCCAATCCCTACCTGTGCTTTGCCGCGCTCCTGATGGCCGGCCTCGACGGTATCCAGAACAAGATCCATCCCGGCGACGCCATGGACAAGAACCTCTACGACCTGCCGCCGGCGGAATTGAAGGGCATCCCGACGGTGTGCGGCTCATTGCGCGAGGCGCTGGCATGTCTCGACCGCGACCGCGACTTCCTCAAGAAGGGCGGCGTCTTCTCCGACGACCAGATCGACAGCTACATCGAGCTCAAAATGGAAGAAAACATGCGCTACGAAATGGCGCCGCATCCAATCGAGTTCGACATGTATTATTCGGTGTAAGTGGCGTTCCGACGACTCCCTGAAACTCGAAGGCCGGAAGAAACTCCGGCCTTTTTTCTATGACGACCAGATCGACAGCCACATCGAGCTCAAGATGGAGGAGAACATGGGCACCGAAATGGCCCAGCATCCCGTCGGGTTTGACATGTATTGCAGCTGCTGAATGGCTTCGGCCCCAATTGGCAAAGCGGAGACCGGCCTACTCCGCTGGCGGTGATGCAGTTAGCCGCGGTTTGCGCCAGCGGACCTGCGCCATCACAATCGTTGCTGCCCTGCCGAAGGGCGCCAGAATGCTGCCGACGACGGTTTCGAGCGGGGTGTCCTTGTGGCCGAGGCCGTAGGTGATCTTCTGGCCCTTTTCGGGCATGTATAGTGTTCCGAAAACCCAATCCCACAGCGACAGGCAATAGCCCAGGTTGGTGTCGAAGTGTTTCGGGTCGGTGCTGTGGTGAATTTGATGGTGGGCGGGCGTCTGCAGCAGGCGGCCCAGCCAGCCGGTGGCGATGATCGGCACATGGGAATGACGCAGATGCAGGATGGTGTACCAGAAGACCATATAGAAGACGTTGGCCGTACCCAGCGACAGCACCAGGGCCTTGGGTCCGAAATACCAAATTACCGGCGCCACCACTATGGCGTTGACCGCACCCATCAGCAGGGGAAACAGCATCAGTTCGACTGGGTGCTGGCGCCACTCGGTGAGCGGTGTCAGCACTTCGGCTGAATGGTGAACCTTGTGGAACTCCCACAGCCACGGCAGCCGGTGCATGAGATAATGGCTGAACCAATAACCGAACTCAACGGCGAGAAACGACAAAAACGCCGTTGCCACGGAGATCGCGAGGCTGGGCGTTCCAGCCACCGTGCCCGGGCCAAGCAGGCGCTCAAGAAGAGTTGCCGACCATCCCGCCGATTGCGGCACGAGGAAATAGACCAGCAGACCCTGAAGGGTGATGAAATAGAGACCGAACACCACCAGTTTCAGGTCCAGCATGGTTGACGGGTTGCGGTAAAAGCGCGCCGGAAAGACGAAGCGCGCGATGCGCCGTGCCGTCGGGTTGCGGCCCCGACGCCACGACACAAAGAACAGCGCTGCCGTCAGACCCGCCCCCACATAAGTCGGGACATAGTATTGCGAGCCGCTGTGCAGCACATAGAAGAATGGGAAAAGCAGGATCGTAAGCGCCTGAGAAAGCAGGTCCATGGCGGCAGGATCGTTGACGCCAAATCTTTAATACTTCCCTAAAGCGGATGGCGCTGGTTCAAGACGCCTGGCATTCGGCATGGGTGATGATCCCGGACAGGTCATTGCCAAGGCGGCGTTTCTGATGAATATTGCGCGCCGTTTCGGGGATAGGACTTCATGCTCGGCGATCTGAAGGGCAAGCGCGCCATCGTCACCGGCGGCGCCACGGGGATCGGTTTGGCGATCGCCTCCCGGCTGGCGGAAGCCGGCGTCAGGGTGGCGATCGCCGATCTCGACGGGCCGGCGGCGCGGGCCGCGGCGGAAAAGATCGGCGGCCTGGCCGGCGACATCGATGTGCGCTCGCGCACCAGCGTCGAGCGGAGCTTTACCGCGCTGACCGCGGCACTCGGCGGCCTCGACATCCTGTGCGCCAATGCCGGCGTCTCCACCATGAACGCGGTCGTCGATCTCACCGACGCGGAATGGGATTTTAATTTCGACGTCAATATCCGCGGCGTGTTTCTGACCAACCAGTGGGCGGTGCGGCATTTCCTCAAGCAGGCCATCAAAGGCGTCATCGTCAATACCGCCTCGCTCGCCGGCAAGGCCGGAGCGCCCTTGCTCGCCCATTATTCGGCGAGCAAATTCGCCGTCCTCGGCTTCACCCAGTCGCTGGCGCGGGAAGTGGCGGCGCAGGGCATAAGGGTCAATTGCGTCTGTCCGGGCCTGGTCAAGACCGGCATGCAGTCGCGCGAAGTCGCCTGGGAGGCGAAACTCCGCAACATGACTCCGCAGGCGGTCCATGACGAATATATCGCCATGACGCCGATGGGCCGCATCGAGGAAGCCGACGATGTCGCCAAGACCGTGGTGTTTCTGGCGAGCGACATGGCCGGCTTCATCACCGGCGAGGCTTTGAACGTCACCGGCGGCGTCAGGATGGATTAGATGAAAGTCCGGATGAGCCAGATCTTGCCGCATGCGGGGCTGACGGTCTTCTCGCTGATCATCCTCTTGCCGCTTGTCTGGATTCTCCGCGTCAGTTTCACCGACAAGCTGACCGCCTACAAAATCCCCCCCGAGATCGGCCATATCGGCCTCGAGAACTACATCATCATCTTCCAGGACAAGCCCTTCGCCGTCTGGTTCCTGAACAGTCTCGTCGTGGCGCTGGCCTCGACCGCCATTTCCCTGCCGCTGGCCACCGCCATGGCCTATGCCTTCGCCCGCTTCAAGACCGGCGGCATCTGGATCAGGCTCGGCATCCTGGCCAGCCAGATGCTGCCGCCCATCATCCTCGTGCTGCCGCTGTTCGCCCTGTTCCTGGCGGCCGGTCTGATGCAAAGCCGTGCTGCCCTGATCCTCTCGCATTTGACGATCAGCCTGCCGTTCCTCGCCTGGATGCTGGTCTCCTTTTTCGAGGGCGACGTGGCGACGCTCGAGGAAGCGGCCCGCACCGACGGCGCCACGCGCTGGCAGGCCTTCATCAAGATCGCCGTGCCGGTGGCGGCGCCAGGTCTCCTGGCCGCCGGCCTTCTCGGCTTCATCCTGAGCTGGAACGAGTTTCTCTTCGCCCTGGTGTTCAGCGGCCCGGCGACGCAAACCCTGCCGATTGGCCTCGCCGGTCTCGAGACCCATGCCGGCACCGAGATCGCGCCGCTCGCCGCGGCAACCGTGGTTTCCCTCATTCCGGTATTTGCGCTCATGCCGTTCCTGCGCAAGTATCTGATCAAAGGGCTTTCGCTTGGCGCCCTCAAGTGAAGCCGCCATCATAACAAGGGCCGTGACCATGGGAGGACGAAAATGATCAGACAATTGCTGTTGAGCGCCGCCGTCGCCGCCGGACTGTCCGGCACGGCCTATGCGGAAACCGTGAACATCCTCATGGAGGGGGTTCCCGATACCGAATATGTCAAGACGCTGCTGCCGGAATTCACCGCCGCCACCGGCATCGAGGTCAATCTGGAAGTGGTCAATTACGCCGAAATGCACACCAAGCTGGTGCCGCAGCTGGCGGCATCGCAGGGCAGCTACTCGGCCCTGGTGGTCGATTTCTACTGGGTTGGCGAGTTCACCAAGGCCGGCTGGCTGCAGCCGCTCGACGACCGCATCAAGGCCGACGGCGTCGACACTTCCGTCTACGTGCCGGCGCTGATGGATCTCGTCGGCCACGTCGACGGTGTCACTTACATGCTGCCCTTCTACAATTATGCCATGGGTCTTCTCTATCGCAAGGACCTCTTGGCCGATCCGAAGAACCAGGCGGAATTCAAGGCCAAATACGGCATCGATCTCGGCGTGCCGAAGACCTGGGACGAATATCTGAAACAGGTCGAATTCTTCACCAAGGACGGTATGTACGGCGTCGTCAATCAGGGCCTGCGCCCCGATCCGATCGCCATGGAGTGGTCGAACTATCTCTTCGCCAATGGCGGCGAATATCACGACGCCAACTGGAACCCGACCTTCAACTCGGCGGCCGGCGTCAAGGCGCTCGAGCAATACGTCACCAACATCGCCAAATACGGCCCGGTGGGTGCGGCCAGCTTCTCCTTCGACGAAGCCTTCAATGTCATGGCCCAGGGCAAGGCCTACAGCTACATCACCTACAACTCCTTCCGCCCGCCGGTCGACGATCCTTCCAGGTCTTCGGTGGTGGGCAAGGTTGAAATCATGGCGGTGCCGGGCCTCACGCCGGACAAGGGCGGCAGCCTCAACGGCGCCTGGGGATGGGCCATTCCGAAATCCAGCCCCAACCCGGATGCCGCCTGGACGTTCATCAAGTGGGTCGAAT
>JANMQL010000332.1:0-5861 GCA_031370475.1 Hyphomicrobiales bacterium | reverse complement strand
TATCCTGACCAAGGAGGAGGGTGGCCGGCACACGCCGTTCTTCGCCAACTACCGGCCGCAGTTTTATTTTCGGACGACCGATGTGACCGGCGTCGTGACCCTGCCGGCGGGCACCGAGATGGTGATGCCGGGCGACAATATCTCATTCGACGTCGAGCTGATCACGCCGATCGCCATGGAGGAGAAGCTGCGCTTCGCCATCCGTGAAGGCGGCCGCACCGTCGGCGCCGGCGTGGTTGCGAAAATCACCGATTAAGGCTGACAACAATGCAACGCCAGAATATCCGCATCCGTCTCAAAGCGTTCGACCATCGTATTCTCGATACGTCGACAAAGGAGATCGTGAACACGGCCAAGCGCACCGGCGCCCAGGTATGCGGGCCGGTGCCGCTGCCCACCCGCATCGAGAAGTTCTGCGTGAACCGCTCGCCGCATGTGGACAAGAAGAGCCGCGAACAGTTCGAGATACGGACGCACCGGCGTCTTTTGGATATCGTCGATCCGACCCCGCAGACAGTCGATGCTTTGATGAAGCTCGATCTGGCGGCAGGCGTCGATGTTGAAATCAAGCTCTGATGAGCTTTCGAGGAGTGCAGCGATGCGTTCAGGCCTCATCGCACTGAAACTGGGGATGACCCGCATATACACGGAGGAAGGAACCCAGGTTCCGGTCACCGTGTTGAAGGTGGATAATTGCCAGGTTGTGTCTCAGAAGACCCATGAGAAGCACGGCTATACGGCGGTGCAACTCGGCGTCGGCGTAGCCAAGATCAAGCGGCTGTCCAAGGCCGAGCGCGGCCATTTCGCCGCCGCCAAGGTCGAGCCCAAGCGCAAGCTGCAGGAATTCCGGGTCAGCCCCGAGAACACCATTCCGGTCGGCGCCGAGATCACTGTCGATCATTTCGTCCCCGGCCAGTTCGTCGACGTCTCCGGCACCTCCATGGGTAAGGGCTTCGCCGGCGGCATGAAGCGCTGGAACTTCAAGGGCCTGCGCGCCACCCACGGCGTTTCGGTCAGCCACCGTTCCATCGGTTCGACCGGCAACCGTCAGGACCCCGGCAAGGTCTTCAAGAACAAAAAGATGCCAGGTCATCTCGGCGCCGAGCGGGTAACCACCCAGAACATCCAGGTGGTCAAGACCGACAAGGAACGCGGCCTCATCATGGTCAAGGGCTCGGTTCCCGGTGTCAAGGGCGCCTGGGTCTCGATCCGCGATGCCGTCAAGCGCAAGCTGCCCGATGGGGCGCCAAAGCCGGGCGCTTTCGCGGCGCCAGTTGCAGCGCCCGCCGCCGCGGCCAAGGAGTAAGGCGTCATGAAAGCCGATATTCAAACCATCGAAGCCAAGAAGGCCGGAAGCCTCGAACTTGCCGAACACATTTTCGGTCTCGAGCCCCGCGCCGACATCATCCACCGCGTCGTGCAGTGGCAGTTGAACAAGCGCCAGCAGGGCACCCACCAGGCCAAGTCGCGCGGCGAGATCAACCGCACCACCAAGAAGTTCGGCAACCAGAAGGGCGGCGGCACCGCCCGCCACGGCTCGCGCAAATCCGGCATTTTCGTCGGCGGCGGCAAGGCCTTCGGCCCTCGTTCCCGCAGCCACGAAACGGCATTGAACAAAAAGATCCGCGCCCTCGGCCTGCGCCATGCGCTGTCGAGCAAGGTCAAGGACGCTTCGCTGATCGTTCTCGACAAGGCGGAAGTGGCCGGCGGCAAGACCAAGACCTTGATCCAGGCTTTCGAGAAGCTCGGTCTCTCCAACGCCCTGATCGTCGACGGCGCCACGCTGAACGAAGGTTTCGCCAGGGCGGCCCGCAACATTCCGAATATCGACGTGCTCCCGGTTCAAGGCATCAATGTCTATGACATTCTGCGCCGCAAGAGACTGGTTCTGACCAAGGCCGCCGTCGAAGCGCTGGAGGCGCGGTTCAAATGAGCAAGGAACATTTCTACGACATCATCCGCGGGCCCGCGATCACCGAAAAGGGAACCCTGGTTTCGGAGCACAACCAGGTGGTCTTCACCGTCGCGCTCGATGCGACGAAGCCGGCGATCAAGAAGGCCGTCGAAGGACTGTTTGGCGTCAAGGTGAAGGCCGTCAACACGCTCGTCCGCAAGGGCAAGACGCGCCGCTTCAAGGGGCGGCCGGGCACGTTGAGCGATGTCAAGCGCGCCTATGTGACCCTCGAAGAGGGCCAGCGCCTCGATGTGACGACTGGCCTGTGATCGGTGTGAGATAGAACCATGGCACTCAAGACATTCAATCCGACCAGCGCCGGCCGCCGCCACCTCATCCAGGTGGATCGCAGCCAGTTGTGGAAAGGCAAACCCGTCAAGGCTCTGGTCGAAGGCCAGAACAGCCATGGCGGCCGTTCCAACACCGGCCGCATCACGTCGCGGCGCAAGGGCGGCGGCCACAAGAGCGCTTACCGTCTCGTCGATTTCAAGCGCACCAAGCACGATGTCGCGGCAACCGTCGAGCGGCTCGAATACGATCCGAACCGCACGGCCTTCATCGCGCTCATCAAATATGCCGATGGCGAACTCTCCTACATTCTGGCGCCGCAGCGTCTCGCTCCCGGCGATACGGTCGTGTCGGGGCCCTCGGTCGACGTCAAGCCCGGCAATGCCATGCCGCTCGGCGCCATGCCGGTCGGCACCATCGTCCACAATATCGAGACCAAGCCCGGCAAAGGCGGCGCCCTGGCGCGTTCCGCCGGCACTTACGCCATGGTCGCCGGCCGCGATCAGGGCTTTGTGCTGCTGAAGCTCAAGTCGGGCGAGACCCGCATGGTGATTGCCACCTGCATGGCTTCCGTAGGAGCCGTCTCCAATCCCGACCACATCAACGAGATCGTCGGCAAAGCCGGCCGCAACCGCTGGAAGGGCTTCCGCCCGGTATCGCGCGGCATCGCCCGCAATCCGGTCGACCACCCCAACGGCGGCCGCACCAACGGCGGCAAGCACTGGGCCACCCCCTGGGGCAAACCGACCAAGGGCAAGAAGACCCGCAGCAACAAGTCGACGCAGAAATTCATCGTGCGCAGCCGCCACGATCGCAAGAAGACGCAGTAAGAGGTAGCAAGTGGCACGTTCGCTCTGGAAAGGCCCGTTCGTCGACGGGTATATCTTGAAGAAGGCGGAAGCAGCGCGTTCCGGCGGCCGCAATCAGGCCATCAAGACGTGGAGCCGCCGTTCCACCATCCTGCCGCAATTCGTGGGCCTGACCTTCCAGGTTCACAACGGCAACAAGTTCATTCCCGTTACCGTGTCGGAAGATATGGTCGGCCACAAGCTCGGCGAATTCGCGCCGACCCGGACCTTCCATGCTCACTCCGTCGCGGACAAGAAGGCCGCGGCGCCGGCGGCCAAGGAGTAAGACATGAGCAAGCCGAAACGCAAGCGTTCGCTGGCCGACAACGAGGCCAAAGCCGTGACCCGGTCGATCCGCGTCAGCCCCCGCAAGCTGAACGAAGTGGCCGCCACCATCCGCGGCAAGTAGGTCTTAAAGGCCCTGGCCGAACTCACCTTTTCGCGCCGGCGCATCGCCAAGGACGTCAAGCAGACGCTGGAGTCGGCGATTGCCAATGCCGAGAACAACCACGATCTCGACATCGGCAACCTGGTCGTCGCCGAGGCCTGGGTCGGCAAGAACCTGGTGATGAAGCGTTTTATGCCGAATGCCCGCGGCCGCGTCGGCCGCATCGAGAAATTCTTCAGCGAGCTGACGATCGTCGTTCGCGAAGTCAAGGAGGCCGCATAATGGGCCAGAAAGTCAATCCGATCGGCCTGCGCCTCGGCATCAACCGGACCTGGGACTCGCGCTGGTATGCGGGCTCGCGGGAATACGGCAAGCTGCTGCACGAGGACATCGCGATCCGCAGTTACCTCAAGACCGAGCTGAAGCAGGCCGGCGTCTCCAAGATATTGATCGAGCGTCCGCACAAGAAGTGCCGCGTCACCATTTATTCGGCGCGTCCCGGCGTTGTCATCGGCAAGAAAGGCGCCGACATCGAAAAGCTCCGCAAGAAAGTCGCCGAGCTGACCGGTTCCGAGGTGCACCTCAACATCGTCGAGGTGCGCAAGCCCGAGGTCGATGCGACTTTGGTGGCCGACAACATCGCCCAGCAGCTGGAGCGCCGCATTGCATTCCGCCGCGCCATGAAGCGCGCCGTGCAGTCGGCCCAGCGCATGGGCGCCGAAGGCATCAAGATCACTTGCGCCGGCCGCCTCGGCGGCGCCGAAATCGCCCGCGTCGAATGGTACCGTGAAGGCCGCGTGCCGCTGCATACGCTGCGCGCCGATGTCGACTACGGCGTCGCCACCGCTCACACGGCCTATGGCACCAACGGCGTCAAGGTCTGGGTATTCAAGGGTGAAATCCTCGAGCACGATCCGATGGCACAAGACAAGCGTATGGCCGAGCCGCAAGACGGGGGCCAGCGCCCCCGCCGCGAGCGCGACGGCGCCCATGCGTGAGGTGAGATAGACAATTATGCTGCAACCGAAAAAAACCAAATACCGCAAAGCCTTCAAGGGCCGCATCAGCGGCAAGGCGACGAGCTGCAACAATCTCGACTTCGGCGCCTTCGGCTTGAAGGCGACCGAGCCCGATCGCCTGACCGCCCGCCAGATCGAAGCGGCGCGCCGGGCGCTTGCCCGCGGCATGAAGCGCGCCGGCCGCATCTGGATCCGGGTGTTTCCCGATGTGCCGGTTTCAAAGAAGCCGGCCGAAGTCCGCATGGGCTCCGGCAAGGGCTCGATCGAATACTGGGCGGCACGGGTCAAGCCCGGCCGGGTGATTTTCGAGATCGACGGCGTGCCGCGCGCGGTCGCCAAGGAATCGCTGGGACTCGCCGCCGCCAAACTGCCGATCAAGACGCGCTTCGTGGCGCGGCTTGGCGAATAGCGGAGGGCACCAATGAAGATCGCCGACGTCAAGGCCATGACCCCCGACCAGATCAAGGACGAAGTCCTGAAGCTGAAGAAGGAGCAGTTGAATCTGCGCTTTCAGCGGGCCACCGGCCAGATTGAAAACACCGCCCGCATCCGCAATATCCGCCGCGATATCGCCCGTCTCAAGACGGTGTCGTCGCAGCGGGCGGCCGCGAAGTAGGAGAGACGAAGATGCCGAAACGCGTCCTTGAGGGCCTTGTCGTGAGCGACAAGAACGACAAGACCATCGTGGTCAAGGTCGAACGGCGCTTGCGCCATCCGGTTTTGAAGAAGACGGTGCGCTTGTCGAAAAAGTATCACGCTCATGACGAGCAGAACGCCGCCAAGATCGGCGACGTGGTGCGGATCGAGGAAGCCCGGCCGCTGTCGAAGCAGAAGCGCTGGACGCTGGTCGGCAAAGTCGCCGCGGCGGGCGCGTAGGCAGAAGGACAAGCGGGCGCCAAGCCCCTGATGAACGGGTGATCAGATGATCCAGCAAGAGACCAACCTCGATGTCGCCGACAATTCCGGCGCGCGCCGAGTCCAGTGCATCAAGGTCCTGGGCGGGTCCAAGCGCCGCTATGCCTCGGTCGGCGACATTATCGTCGTGTCGATCAAGGAAGCCATTCCGCGTGGCCGCGTCAAGAAAGGCACGGTGATGAAGGCCATCGTCGTGCGCACCGCCAAGGATATTCGCCGCGCCGACGGTTCGGTCATCCGCTTCGACCGCAACGCGGCGGTGCTGATCAATCCGCAGGGCGAGCCGGTCGGAACCCGTATCTTCGGGCCCGTGCCGCGCGAGCTCAGGGCCAAGAACCACATGAAAATCATTTCGCTGGCGCCGGAGGTGTTGTGATGGCGGCGAAGCTTAAAATCCGCAAGGGCGACAAGGTCGTCGTCATTGCCGGCAAGGATAAGGGCAAGCAGGG
>JANMQL010000319.1:0-2646 GCA_031370475.1 Hyphomicrobiales bacterium | reverse complement strand
TGGAATAGTCACCTGGCCCTTGCTAGTCACACGCATAGTAATACCTCTGAGGTATTACTTAACCTAAAAACGTGAACAAGTCAAGAACGCGCCAGAATCTTGGCAAGCGTCTGCGGCCCACGATGATGGGCATGGCAGATGGCGATGGCTAGAGCATCGGTGGAATCGGGCGAATTGAGCTCCGCCTTGGGCAGGAGCAGCCGCACCATGTGCTTGACCTGGTCCTTCTCCGCATGCCCCGCCCCCACCACCGACTTCTTGATGACATTGGGCGCGTATTCGCTGACCGGAATGCCGAGCGTGGCCGGCGCCAGCATGACGACGCCGCGCGCCTGGCCGAGTTTCAGGGTGGCGCGGGCATCCTTGTTGACGAAGGTTTCCTCGATGGCCGCCTCGTCGGGCGCGAAACTCTTCAGAATTTCGAGCAGGCGCGCGTGGATTTGCAGCAGCCGCTCGGCCAGCGGCGCGTCGGCATCGGAGTGCACGCTGCCATCGGCCACATAGGAAAGCCCGGCGCCCACCGCCACGACAATGCCCCAGCCGGTATTGCGCAGTCCCGGATCGATGCCGATGATTCGCACCATGGCGCGAGACTAGCAGATCACGCCGCGCTAAGGCGCGCCATCACATCGTCGGAAATATCGGCGTTGGAAAACACGCTCTGCACGTCGTCGTCCTCGTCGAGCGCTTCCACCAGTTTCATCAGGCTCTCGGCCTTTTCCTGGTCGACGGGCGCCAGGGTCTGCGGTTTCCAGACGATCTTCACCGATTGCGCCTCGCCGAATTTGGCCGCCAGCGCCGTTGAAACCTCGCCGATGCTCTCGAAGGCGCAGGTGACCGTGTGGCCGCCGGCGTCCGATTGCACATCGTCCGCGCCCGCGTCGATGGCCGCTTCCAGCATTGCATCGTCCGATGCCTTGGCGGCCGGATAGACGATCTCTCCCACCCGCGCGAACATGAAGCCGACGGAACCGGTTTCCCCGAGATTGCCGCCATATTTGGTGAACAGCGCCCGCACATTCGAGGCCGTGCGATTGCGGTTGTCGGTCAGCGCCTCGACGATCACCGCCACACCTCCGGGCCCGTAGCCCTCGTAACGCACTGCGTCGTAATTCTCGGCATCGCCGCCCATGGCCTTCTTGATGGCGCGATCGATGTTGTCCTTCGGCAGGTTTTCGGCCCGGGCATTCTGGATGGCGAGCCGCAGCCGCGAATTGGCGGCGGGGTCGGGAAGGCCTGCCTTGGCCGCGACCGTGATTTCGCGCGACAGCTTGGAAAAATTCTTGGCCCGGATTTTGTCCTGCCGGCCCTTGCGGTGCATGATGTTCTTGAATTGCGAATGACCGGCCATGGCGCCCTCAAATTGCGGGATTTTGGGCTTTATAGGCTCGCCGGCCGGTCCGAAACAAGCCGCTTAACCGGTCCTTAAGCGAGTTCGGGTCAAGCTTGGGGCGGTGAGTATGCGGGAGTAGGTATCATGGCGAACCGGGGCGGCAAGTCGGGCGATTTTTCTTCTGTGGCTGCGGCGCTGTCGGGAACCACCGCCACTGCCGCGCTCCGCCGGGTGCGCTCCTTCGCCGATGCCGCGCCCTCGGGCCGGCTCTTCGACGCCATCGCCACGCTCACCGAGATGTCGTCCAATATCGAGGCAAAACTCGAAGCCGGAAGCGAAGCCATGGGGCGCGGCGAGGACAACGAGGCGGCCCTCTATTTCACCCGCGCCGCCGTCCGCATGGATGAAATGGCCGCCACCGCAACTCCGGCCAGGCAATCGCCCGGCAAGCTGCCGGATTATCTTAAGAAGCGCCGCTAGCGCATCGGACCCAAAAGTGGACACCGCTTTTGGGATAATCCGATGCGCAAGCATATGAATCTGGCGCAACTTTCCGCCCTCAAGTGGATTCCACTTGCGGGCCCGTTGCGCTAGGACCTGATGCCGCGCAGCCGCTCGGAGCGGCGGCGCAGGAGCTCGACCGTCACCAGCAATGTTGTCGAGAATACGATCAAGACGCTCGCCGCGGCGGTGATCGTCGGCGAGATCATTTCGCGGATGCCGGAGAACATCTGCTTGGGCAGCGTGCGCTGCTCGGGGCTGGCCAGGAACAGCACCACCACCACCTCGTCGAAGGAGGTGACGAAGGCAAATAGCGCACCCGAGATGACGCCGGGCAGGATCAGCGGCATCACCACCTTGAAGAACACCGTGTGCGGCGGCGCTCCGCAGGAGGCCCCGGCCCGCATCAGTGTGCGGTCGAAGCTGGTCAGCGTCGCCGTCACGGTGATGACGACGAAGGGCGTGGCCAGCGCCGTGTGCGCCAGGATGAGGCCGATCAGGGTGCCCGACAGGCTGACGCGCGCATAGAACAGGAACATGCCGACCGCCGAGATGATCACCGGCACGATCATCGGCGAGATCAGTCCCGCCATGATCAGGCCGCGGCCGGGCACATTGGAGCGCGACAGGCCCAGCGCCGCCAGGGTGCCGAGCGAGGTGGCCAGGAACGTGGTGGCGGAACCGACGATCAGGCTCATCCTGAGGGCGCTGGTCCAGCGCGGGTTGAAGAAGAAGTCGGCGTACCATTTGAGCGAATAGCCGGGCATCGGATAGCTGAAGAAACTCTCGGAATTGAACGACAGCGGCATGAT
>JANMQL010000298.1:0-9472 GCA_031370475.1 Hyphomicrobiales bacterium | reverse complement strand
CCACGACGAGGACATGCACGCGATCTTCGGCGCCAATGTCCTCAATGGCACCGACCGCAACTGCAAATTCTGGACCAACCGCTTCCGCGAAATGACGGCGGCCCCCTCGGCCGCGGCTCAGGCGGCGGGCGAGATCTCGTCCAACGAGGATATCGAGGCGCGCCGCAAGGCGCGGGAGGAGAGAAGGCGGAGAAGATAGGGATTCCTCATGCTGAGGTGCGACGCCGGCCTTGAGCCGGGGGAGCCTCGAAGCATGGCAACGAGTCCCGCCGCAACCAATGACCCTTCGAGGCACCGCCTGCGGCGGTGCTCCTCAGGGTGAGGAAAGTCGGATGACCGAAACCAATCCCCTCATCGTCTTCACGCCATCGGGCAAGCGCGGGCGCTTTGCCCTCGGCACACCGGTGCTGCAGGCGGCGCGCGCCTTGGGCGTCGATATCGATTCGGTGTGCGGCGGGCGGGCCATCTGCGGGCGCTGCCAGGTGAATGTCGGCGAGGGCGAATTCGCCAAGCACGGCATCACCTCTTCGGTCTCGCATCTTTCGGAATTCTCCCAGGTCGAAGAGCGCTATGAGCGGTTGCGCGGGCTCATCTCCGGCCGCCGCCTGTCCTGCCAGACCAAGCTCCTTGGCGATGTCGTCATCGACGTGCCGCCGGAGAGCCAGGTGCACAAGCAGGTGGTGCGCAAGGAAGCCGACACCCGCGTCATCGAGCTCGATCCGGTCACCCGCCTGTGCTTCATCGAGGTCGAGGAGCCGGACATGCACAAGCCCTCCTCCGACCTCGAGCGCGTCTACAAGGCGCTCAAGGAACAATGGGATATCGGCGATCTCTCATGCGATCTGTCAATTATCGCCAATCTGCAGAAGACGCTGCGCAAGGGCGAATGGAAAATCACCACGGCGGTCTATTCGAGGGCACCCGGCGGCGGCAACCGGCTCATCGCCATTTGGCCCGGCTATCATGACTTGCTGTTCGGCCTGGCCATCGACGTGGGCTCCACCACTATCGCCGCCCATCTCACCAATCTTTCGACCGGCGAGGTTGTGGCCTCGGCGGGGCTCATGAACCCGCAGATCCGCTTCGGCGAGGATCTGATGAGCCGTGTGTCCTATGTGATGATGAATCCGGGCGGCGAGGCGGAAATGACCAAGTCGGTGCGCGAGGCGCTGAACACGCTTAGCAGTCAGGTCGCCCAACAGGCCGCTATCGAACTCAGCGACATTCTGGAAGTCGTCCTCGTTGGCAATCCGGTCATGCACCATCTGTTCCTTGGTATCGACCCCACGGAACTTGGTGGTGCGCCCTTCGCGCTGGCCACCGGTCTCCCCATCACCTGCCCGGCCCGCGAACTCGATTTGAAGCTCAATCCCGGCGCCTATGCCTATGTGCTGCCCTGCATTGCCGGGCACGTCGGCGCCGATACGGCGGGAATGGTGCTCTCGGAAGCGCCGCATGTGCAGGACGCGATCATGCTGGCCGTCGATGTCGGCACCAATGCCGAGATCGTGCTGGGCTCCAAGGCGCGGCTGCTTGCCTGTTCCTCGCCGACCGGCCCCGCCTTCGAGGGCGCCCAGATTTCGAGCGGCCAGCGCGCCGCCCCCGGTGCCATCGAGCGCCTCCGCATCGACGCGCAGACGCTGGAGCCGCGCTACAAGGTGATCGGCTGCGATCTGTGGTCGGACGAGGCGGGCTTCGAAGCGGCGGTCGCCGCCACCGGGGTCACCGGCATCTGCGGCTCCGGCATCATCGAGGCGGTGGCGGAAATGTATCTGGCCGGCATCATCAATCAGGACGGGCTGGTGGATGGTTCGATGGCGGCCAGGAGCCCGCGCATCGAGCCTTACAAGCGCACTTTCAATTATGTGATCCGGGCCGGCGAGCCCTTGATCCGCGTGACGCAGAACGACGTGCGCGCCATCCAGCTCGCCAAGGCGGCGCTTTATGCCGGCGTACGGCTGCTGATGGACAAGCTCGGCATCGACACGCTGGGCAAGATCAGGCTGGCCGGCGCCTTCGGCAGCCATATCGATGTCAAATACGCGATGATCCTCGGCCTCATCCCCGATTGCGATCTGGCCCATGTGCAGTCGGCCGGCAACGCGGCGGGCACCGGCGCCCGCATCGCACTGCTCAACTCAAAGGCCCGCGACGAGATCGAGGCGGTGGTGCGCAGGATCGAGAAGATCGAAACCGCCGTCGAGCCCAAGTTCCAGCAGCACTTCGTCGAAGCCATGGCCATCCCGCACAAGACGGCGGTGTTTGCCAATCTGAAGAAGGTGGTGACGCTGCCGCCGCCGAAGGAGGTGCAGACGCTGGGTGACGATGGCGGGGAGAGACGGAGGAGACGGCGGGGGTGAGACTCAGCTGGTCACCTCAAAATTGTCGTTATCAACCGCCGCTCAATGGAATTGTCGACTTGGTCACTCTCACGTCTTTGTGACCCGCTTCAAACAACAGGCTTTGTACAATATTGACTTTGTTCGCCGCGCCAAGTGGGCCCACCCGCACGTGGGCTATTGGCAGAAGAGTATGCTTGCTGTCGCTGTGCTTACCTCTTTGCAATCTCAAGAATTTGCGACCTTCTGATACGCAAAGACTTGGTTCTGCATTGGGATTTAGAACCTGACGCGCAATTCTCCACTCCCTCTCGGACACAAAGCCGGGGTGCTTTGGCACAATCGAGAATGCATCGACATGTGGACCCCAATTTTCGAAGAATTGTTTGGAAGCCGTAACTATATCGTCAACGCCGGTATCCTGGCCATGAAAGTTTGAAAGCGTAAGAGCAATCAGCTTACTGCCGAACTCCAGTGTTTTCTGTGCGTCATAACAAACTTTACAGAACATGGGTCTATCCTCTGCGCTACCGCTGAAGAATCGAATCAATTCGCGGCTATGAAATCCTATTGCTACGCCTTTGGATTGTTCGCCATAGCGCGCCCATTGAGCAAGATCGTCCTCCGCTTCACTCAAGCAAGCAACAAACCAACTACTATCACTGTTGCTCTCCAGCAGACTCGTTCTCGCAATCTCTAGCAACTGCCGATCTCGAATCGCCAGACCATCATCTTTAATATAGGCATCAAGCACGCCGCGAATGAGGTTGGCTGCAAAAGTGACTTCGGAAAGGTCATTCAAGCAGGAAACATGCGTGGACCAAATTTCATTGGATTTCACGATCTTTTCGAACGTTTCAAACGACGTGTAATGCCAGACAACTTCGGGAAGATGCATAGCGAAGTGCTCGTGAAATGTTTGGGCAAGTTGCAAGGCGTAATTGTCGTTCGACATTTCGTCTACCCTCGATGAATTTCGAATTTCGGTGAAATACCATGGCAGCCCGCCAAATTTTATTCACTCGATGACTCCCGGCCACTTCTTCGTTCATCGGTTTCCACACCTTCATTCACCCTCGCTCGCTACGCTTTCCCATGGCCTGTCCATCGCCCCATGCACGATGCGGAGAATTATCGCCTCGCCGTTTTCAACTTTGTAGAAGAGGATAAAAGGATAACGCACGAGCGGGATGCGCCGCACCCCCGGGCGCTCGGCGACCGCTTGCGCGCCTTCCGGGTAGAGGGAAATGCGCCTCACGACCCGGTCAAGTCTTCTCGTGAGACGGCCCGCTGCGACGGGGTTCTCCGTGACAAGCCGGCCGAGTATCCCGCTCACATCTTCCAGGGCGAGGCGGGACCAGCGGACCCTCATGCCCGGCGGTATTTAGCCAGCACGGTTTCGACTTCGGCATCGGCGGCGATCTCGCCGCGCGCGACTGCCGCCAGCGCCGCATCGATGGCCTTCAGCTCATCCGAATTCGCGCTGTGGCTGCCTTTGCGGCGCAACTCGATCTCGAGTGCCAATTGGGCCAGTTCCTCCTGATCCTCGAGGGGCCAGTGTTCGGCGCGGCCGATGATTTCCTTGACAATCGCGTTCATCCTTAAAGTCTATCACAGTGGGTGTTCCGGTCAAAACCTCTGTTCCGCGGGGTATTCGACAATGGCGGAAAGGACGAAGCCCTCCTGGCAGACGATCCCATGACAGGAGCGGCTGGGATTCGGTCAGCGGAGCCTCCCGGCCTCGCGCCTCAAGGCGCGCGCCATACGCGCGCCTCGATGTTTGTGGATATAAGATCGGCCGCGGCCTCACTTCACTTCCAGCACCGTCCACATGCCGGCCGTGTAATGGCCGGGCACATTGCAGAACAGCACATAGAGCCCGGGCTTGAGATCAAGCGTCAGGGAGCCCGACTTGCCGGGATCGAGTTCCGAAACTTCGCCAAGATCGCCGGAGGCTTCCTCGTTGACGCGATTCTCATTCTCGACAAAAGGCAGCACCGCGTCCTTGCCGGCGATCGGCGATACCAGCATTTCATGGACCGTCTCCTTCGCGACATTGGTAACCTGGAAGGTCACCTTGCCGGCCGGCACCGATTTCTTGTCGATGTCGATCCGCATGATCGCCTTCATCATGTCGCCGCCCATGCCCATGCCCATGCCCATGTTCTTGCTCAGATCCATCATGCCGCCCATGTCCCAGAGCTTAACCTTGATGGTGGCATCGGCGAGAGCGGGCGTGGCGAAAGCCAGCGAAAGGGCCGCAAGGCCCAGCATCAGCGTTTTCTTGACCGGCATAATAACCTCCATTGATTGAACTTATATGTGAAATATAGGAAACCCGCCGCGCCGCGCCGTTGACGTGGATCAAACCGCACCGTCAAAATCGCAATAAAAAGACGATTGTTAACGTTTCTGTTTCGCCGCCGCCCGCAGCGCCGCTCCATGGGCCTTGCGGCACCATTCGGCCATCTCGCCGGGATCGTCGAGGCAACGTTCGGGAGCGCGCCAGTAGGACATGATGGTGTTGCGTCCCTTTTTGCCGCTATAGGTGAACGGGGCCAAGCCCTCCGCCTCGAACTCAGCTCGGGTCGTATCGTCGGCCTTGAGATAGAGCGTGTCGTCGAAGATCAGCGCGAACATCGCGCCATCGCGATACAGGCCGACGCCGCCGAACATGGGACGCGCGGCGGTCGGGCCGAATTCCGCCATCTGTTCGACAATAAACTCGGCGAATTGGCGGCCGGCGCTCACATCTCGGCCGCCGCCGCAGGCTTCAACTGCACGCTCTCGCCGCAGCCGCAGGCGCCGGTCTGGTTGGGATTGTTGAAGACGAAGCCGGATTTGAGCGATGTCGCCTGGAAATCCATTTCCGTGCCAAGCAGGAACATCACCGCCTTGGGATCGATCAGAACCTTGACGCCCTTGTCCTCGACCACCTCGTCGAAGGGCTTCTGATCCTCGGCCCATTCCATGGTGTATTCCATGCCGGCGCAGCCGCCGTTCTTGACGCCGATGCGCAAGCCCGCCACGGGCCGCTCGGAACGGGCCATGATCTGGCGCACCCGCAGGGCGGCGGCTTCGGTGAGCTTCATCGCCTGGGGGCGCGGACGCGGGTTTGCTTGAGCCATGATCTATCCTACCACATATTGAGCGCGACGCGCGCCTCATCCGACATGCGGGCATGATCCCACGGCGGATCGAAAACAATGTTAACCTTGACGCCGCCGACGCCCGCCACGGTCGAAACGGCATTCTCCACCCAGCCCGGCATGTCGCCCGCCACCGGGCAGCCCGGCGCCGTCAGGGTCATCTCGATCGCCACATTGCGGTCGTCGTCGATATCGACCTTGTAGATGAGGCCCAATTCGTAAATGTCGACGGGGATTTCCGGGTCGTAGACGGTCTTCAGCGCCGCCACGATATCGTCGGTCATGCGGGCCAGCTCGCCGGCCGGAATGGCGTCGGGGTTGGGCGGCGTCTCGGCGGCGCTATGGTCCAGGGTCTCGGTCACAGGAAAATCCTTTGGGCTGAGATAAGCGCTTCCGCCAACACGTCAACCTCGGCAATCGTGTTGTACATGGCGAAGGAGGCGCGGCAGGTGGCGGTTACGCCGAAGCGGGCCAGCAGCGGCTGGGTGCAATGGGTGCCGGCCCTTACCGCCACCCCCGCCCTATCGATCACCGTCGCCACGTCGTGGGCATGCGCCCCTTGCATGTTGAAGGAGACGATCGCGCCCTTCTCGCGGGCGCGGCCGAAAATGCGCAGGGAGTTGATTTCGGAAAGCCGCTGCATGGCATGATCGCGCAGCTTCGCCTCATGGGCGGCGATATTGGCAAGTCCCACGCCCTGCATGTAATCGAGCGCCGCGCCAAGCCCAATCGCCTGAACAATGGCCGGCGTCCCCGCCTCGAAGCGATGCGGCGGGTCGTTGTAGGTGATGGTGTCGCGGGTGACCTCGCCGATCATCTCGCCACCGCCCTGGTAGGGCGGCATGCGCTTCAGATGCTCGGCCTTGCCGTAGAGTACGCCGATGCCGGTGGGCCCATAGCATTTGTGGCCGGTGAAGGCGTAGAAATCGGCATCCAGCGCCTGCACGTCGATCGCCATATGCACCGCCGCCTGGCTGCCGTCGACCAGAACCGGAATGCCGCGGGCGTGGGCAATCTTGATCACCTCTCCCACCGGCACGATGGTGCCCAGCGCGTTGGACATATGCGTGATGGCGACGATCCTGGTGCGGGGCGTCAGCAGCTTGGCGAATTCGTCGAGCAGGAAATTGCCATCCTCGTCGATCGGCGCCCATTTGATCACCGCACCCCGGCGTTCGCGATGGAAATGCCAGGGCACGATGTTGGAGTGGTGCTCCATGATCGACAGCACGATCTCGTCGCCCTCGCCGATAACGAGTCCGCCGAAGCTTTGGGCCGCCAGATTGACGGCCTCGGTGGCGTTGCGGGTGAAAATGATCTGGTCCTTGGAGGGCGCATTGATGAAGCGGCGCACGCTTTCGCGCGCATCCTCGAAGGCTTGCGTCGCCGCGTTGGAGAGAAAATGCAGCCCCCTATGCACATTGGCATATTCTTCCGTGTAGCTCTTCATCATTGCGTCGAGCACGGGCTTGGGCTTCTGGGCCGAGGCGGCATTGTCGAGATAGACGAGCGGCTTGCCGTAAACCTCGCGAGACAGGATCGGAAAATCGCGGCGGATGGCGGCGACATCGAAGGGGCGATGGGCGATGTTCATGGGCTCCCCCCATGCTGCTTCAGCCAGCCGCCGGCATAGGCGATGAGCGCCGCGCGGATGCCGTCATGGCCGATTGACTCAAAGGCCTCGCCGACGAATGCGGCGATCAGCAGGGACTTGGCCTCGCGTTCGGGAATGCCGCGCGAGCGCAGATAGAAGAGATGATCGCGGTCGAGATCGCCCGAGGTGGCGCCATGGCCGCAGACCACGTCGTCGGCGAAGATTTCAAGTTCCGGCTTGGCGTCGAACTCGGCGGTTTCCGACAGCAGAAGCGCGTGGCTCGATTGCTTGCCGTCGGTTTTCTGGGCATCCCTGCGCACCATCACCTTGCCCTGGAAAATGCCGCGCGCATGATCGTCCATCACGCATTTGAACAGTTCGCGGCTGATGCAACGGGGCATCCGGTGATCGACGACAAGACGCGTGTCGGCGTGCTGCTTCCCGCCCAGCAGATAGACGCCGGCCACCTTGGCATCGCCACCATCGCCCGCGAACACATAGGTACCGTTCTGCCGGTTGACGCGGGCGCCGGAAGTCAGGGTGAAATCGCGCAGGGTGGCGCTCTTCGCCAGAGTGACATGAGCATGGGCGAGATGGATGGCATCCGCCGCCTCGCGCTCCACTTTCACCCGGTCGAGCCTCGCACCTTCGCCCAGCCTGATTTCGCTGACGCTGTTGGCGAGATAATCGCCCTCGCCCAAATGGGTTTCGATGAGCGTGGCCGAAGCGCCGGCGGCGATCTCGACGACATTGCGGGTGGCGACGGTGCGGGCTTCCGCGGCGGTTGCTATGAAGACGAGTTCGATGGGCGTATCGGCGGTGCCTTCGATTCTCACATGCGCTCCGCCGGTGGCGAAGGCGGCATTCAAAGCGAGCACCGGCTCGTCATTGGCGATCGTGCCCGCCACATCGCCGTTCTTCAGCTTCGAGTGCTTCGCGTCATAGTGCCCGTTCACAAAGACCATGCGGGCCCCGGCGATCTTCGCAAAGGGCGAAGACTTCAGCAGCCGCTCGATGTCCGCGGGCCTCGCCTCGACCTTAAGGCGCGGCGGATATGGCCGGTCGATCAGGATGCGCAGATTGCTCCACTTCCAGTCCTCCAGCCGCGCATGGGGCAGCAATTCGCCGCCATAGGCGAGTTCGGCCGGGGTTCTGGTGACGGCGAGGTTCATGCCGCTTCCTTGGCGAATTCGGCGTAGCCCTTGGCTTCAAGTTCGAGCGCCAGCTCCTTGCCGCCCGATTTGACGATGCGGCCCTGTGACAGCACGTGCACCTTGTCGGGCACGATATAGTCGAGCAGGCGCTGGTAATGGGTGATGACGATCATGGCGCGGCCGGGCGCGCGCAGGGCATTGACGCCGACGGCGACGATTCGCAGCGCATCGATGTCGAGGCCCGAGTCGGTTTCGTCGAGTACGCAGAGCGAGGGCTCCAGCACCGCCATCTGCAAAATCTCGGCGCGCTTCTTCTCGCCACCGGAGAAGCCGACATTGACCGCCCGCTTCAGCATGTCCTGGCCGATATTGAGCCTGGCCGCCTTGTCCTTCACCAGGCGCATGAAATCGGGCGTCGAGAGTTCCTTTTCGCCCCTCGCCTTCCTCTGGGCATTGAGCGCCACTTTGAGGAACTGCATGGTGGCGACACCGGGAATTTCGACCGGATACTGGAAGGCCAGGAACACGCCCTTCGCCGCGCGGGCGTCCGGCGCCATGGCGAGCAAGTCCTCGCCCTTGTAGGTGACGGAGCCCTGCGTCACCTCATAGCCGGCGCGGCCCGCCAGCACGTAGGAAAGCGTCGATTTGCCCGAGCCGTTCGGTCCCATAATGGCATGGACCTCGCCGGGTTTCACGCTGAGCGACAGGCCGTTGATGATGGCGCGGTCTTCATCGGCCAGCTTGACGGGGAGATTTTTGATGTCGAGCATGTCGTTCATTTACTTTCCAGTTTCGTTATCCCGTGGGCGATCGTGCGCATTACTTCTCACCGTCGAAATAATCGAGGCTCGCACCGGGCCGTGCAATGTGGCGGACACCGCCGCTCATGGTCTTCCAGTCGAACCGGGACGTGACGGCGAACTTGCCGGAGTCCGGATATTCCACCACTTCGGTTTCGGTCCGGGTCGAGAGACCCAGATATTTCATCACCACCTTGCCGGTGTTGACGATCTGGTGCGCGTATTCCGGCCCGCCGGTGGGCGCGGCCAGCACATCGCCGGCCTTGACCGGATAACGCTCGCCGCCAAAGCGGTATTCGCCGGCACCTTCCAGGATCAGAAAAAGCTCATGAATCTGGTGATGCACATGATAGGGAAATGCCTTGCAGCCGGGCTCCACCACATGCAGCATGCAGCCCAGTCCCTTCGAACCGATCATGTCGCCGAAGGAGCCGAC
>JANMQL010000291.1:0-2942 GCA_031370475.1 Hyphomicrobiales bacterium | reverse complement strand
CCCGGCAGTCTGTCGATCGCCGACATGACCGGCACCGCATCGGGTGTCGCATCGATGACACCGGCCCAGCGCTCGGCGATCCGCATGTCGCGGAAGCCGGGGAAATAATCCTTCAGGCTCGCCGCCGCTTCATCGAGAATGGCATCGACCGGTTCGGGGTCGAGCACCCGCACCGCCTCGAAGGGCGAGGGCTCGTAGAGTTTCCAGCGCCGCTTGAGCCGCGCCTCGTCGATAAATCTCCGGCCGAGGCGTAGCCTGATGCCGTTCCAGTCGACGCGCAGCGCCGGCAGGAAGCGCCAGAACAGGCGGAATGAGTCGGGCATGATGTCGGCGACCGACAGATGCCGGTGGGAGATCGTGAAGCCGCCGTCGAGGCGCTTGCGGAAGGCGAATTTGCCGGCCGAGCAGGAGCGCGTCAGCCCGGCATCGATGGGCTCGGTGCGCATCACCGAATTGACCACCGAAAGCTGGGGAAATTCGATGCCGGTATTGTGGCAGAATCGCCGCGACCAGGCGCCGCCCGCCAGCACCACCGTGTCGCAGACGATGGCGCCTCGTTCGGTGACGATACCCGCGACGCGGCCCGCCGCGGTTTCCAGCCCGCGCACCGCGCAATTGGTGAAAATTTTCGCGCCGCGCTTTTGTGCCGCGCGGGCGATAACGGGTGCCGCGATGAAAGGCTCGGCGCGGCCGTCGGCGGAGGTATAGAGCGCGCCCTTCCATTGACGCGACGATCCTGGCTGCAATTGTTCGGCCTCGTCGCCCGAGACGAGTCGCGTATCGAGGCCGAAAGGCCTGGCATTTTCGATATACCATCTTTCCTTGGCGGCGAGTTCCGCGTCCGTCTCGCACAGATAGACGATGCCGCATTGCCGGAAGCCGGTCTCGGCGCCCACCCGCTCGTTCAGGCCGCGCCAGAGCTTGAGCGATTCGAAGACCAGTGGAATCTCGCGGGCATCGCGGCCCATCTGCCGGCACCACCCCCAATTTCGGCTCGATTGTTCGGCGCCGATCTCGCCTTTCTCAAACAGCGCCACATCGATGCCGCGTTCGGCCAGTTCGAGTGCCGTACAGACGCCGACGATGCCGCCGCCGATGATGGCGACGGCGGTTTTTTTCGGCAGCTCAAGGTCGGGCTGGATTGTTTCGATGACGGGCAAGCAAGGCACTCGCGGCAATAGGGAGCGGCAAGCTACGCAGTTCCGCGAATTGCCGCAAGCATCAGGCGCGCGGATGTGCCTTGCGATATTGGGCCATGAGGTGAGTGCTGTCGACTTCCGTGTAGATTTGGGTGGTCGACAGGCTGGCGTGGCCGAGCAGTTCCTGGATGACGCGGAGATCGGCGCCGTTGCCGAGCAGATGGGTGGCGAAGGAATGGCGCAGCGCATGCGGTGTCGCCGTATCGGCGAGGCCAAGGGCGCCGCGCAGGCTTTCGACCAGAAGTTGGATATTGCGGGCATTGAGGGGTCCGCCCTTCAGCCCACGGAACATCGGTTGATCCGGCGCCAGCGGCAAGGGGCAGAGCGATGTGTAGGCTTCGATCGCGGCGCGGGCCTGGGGCAGGACCGGCACGATGCGGGTCTTGCCACCCTTGCCGGTGACGACCAGGGGATCGGCTTGTGCCTGGCGGAGCGTCAATCCGACGGCCTCGGAAATACGCAGTCCGCAGGCATAGAGCAGAGTGAGCACGGCACGGTCCCGCGCCGCCAGCCATTGCGGCACTTCACCCGCCGACGGAAGGTCAAGGGCTGCCACGCGCCGGGCATTCTCGACGCTCAAGGGCTTGGGCACCGCATGCGGCAGCTTCGGCGACTTCAGCAGCAATAGCGCCGCGTTGCGGAACCGGCCATTGCGTTCGCCGAAACGGAAGAAGGAGCGAATGGCCGAGAGTTGGCGGGCGAGCGTGCGGCTTTCGGCACCCTCATTGCGGCGGCGGGCCAAAAAGCCGCGAAAATCCGAGGGCGTCAGAGCTTCGAGATCGGACAAGCTGGGGGGCGCGCCCAGATGATCCTGCAGGAAGGCCGCGAATTGCCCGGCATCGCGGCCATAGGCCTCCAGCGTCTTGGCTGCCATGCGCCGCTCGGATTTGAGCGATTGCAGCCATAGCCGCGCCGCATCGGCGGCATCGGGCGCGAATCGGAAGGCGAAACCGGTCATGGCGCGAGGCTACGCCGCAATAGTTGAGAAGTCCTGAGTATGCTTCGAGGACAGCGTGTCCGGCAATCACAGGATGGTCTGACCGGTCTTCTTCCAGTCGGCGAGGAACATCTCGATGCCCTTGTCGGTCAGCGGATGCTTCACCAGGCTCTTGAGCACGGCGGGCGGAATGGTGGCGATATCGGCGCCGATGAGCGCCGCCTGCTTCACATGGTTGGCCGAACGGATCGAGGCCGCGAGAATTTCGGTGGTGAAGTCGTAATTGTCGTAGATCTGGCGGATCTCGGAGATGAGTTCCATACCGTCGAGATTGATGTCGTCGAGGCGGCCGAGGAAGGGCGAGATGAAACTGGCCCCCGCCTTGGCGGCAAGCAGCGCCTGGTTGGCGCTGAAGCATAGGGTGACATTGACCATGGTTCCTTCCGAGGTCAGCACCTTGCAGGCCTTGAGGCCGTCGAGCGTCAGCGGCACCTTGACCGCCACGTTCGAGGCTATCTTGCGCAGTTCCTTGCCCTCGCGGATCATGCCTTCGGCATCGAGGGCCGTGACTTCGGCGCTGACCGGCCCCGGAACGATGGCGCAGATTTCGGCGACCACCTCCTTGAAGGCGCGGCCCGATTTGGCGATCAGCGAGGGATTGGTGGTGACGCCGTCGAGCAGGCCGATTTCGGCCAGTTCGCGGATTTCCTTGACGTCGGCGGTATCTACGAAAAATTTCATGGGCGTATCTCCTGTCTTGGGCGCGGAACCTATCGCCGGGCACCGCTCAAATCAATCGCGGATCG
>JANMQL010000286.1:0-1633 GCA_031370475.1 Hyphomicrobiales bacterium | reverse complement strand
CTCACGGGCACCCCTCGGAACGGGCTCAATCTATGCCCGTGGGGCGGGGTGTCAATGTGCGTAACAATGAATTTCAATTGCTGCGATTGAGCACCGATACGTCGATTCCCGTTGGGTTGGTGGTTCCCTCGCCAGACCAATACCAAATCAGCTTATTCAACTTCAGGCGAAAGCCGACCGTTCCATTGTTGGTACAGCGCTCTTTTCCGTAGGTCAGCGTTTCGCGGTATTCTCGGACGTCGCCAATCGCGCGAAGGTAAGTAAGCGTGCCGCCGCAATTGAGCGATGGATAGTCAATCGACGTGGCGTTACCGCGGGCATCGATACGCATATTGATCGTCCACGATGTGGTCTTGCCGTCCGATAGAACCTGGAATCCTTTACCGGTCCAGACGCCTGTCAAACCCTCTTGCGCGTGTGCAGTTACGAGAGGCAGCCATACGAAGGCTGCGACCAGACACAGCCATTTTGCACACCTCATCTTCCTCTCCCGACATTCACATCTTCGGCAGTTCGGTGACGGCCACCTTGGCGGTGCCGCCGGCCTCGGCGATCACGCGCAGGGTGTTGGAATCGAAGTTGATGCCGGTCAGGCGCAGGTCGCCGACCGCGGCCTCGACCCGCACGCCGCTGGTGTCTTTCTGGAAGTCGGTCAGCGCGACGTTGATCTTCGCCAGCGCGTCGGCGGCGAAGGGCTTCAAATCGATCTTGGCGTTTTCGGCGAGCGCCTGCTCCAGGTAAGGTGTGGCGGCCCGTGCCGCGGTGTTGAGCAGGCCGAAGGCGCCGTCGGATTCCACCGCCAAGGTCAACTCGGTCAGGCGCAGGATCTGCTCTTTCTGATCGAGCACCGGCTTGCCCCAGATGTTGACGGTGGCGTCGGCGCCGAAGCCGAACCAGCTTTTCTTCTCTCGCACTTTCACGCGCAGCGAGATCAGCAGCTTCTCGCCGGCAGCCGCCAGACTGGCGCTGCGCACTTCGGCATCGACCGCTGCGCTGCCGTCCTCCGGGAAGTGCTTGCCCTTGAGTTGCGCGTTGAGCAGCTTGTTGAGTTCGGTGAAAGGCAGGTCGATCGGCACGCCAATCGCGAGCTTGCCGTTGTCCATCGGCGGCACCAGTTCGAGCGCGGCCGGGAACGGGCAATCCGGTTTGGTTTCCGTGGCAACAATTTTTGTTTCCGCCTGGACGCCGACGGTGAGCGTGACGTTGCGGGTGTCGACCTGCGGCTGCGCGGCGGCGGCGCGCACCGGCCGCATCTCAAGCCACAGCTTGGGCAGGCCGGTCTGATCGCCGCCGAGCGGAATGGCGCGGCACATCTTGGCCCATTGCTCGCGCGCCGCGCGCTCGATGAACGGATCGTTGCGCAACCGCGTCTGCAGCGCCGTCACCTGCTCGTTGACGGTGCGGTCGATCATCGGCCGCACCTCGTTCGTCACGTTGATCTTGACGCCGGCGAGAGTGAGCGCACCTTCGCCGAGCGTGAGCTGGGCCACGAGATTGGGCTCCAGCCGCCAATTGGCCGTCAGCGCGGGACGCGAGCGCACGATCACCTGGCCGCGTATCTCGGCGTGCTGGTCGAGCGCCGTGTTGGTGAGCTTGCCGACATTCTTGCCGGCGCTGCTGTCGATCAGGCCGG
>JANMQL010000281.1:0-8714 GCA_031370475.1 Hyphomicrobiales bacterium | reverse complement strand
GTGGCGGAAAATTCCGGCGGCGTGCATTGTCTCAAATACGGCCTCACCACCAACAATGTGCTGGGCATCGAAATGGTGCTGGTGACCGGCGAAATCGTCCGCCTCGGCGGCAAGCATCTCGACAGCGCAGGCTATGACCTGCTCGGCCTGATGACCGGTTCCGAAGGCCTGCTCGGCGTCATCACCGAAGTCACGGTGCGCATCCTGCCGAAACCCGAGACGGCGCGCGCCATGCTGATGGGCTTTCCCTCGAACGTCGATGCCGGGCAATGCGTGGCCGACATCATCTCGGCCGGCATCATCCCGGGCGGCATGGAAATGATGGACCGGCCGGCCATCCATGCGGTCGAGGATTTCGTCCATGCCGGCTATCCGCTCGACGCCGAGGCCCTGCTCATCGTCGAGCTCGACGGGCCCGCCGCCGAGGTCGACCAATTGATCGAGCGGGTTTCGGCAATCGCCCGGAAGAACCGGGCGGCCAGCATCCGCGCCTCCGCTTCCGAGGACGAGCGGCTCTTGTTCTGGGCCGGGCGCAAGGCGGCGTTTCCGGCGGTGGGCCGCATCTCGCCCGACTATCTGTGCATGGACGGCACCATTCCAAGGAAGCGCCTGCCGGAAGTGCTCACCGGCATGGCGGCGCTGTCGAAGACATACGGCCTGCGCGTCGCCAATGTCTTCCATGCCGGCGACGGCAATCTGCATCCGCTCATTCTCTTTGACGCCAACGATGCCGGCGAGCTCGAGCGGGCGGAGCAATTCGGCGCCGATATCCTGCGGCTCTGCGTCAAGGCGGGCGGCGTGCTCACCGGCGAGCATGGGGTGGGCATCGAGAAGCGCGATCTGATGCCGGAGATGTTCTCGGAGTCCGAACTCAATCAGCAGCAGCGGGTCAAATGCGCCTTCGACGCCAAAGGCCTGCTCAATCCCGGCAAGGTGTTTCCGGTCCTGCACCGCTGCGCCGAACTTGGCCGCATGCATGTCAAGGGCGGGGCGCTTCCTTTCCCCGACATTCCGAGATTCTGATGGCGGAGGTTTTGAAGCCATCGACGGAAGCGGAACTCAGCGAAGCGATCGCCGATGCGGCAGCCGCGGGGCGGCCGCTGGAACTGATCGGCCTGGCCACCAAGCGCGGCCTCGGGCGTCCGATGCAGACGGCGGCGGCGCTCGATCTTTCCGGCTTTTCCGGCATCGAGCTCTATGAGCCCGAGGAACTCGTTCTGGAGGCGGGAGCGGGCACCTCCATGGCGGCAATCGAAGAGGCGGTTGCCGCCAAGGGCCAGATGCTAGCCTTCGAGCCGCCGGACGGCGGAACCATCGGCGGCATGGTCGCCTGCAATCTGTCGGGGCCGCGCCGGATAAGAGCGGGGGCGGCGCGCGATCATGTGCTGGGGATGCGCGGCGTCACCGGCCGCGCCGACATCTTCAAGGCGGGGGCGCGGGTGATGAAGAATGTCACCGGCTACGATCTGCCGAAACTCCTGACCGGCTCTTACGGCACGCTGGCGGCTCTCACCTCCGTCACCGTCAAGGTGCTGCCGCGGCCCGAGACCGGGGAAACTTTGGTCATCGCCGGTCTCGATGACTTCACCGCCGTCCGCGCCATGAGCCTCGCCCTGCAGTCGCCCTGCGAGGTTTCGGGCGCCGCCCATCTGCCGGGCCCCGCACCCATGACACTGTTGCGTCTCGAAGGCATCGCGCCATCGGTTGCCTATCGGCGCGGCATGCTCGCGGCTTTGCTCAAGGAGTTCGGCGCGGCCGAGACATTGCCGGAGAAACAGTCGGCGAAGCAATGGCAGGCAATCCGCGATGTCGCGCCCTTGGCGGGCCGGCCGGAGCGCTGCCTGTGGCGGATTTCGGTGGCGCCGGCGGAAGGCCCGAGGGTGGCACAGACGATTGCCGCAAGCGCCGACGCCCGCTGGTTCTACGATTGGGGCGGCGGCATGGTCTGGCTCGATGTTCCCTCCGCGGACGATGCCGCCGCGGGCGCGGTGCGCGGTGCGGTGGGCCAGGGCCATGCCACGCTGATCGGTGGCCCCGATCCCGTCCGCCTCGCCGTCCCGGTGTTCCAGCCCCAGGAGGCGGCGCTTGCTGCCCTCACGGCGCGCGTCAAGCAGGCCTTCGACCCGGCCCAAATCCTCAATCCCGGCCGCATGTATCGAGGCGTGTGAATCATGCAAACCACATTCACCGCCGAGCAACTGAAAGACCCGCATATCGCCGAGGCCAACGGCATCCTGCGGACTTGCGTGCATTGCGGATTCTGCACCGCCACCTGCCCCACCTATGTGCTGCTCGGCGACGAGCTCGACAGTCCGCGCGGCCGCATCTATCTGATCAAGAACATGCTGGAAAAGGGCGAAGCGGCGCAGCCCGAAACCGTCAAGCATATCGACCGCTGCCTGTCCTGCCTCGCCTGCATGACCACCTGCCCGTCGGGCGTCAATTACATGCACCTGATCGATCGGGCCCGCGTGCATGTGGAGGAAACCTTCAGTCGGCCGCTGTTCGAGCGCCTGCTGCGTAATCTTCTCGCTTTCACCATGCCAAGGCCCGGCCTGTTCCGCCTGTCGTTGGCCGCCGCTAAACTGGGCCGGCCGCTGGCGCCGGTCCTGGGCAAGCGGATCGCGGCACTTCTCAGGCTGGTTCCCAGGCACTTGCCGCCACCGCAAATGCTCGGCGCACCGGGCACCTATACGGCGCAAGGCACCAGACGCGGCCGGGTGGCCCTGCTCATGGGCTGCGTGCAAAGCGTGCTCGAGCCATCGATCAATGCCGCCACCATCCGGCTTCTCACCCGCCTCGGCTTCGAAGTGGTGGTTTCGGGCGGCGAGGCCTGCTGCGGCTCGCTCACCCATCACATGGGCAAGGAGCGGGATGCGCTGGCAAGGGCGCGGCGCTCGATCGACCAGTGGCTGGCCGCCGAAGTCGATGCCGTGGTGATCACCGCCTCGGGCTGCGGCACGACGATCAAGGACTACGGCCACATGCTGCGGCTCGATCCCGCCTATGCGGAGAAGGCCAGGCGTATTTCATCGATCGCCAAGGACATCGGCGAATTTCTGGAAAGCGCCGGCCTGCCCGAGGTGAAGGCGCCGCGAGCCATGCGCATCGCCTATCATTCGGCCTGTTCCATGCAGCACGGCCAGAACATCAAGACATTGCCGCAGAAGCTTCTGCGCCAGGCGGGCTTCGAGGTCGCCGAGGTGCCGGAGGGCCATCTGTGCTGCGGCTCGGCCGGCACTTACAACATTCTCCAGCCGGAAATCGCCGCCAAGCTGCGCGACCGGAAAGTCGCCAACATCGAGTCCACAAAGCCCGAAGTCATCGCCACCGGCAATATCGGCTGCATCGCCCAGATTTCGGGCGGCACGGCCATCCCCATCCTGCACACCGTCGAACTGCTTGACTGGGCCCATGGCGGCCCTATTCCTCATGCACTCGCCGGCGATTCCGGAGCGATATGAGAATGGCCAAGCCGCCGCAGGGCGTCCGTTTCACCGTCAAGATCGACAATCAATACAAGCGCGTGCTGACGCCGCAGGCGATGGCCTTCGTGGCGCAATTGCAGCGGGCTTTCGGGCCGGAGCGACAGCGGCTTCTGGCGCTCAGGGCGGAGCGGCAGAAGCTCTTCGACAAGGGCACGCTGCCGGATTTCCTCCCCGGCACCGCGGCAATCCGCGCCGCCGAATGGAAAATTGGAGCCATCCCCACCGATCTCATGGACCGCCGCGTCGAGATCACCGGCCCTACCGACCGCAAAATGGTGCTCAACGGGCTCAATTCCGGAGCGCGGGTCTACATGGCGGATTTCGAGGATTCGAACGCGCCGACCTTCGAGAATATGGTCCGTGGGCAGATCAATCTCATGGACCGCTGGACCAGCGACATGGAGCATACCGATCCGGTCACGGGCCGCCGCTACGCTTTGGCCCGCAAGCCCGCCGTTATGATGGTGCGCCCGCGCGGGCTGCATCTCGACGAGGCCCATATGCTGGTCGACGGCCACCCCGCCGCCGCGGCGCTGTTCGACTTCGGCCTGTATTTCTTCCACAATGCCAAAACCACGCTGGCCAAGGGCTCCGGCCCCTATTTCTATCTGGCGAAGCTCGAAAGCCATCTCGAGGCCAGGCTGTGGAACCAGGTGTTCGTTCTTGCCCAGAGCCTTCTCGGCCTGCCGCTCGGCACCATCAAGGCGACGGCGCTGATCGAGACGCTGCCGGCCGGCTTCGAGATGGACGAAATCCTCTTCGAACTGCGCGACCATATCGTGGGGCTCAATTGCGGGCGCTGGGATTATATCTTCTCCTTCATCAAGACCTTCGCCAACCACAAGCGCTTCTTGCTGCCGGACCGCGCCCAGCTCGTGATGTCCGAGGCTTTCCTCGCCGCCTATTCGGCGTTGCTCGTCAGGACCTGTCATCGGCGCGGCGCCTTCGCCATGGGTGGCATGGCGGCGCAGATTCCCAACCGCAGGGACGAGGAAGCCAACCGCATCGCCTTCGCCAGAGTCACCGCCGACAAGGAGCGCGAGGTGCGGGCCGGCCATGACGGCACCTGGGTCGCCCATCCCGATCTGGTGCCGCTGGCGAAAAAAATCTTCGACGAATTCATGCCGACGCCGAACCAGCTCTATGTCAATCGCGACGATGTCGAAGTGGGCCAGACGGAATTGCTTGAGGTGCATGAAGGCAGGCCGACGGAGGCGGGCTTCCGCGACAATATCCGGGTCGGCGTGCAATATATCGAGGCCTGGCTCAGGGGCCGCGGCGCCGTGCCGATCTACAATCTGATGGAGGACACCGCCACCGCCGAAATCGCCCGCGCCCAGATCTGGCAGTGGCTCAAATTCGGCGCAGCTCTCGACACCGGCCGCAAGGCGACGCGCGCCTTCTTCGAGACCTGCCTGGCCGAGGAAATGCGGCGGGTAAAGCAGGAGGTGGGCGAGGACGCCTTCAAGGCCGGCCGCTTCAAGGAGGCCGCGACGCTGTTCAAGGCGCTGGCCACGGCCAAGAGTTTCGAGCCGTTCCTGACCGTGCCGGCCTACAGGAAACTCCTGTGACGGCGGCGGCGGTCCGGCATCAGAGGTCGCAGGGCCATGTCCGCCTCGCCATGGAGCACCACGGATTGGCCCGCCTGCGCGAGCAGGGCGCGGCAAAGGTGCGCTTTCCGGACGGGAACCGCGAGGCGGTGCTGATCAACACCGGCGGCGGTCTGGCCGGCGGCGATGAATTTTCTTTCGGCATCGCGGCCGGGGCGGATGCGCGGCTCACCGTCACGACCCAGGCGGCGGAGCGCGTCTACCGCAGCCTTGGCCCTCCGGCAGCCATCACGACTAGGCTCACTGCTGGATCGGGAGCGTCACTTGCCTGGCTGCCGCAGGAAACCATCCTGTTCGATGGCGCGTCTCTCAGCCGTCAAATCGCCGCCGATATCGCCGCCGATGCGACGCTGCTGGCCGTCGAGCCGGTAATATTCGGGCGCAAGGAGATGGGCGAGGTCATCGGCCACATCGCTCTCAAGGACCGCTGGCGCATCAGGCGCGGCGGCCGGCTGATCTTCGCCGACGACATCGCGATCGAAGGCGCGCTCCCCGGTTCGTCCGCGACACTGGCTGGGGCCGGCGCCATGGCTACGCTCCTCTATGTCGCGGCCGACGCGGAGGCTAAACTCGATCCTCTGCGCCGCGCCATGACCGGCGGCGGCGGTGCCAGCGCCTGGGATGGCAAGCTGGTTGCAAGGCTCTTGGCGGCGGACGGCTTTGCCCTGCGCAAGGCATTGATACCGGCGCTTTGCCTGCTTGCGGGCCAGGCTGGATTGCCTAAAGTCTGGTCGTTGTGAGGAGATTTCATGCAGCTCACGCCGCGCGAGAAAGACAAGCTCCTGATCTCCCTGGCCGCCATGGTGGCAAGGCGGCGGCTCGAGCGCGGCGTCAAACTCAATCATCCCGAGGCGGTGTCGCTGATCGGCGATTTCATTGTCGAAGGGGCGCGCGACGGCCGGAGCGTCGCCGATCTCATGGAGGCGGCCGCCCATGTTCTGACGCGCGGCCAGGTGATGGAAGGAGTGGCCGAAATGATCCATGACGTTCAGGTCGAAGCGACATTCCCGGACGGGACGAAGCTGGTCACCGTCCATCAACCGATCCGTTCGTGAGGCGCCGATGATCTCGGGTGAAATCATAACCGCCAAGGGCGACATCGAAATCAACGCCGGAGCCCCGCGCGTCACCCTCGAAGTCGCCAACACCGGCGACCGGCCGATCCAGGTGGGCTCGCACTATCATTTCTTCGAGACCAACGAGGCGCTGCGCTTCGACCGCGGCAAGGCGCGTGGGCTGCGGCTCGATATCCCCGCCGGCACCGCCGTGCGCTTCGAGCCGGGCCAGCGCCGCGAGGTGACGCTGGTGCCCTATGGCGGCGCCCGCACGGTCTATGGATTTCAGCAGAAGGTGATGGGAAAACTGGATTAGTATGGACACTTGCATTTTGACATACTTTTTTGTATTATCCGCCATCTATAATAAGTAGGGAACTCGATCATGGGTCTTTACACGGCCAAATCATCCCTCAAGGGACAAGTGACGGTGCCCGCCGAGGTACGCCAGCTTATCGGCTTGCAGCCGGGCGGGGAGCTTCAGTTCCGCACGATGCCCGGCGGCAAGGTCGAAGTCGTCGCGAAAAAGCGGAGCATTGCTCACCTCAAGGGCATCTTCGCGCGGCCCTCATCCCCCGTCGATATCGATGCGGCAATCGCCGCCGAGGTGGCGGACCGCAATCGGCCACAACACCCGCGGAGAGGCGGGTGATCGGCTTGGATTCAAATGTATTGCTTCGCGCTGTGCTGAATGACGACACCGTTTGGTCTGCCGCCGCAAACAAATTCATTGACACCGAATGCACGCCTAACCGGCCGGGATTTCTGAATGTTGTCGTCCTGGCTGAAATCGTATGGGTGTTGCGGCGGCTGCCCGACTATGACCGTGCAAAACTTGCTACCTTCGTCGAGGGTCTGCTGGAAGCGGACAATCTCGTCGTCGATAGAAGCCAATCCGTTGAGAGAGCGCTTGCTGCGTTCAAATCCGGCAGCGCCGGATTCGCCGACTATCTGATCGCCGAGCTCAACGCCGAGGCCGGGGCAACGCCCACCGTTACCATCGACAAGCATGCAACGCGCAATGATGCCTTCAAGGCTTTGAAACCGGTGAAATAATGGCAAAGCTCGCCCGCGCCGCCTATGCCGCCATGTATGGCCCGACAGTGGGCGACAGGGTGAGGCTGGCCGATACCGGTCTCGTGATCGAGGTCGAGAAGGATTTCGCCCGCTACGGCGAAGAAGTGAAATTCGGCGGCGGCAAGGTGATCCGCGACGGCATGGGGCAATCGCAGATGTCGCGGGCCGAGGGTGCTGCGGACACGGTCATCACCAATGCGCTGATCGTCGATCATTCGGGCATCGTCAAGGCCGATGTGGGACTGCGCGACGGGCGCATCGCCGGCATCGGCAAGGCGGGCAATCCGGACGTTCAATCCGGCGTCAGCATCGTCATCGGACCCGGCACCGAGATCATCGCCGGCGAAGGCCGGATCCTCACCGCCGGCGGCGTCGACAGCCACATTCATTTCATCTCGCCCCAGCAGATCGAGGAAGCGCTCTGTTCCGGCGTCACCACCATGATCGGCGGCGGCAGCGGTCCCGCCCACGGCACCCTGGCGACGACCTGCACCGGCCCCTGGCACACGATGCGCATGATCGAGGCCGCCGATGCCTTCCCGATGAATTTGGGCTTTCTCGGCAAGGGCAATGCCTCGCTGCCCGGGGCGCTGGAAGAAATGATCTTGGCCGGTGCCTGCGGCCTCAAACTGCACGAGGACTGGGGCACGACACCGGCGGCGATCGACAATTGCCTCGCGGTGGCGGACGCGCATGATGTGCAGGTGGCGATCCACACCGACACGCTGAACGAGTCGGGCTTCGTCGAGGCGACCATTGCCGCCTTCAAGGGCCGCACCATCCACACCTACCACACGGAAGGGGCGGGCGGCGGCCACGCGCCCGACATCATCAAGGTGGCGGGGCTTGCCAATGTGCTGCCCTCTTCCACCAATCCGACCCGGCCCTATACCGTCAACACGGTGGCCGAACATCTCGACATGCTGATGGTGTGCCACCATCTCTCCCCACGCATTCCGGAAGATATCGCCTTCGCCGAAAGCCGCATCCGCAAGGAGACCATCGCGGCCGAGGACATCCTTCACGATCTCGGCGCCTTCTCGATGATCTCCTCCGACAGCCAGGCCATGGGGCGGGTGGGCGAGGTCATCATCCGCTGCTGGCAGACGGCGCACAAGATGAAGCAGCAGCGCGGGGTGCTCGCGGGCGACGGCGCCGCCGACAATTCCCGGGTCAAGCGCTATATCGCCAAATACACGATCAATCCGGCCATCGCCCACGGCATCTCGCATGAGGTGGGCTCCGTCGAGGTGGGCAAGCGCGCCGATCTGGTCCTGTGGAATCCCGCTTTCTTCGGCGTCAAACCCGACATGGTGCTGCTCGGCGGCTCGATCGCGGCGGCGCCGATGGGCGATCCCAACGCCTCGATCCCGACGCCGCAGCCGGTGCACTACCGGCCGATGTTCGGCGCCTTTGGCCGCAGCCTGGTGGTGAGTCCGGTGCTGTTCGTGTCGCAGGCCGCGATCGCCAAGGGCGTGGCCAAG
>JANMQL010000261.1:0-5368 GCA_031370475.1 Hyphomicrobiales bacterium | reverse complement strand
TCAGCGCCTTCGCCCATGGCTGCGATGTGACCATCCAGGCGGCGACCAAATATCTCGTCGGCCATTCCGACGCCATGATGGGCTCTATCACCTGCACCGGCGAAACCTGGCCGCAATTCAAGGAAGCTTATGAAACCATGGGCCAGTTCGCCGGCCCCGACGATATGAACCTGACGCTGCGCGGCATCCGCACTCTCGATGTGCGGCTCGAGCGCCACATGAAGAATGCCATGCACATGGCCGAATGGCTGCGCGCCCGCCCCGAAGTCGAGACGGTTCTCTATCCCGCCCTCTCCAATGCCCCCGGTCATGCCATGTGGCGGCGCGATTTCACCGGCGCCTCGGGCCTGTTCTCGGTGATTCTCAAGCCCGCCTCCGAAGCCGCCGTCATCGCCATGCTCGAAGGCCTTCGGCTCTTCGGTATGGGCTATAGCTGGGGCGGCTATGAAAGCCTCGTCGTGCCCTTCCGGCCGCACCGCACCGCGACCCGATGGGCCGATACCGGTCCGTGCCTGCGTTTCCACATCGGGCTGGAAAATCCCGCCGATCTCACCGCCGACCTCGCGGACGGTTTCGCCCGGCTGCGCGCCACGGCTTGAATCGCAAGGCTTCGATCCCATGTGAGACCGGTTGCCAGAACCGGAGCCGGACATGAAAGCCATCCTCGCCGCCATCGCCTTGCTGTTCGCGACTCTTCCCGCCCTGGCCCAGGAAGCCGACGATCCGGAACTGATTTTCAAGAAGACCACCGTCTGGCGCCTCCTGTCGCCCGACGCCAAGCTCGCCACCTATGCCCTCGACGATCCCCTCGTCGAAGGGGTTGCCTGCCATTTCACCGTGCCGGAAATCGGCGGCTGGGCGGGCTGGGCTGGTTTTGCCGAGGAACGCTCCGAAACCTCGCTCGCCTGCCGTCAGATCGGCCCCATATCGTTCAAGGGCAAATTCGACCAGGGCGAGGAGGTCTACCGCCAGCGCCGCTCGCTTTTCTTCAAGAAAATGCAGATCGTGCGCGGCTGCGATGCCAAGCGCAATGTGCTGGTCTATCTCAGCTACACCGACAGGCTGATCGAAGGCAGCCCGCAGAATTCCACCTCGACCGTGCCGATCATGCCCTGGGGCACGCTGCCGGCCCCCGCCTGCAAGGACTTCCTCAAAAATTAACGTTAAGTTAACCTTAGCCACATTTCGGCCTCATCCGGTTCATACTGGCCTTGGTCCAAATATTGCTGGGACCGAAGAGTCTTGGAATGGGGGTATAGGTCAATGTCCAATGTTGGTTCAGTATGCGCCGTTGTTCTGGGTGTTTCCGTCGGACTTGCCACCACAATCGTGCCGGCCGCGGCCCGGCCGCATGTAAGTCTGTTGCCGCGGGTTGAGCCCGCCGCCTACACGTCCTTCAAGCAGACGGAAGAACAGCCCGTGGTCAGCCCGGCCCTGGTCATCGAGGAAGACATGCCGCCCATGCGCGGCAGCAAGAAGGGCCTTAATCCGCGCCTTGTCCGTCTTCTTTACCAGGTCGAGAACCACTTCCGCAGGCCCGTCAACATCATCTCCGGCTGCCGCTCCCTCGAGCACAATCGCCGGATCGGCGGCGCCCGCAAGTCTTATCATTTGCAGTGCATGGCTGCCGATATCAGACTGGCGGGCGTCAGCGATGCCCAAGTTCTGCGCTTTGTAAGAGATCTGCCCGGCCGCGGCGGCGTCGGCACCTATTGCCACACCCCCATGGTCCACGTCGATGTCGGCCCGCGCCGCAGCTGGCACTGGGGCTGCCACAGCAGCAAGAAAGTCGCCCGCAAGAAGACGGCCAATTGGAAGCGTGCCTCTTAGCGGCGCCGTGCTAGCCTCTCCGCCGGAAATCCGCGGAGCTTGCCATGTTGCATCGCCTCGCCTTCCAGCAGGCGGGCTATGAAACGCAGGCGTTCGTCCGTCGCCGAACTCTCTTTCCGCGGCATCCACACCTTCCACCTGCAAAACAGGCAAAAAGTGTAACCCATGTGTCCGGTACGCCATGTCACCCATGTCTCGGGCCGTTCACCGATCCTCGCCCCGCCCGAAACCCCGTGATGGCGGCCAGGGCGGGTTCGTACCCGCGGCACGAGCGGCCCCTGTTCAATCGTGTCGAACCGCAATCGCGATTGCCGGCCGGAGCTGTTACAGGCGCTGCCGCCGCCATTCGATATTCTCCCGCAGCACCCGGGCCGGCGTACCTGCCGCTATGACATTTTCCGGTATGGTTCCGAGCACCAGACTCTTGGCGCCGATCATCGCGCCGCTGCCGATGACGGCCCCCTTGCCGACCATGACGCCATGGGCCAGCCAGACGTGATCGCCGATGGCAATGTCGCGGGCGGGATTGATGCGGGCACCCGTCTCCCGATCCAGGATACTGTGCATGTCGCTCACATCCATGTGTACATCGCCCGAGAACATGCAATCCTCGCCAACAGTGATCGTTCCCGGCTCATGCAGCGAGACGAACGCATTCATGGAGGTGGTGTTCGCGCCGATCCGCAACACCGCATCGCGGCTGTGGCACCGGAACCGCCCCTGCAATTTACAATTCGCGCCGATGTGGATCGAGATATTGTCTCCGCGCATTTCGATGTAGCTGGACCTGAGCCTGACACCCGCTGCGACGGTGATGGAGTTGTCCCTGCCGGTGATGTCGAGGGTGAAATTGCCGATCACGCCGCTGTCGATGTCGATGCGGCTTGAGACTCCGGCGTCGTTGAGCTTCATCTACTCGCCCTCCCCCCGCGTGATGGCGACCCCGGCAGGATTCGAACCTGCGACCTAGTGCTTAGAAGGCACTTGCTCTAGTCCAACTGAGCTACGGGGTCGTGATTTATCTTCCCCCGTCCCATGGGGTGAAGGAAACGGTTAGTGGGTCCAGTTGTCTGTCCGGCCCCATCTGAAATTCTCCGAATACGACTTCCGGTGCATCCTGACCGGTGCTTCCGGGGCAACGCTGTAGGCCAGCCCCTCACGCTCGGCATAAGCAATCGCCTGCTCCTTCGTATCGAACTGCAGCCGCAGCTGCTGGCGCATATCGCCCGAGGAGGTCCAGCCCATCAGCGGCTCGCGGCCGCGCGGGGCCTCCGCCTCGAATTCCAGAATCCATGCCCCCGTCTTGTCCTTGCCCGACTGCATGGCATTACGGGCCGGCCTGTAGATGCGTGCCGCCATCGGCTTGTCTCTCCTCATCCGTCATGGCTGGTCGGGGTGGCCAGATTCGAACTGACGACCCCCTGCGCCCAAGGCAGGTGCGCTACCAGACTGCGCTACACCCCGTTCGCCATGCGGCCCCGTGAATAGACGAGGAAGCCCCTGCCAAGCAAGGCTTGAGCCTCACGGCGCCGGTTTGAAGATAGGATGGTAAACCTTATCCCCTGGTTTAAGGCCGAGACGCCGGGCCGTGCCCGCCGCCACCTCGAGGACCGCCAGCACCGGCTCCGCCGCGCCCACCACCTCCAGCGAATGGGGCACCGTGTTCTCGGCCACCGACGCCACCGTGCCGTCGGCCCGGATGAAAACCATGTCGAGGGCGATATAGGTGTTCTTCATCCACATGCCGACCTGCCGCGCCTGGCCGAAATCGAACAGCATGGCCCGGTCGCCGGGCAGCGTGTAGCGGAACATCAGCCCGTATTGGCGCAAGGCATCGGTATCGGCGATTTCGGCGCTGAATTCCGTCTCGCCCATGGCTGTGACGATCCTGACCGGCTCGCGCCGGAATACCGGCGCCTCCGCCAGCGCCCCAACGGCGGCGAACAGGCACAGGAAAAAGCCCATGAGCAAGACGCGCATGGGCCCGCTTGTCGGCATTGATCGCGGCGGAAGCAAGGCCTCGCGCGTTTTCCCGAAAAGTGTCGTCGCTTTTCGGACAAGAAAACGCGCCAAGTTGACATGCGCTAATTGGTGTGGGCCGGCCCGCCTTCAAGCGACAGGCGCACCTCCGCCGCCATGTTGCCCTTCGGTCCCTCGCCGAAGCGCACATAGACCCAGGTCTCCGGCTGCAATTCGGCGATCGCCGTTTTGCGCAGCGTCTCCATGTGCACGAAGATATCGGGCTTGCCTTCGCCTTCCGAGACGAAGCCGAAGCCGCGCGCCCGGTTGAACCATTTCACCTTGGCGCGCACCCAGCCGCTCGACGGCGACACCGTGGTATGGGCCCGGCTCTTGCGCTCCACCGGATGAATGGCGGTCGACGCATCGATCTCCAGCACCTTGAGGCACTGATAGCCCTTCTGCCTTTCGACCACGTCGCAAGTGATCCGCGTGCCCTCCAGCGGCGCCTCGAAGCCATCGCGCTTCAGGCAGGAGAGATGCAGCAGAATGTCCTGCATGCCGTTGTCGGGAATGATGAAGCCATAGCCTCGCCCGACATCGAACCACTTCACAAGACCTTTGATTTGGATAATTCGGACATCCGGCTCGAGCCCCATCGTCAGACCCGTTGCCGCATCACCCCTCTGGGTGTCACTCGCCGCCATGACTTTGACCCAACCTGCTTATTGGGCGGCACAACACAGCCTCAACCCCACCGCCCATGAGCTAATGTGATCAAATCGTAAAGATTTGTACAGAGCGAAGCTCACTTCGCCGTGTGGATAACTTCGCAGCCGCGATACCGTGGTCCCGCCAAGACGGCCGCCGCGATGCAAACAAGCCAAGAGAATCAACGGCGATTGCAGAATAGCCTGCAAGCGAGCGAAGGTTGCTGCTGTGCAAAATATGTCACGCTCGAAAAAAGATTGCGGCGCTCAGGTCGGACCGCGGCGGCGCAAATTTTGACTCCCGCCGGCAATTGATTCGGTTTGGCCGGCAAGTTCCGCCACCGCGCTCAGCACGTCGCCGATCTCGCCATGGATCGCCAGGGCGGCGAGGCCGTCGAGTCCGGTGGCCTCGCGATTGACGATGACAAGTGAAGTGCGATTGTGGGCGGCCATCGCCGGCAGCCCGGCGGCGGGAAAAACCGTGAGCGAGGAACCAATGGCGAGAAACAGATCGGCACTGAGCGTGGCGGCGCGCGCATCGGCCATGGCCTGTTCCGGCATCGGCTGGCCGAAGGAAACGGTCGCCGGTTTGACGATGCCGCCGCAAGCTTCGCAAACGGGCGCCGCAGCGCTCGCCGCCATCGCCGCGCGCGCCCAATCGATTTCATAACGCACCTCGCATCTCAGGCAGCGCGCATAGGTGCCGTTGCCGTGAATCTCGATGATGCGGTCGGCGGCGATGCCCGACGCCTGATGCAGGCCGTCGATGTTCTGGGTAATGACCGCACTCACATGGCCGCGC
Source organism: Hyphomicrobiales bacterium (assembly GCA_031370475.1). Taxonomy (GTDB): domain Bacteria; phylum Pseudomonadota; class Alphaproteobacteria; order Rhizobiales; family Aestuariivirgaceae; genus Aestuariivirga. The sequence continues at coordinate 67 of JANMQL010000261.1, read as the reverse complement.
CGCACCAGTTCCGCCACGGCCCTGTGTCCCCGCCCCGGCACCGCCCCGCCGAAGCGGTCGCGGATCG
>JANMQL010000247.1:0-1679 GCA_031370475.1 Hyphomicrobiales bacterium | reverse complement strand
TAAACAGGATGCCGAAGAGCGTACCTATGCTGAGATAAGCCGCGAGGGCCCGCGCCGACGCGCTTGCTCCTGCGTTCTCGTCTTCGCCGGTTTTGGCGCGAGACCCGCCTGCGTCACGGGATGCCTTGGAAAGCAGTGAAGAGCTGTTGTGCATGGTGAACCCTCAGAGCAACTCGGGTAGGATGAGCCACGTCGTGATCAGGCCGCCTGCAAAGAAGCCGAGCACCGCGATCAACGAAGGGAGCTGAAGGTTGGCCAACCCCGTGATGGCATGCCCGGATGTGCATCCGCCAGCGTAGGCGGTCCCAAACCCAACGAGGAGCCCGCCGCCGACCAGCATCACAAGACCGCTGAACGTGCGCAGGCTTGCCCAGTTAAACAGGTCGCGCGGGACGAGCCCTGAGAAGTCGCGCACACCAAGCGCGCTCAAGTCGGTTTTCGTTGCCTGCGATAGCGCGATTGGCGCATGATCCGCAAGCCAATGCGCGGCGATGAAGCCGCCCAACAGCACGCCGGCGATGAACGCGAGGTTCCACCCGCCAACGCGACGCCAGTCGTACCGGAAGAACTCGACGCGCCCGGGCGCAGCGATTGCGCAGGCGTGACGCAGGTTCGCAGAGATACCGAACTGTTTGTTGCCGAGCAGCAGCAGCGCCGGTACGACGAGCCCGATAATCGAGCCGGCGACATACCATGGCCACGGTCTCGAAAGCCATTCGATCATGCTCACGGCGCCACCGTGGCCACGGGGAGTCCCGCCTGCTGCCAGGCGCCAAAGCCCCCCGCCATGTTCAGCACCTGCTGTACGCCGTGCGCTTGCAGTAGACTCGCTGCGATGGACGAGCGTCCACCGCCCTGACAATGCAGTACCACCGGCTTGTCGGTCGGCACTTCGCGCAGGCGCTCCAAGAGATGGCTGAGCGGGATGTTCTGCACGCCGGGCAGATGGCCCGCGACCCACTCGGCCGGTGCTCGCACGTCGATCACAGTGGCCTCATCGCGCTTGAGCATCGCAGAGACGTCCGACGGCGTCATTTGCGCCACCGTACGCAGCCCTCGTCCGGATGCTGTCCACGCCGCGAGGGCGTCCCGGATGAGAACGCCCGCCACCCGATCAAGCCCGATCATCGCGAGGTCACGCACGGCCCGTGCTGCGCAGTCGCTGCATGCGTCGTCCACAATGAGGTAGAGGTCACGGTCGTACGGCAACAGCCAGCCGGCCCACGCCGTGAAGGTGCCGTTCAGTGGGATGTTGATCGTGCCGGAGACGTGGCCCTCTGCAAAGGCCGATGCGGGCCGCGTGTCCACCACCGTGGCGCCCTCCTCGAGCAACCTGGCGAGTGCGGCGGTCGGCACCGTAGCGGGCGTGGAAAATCCGCCCAGCACGCGCGGGCCAATCTTGTTGATGCGCTTCATCTCAGCGAAATACGTCGACGGCTCGGGCTGACCATCGAGCACCATGCGCACGAACTCATCCTCGTCCGTCGTCGCCACGCCCCAATTGCCGATCTTCTCGTAGCCCACGGTCGAAGACGCGATGGCGCCAAGGGCCTTGCCGCACGCAGAGCCCGCACCGTGACCGGGCCACACCTGCAGGTGATCGGGAAGCGCGCGGAACCGCTGCAGCGCGTGAAAAAGCACCCGAGCGCTGGCTTTCATCGTACCCGCCTGACCTGTCG
>JANMQL010000221.1:0-6370 GCA_031370475.1 Hyphomicrobiales bacterium | reverse complement strand
CGAAGAGGGCATGAACGGTCGCACAACCGCCTATGACGATGCCTCGGACGCAGCCAATCTCAATGGCACCGTGGCGCTTCCGATCATGTTGAAATCGCACCAGCCCCTCGACCTCGTCATCATCATGCTCGGCACCAACGATCTCAAATTCGCCGCCCGCTGCCGCGCCTTCGACGCGGCCCTTGGCATGGGCCGGCTCATCGAGATCGTGCAGCACTATCCGTTCAACGACAATTATGCGCCGCCGCAAATCCTCATCGTGTCGCCGCCGGCGCTGGTGAAGACAACCGACGAATGGTTCAGCGAACTTTGGAGCCACGCCATCGACGAGTCGAAAAAGCTCGGCATTCACTATGCCAGGCTCGCCAAGGAGCGCGGCGTGCATTTCTTCGATGCCGGCAGCGTCGCCAGGGCCGATCCGACCGACGGCGGCCATCTCGACGCCGCCAATACGCGGGCCATCGGGCAGGCGCTGGTGCCAGTGGTGAAGAAGATTTTGGGCGAATAGGGAGTAGCGAATAGAAAATGTCCCTATTCGCTACTCGCCATTCGCTATTCGCTCCTTGAAAGGAAAGCACCATGGCCGACCCGCAATTCGACATTCTCATCATCGGCTCCGGCCCCGGCGGCTATGTGACGGCGATCCGCGCCGCGCAACTGGGCTTCAAGGTTGCCATCGTCGAGCGCGAGCATCTGGGCGGCATTTGCCTCAACTGGGGCTGCATCCCCACCAAGGCGCTGCTGCGCTCGGCCGAAATCTTCCATTATTTGAAACACGCCAAGGATTACGGCCTCTCCGCCGATAAGATCGGCTTCGACGCCGCCGCCGTGGTGCAGCGCTCGCGCGGCGTCTCGGGCCGCCTCAACATGGGCGTCAACGGCCTGCTCAAGAAGAACAAGGTGCAGATTATCTGGGGCGAGGCCAAGCTCGGCAAATCCGGCGAGGTCGTCGTGTCGAAATCCGCCAAGCCGCCGATGCAGCCGCAGCCTCCCGAGCCCAGGGGCGCGCTGGGCCCCGGCACTTACACGGCCAAGCACATCATCATCGCCACCGGCGCCAGGCCGCGGGTGCTGCCCGGTCTTGAGCCCGACGGCAAGCTGGTATGGACCTATTTCGAGGCCATGGTGCCGCCCGCCATGCCGAAATCCCTCCTCGTCGTCGGCTCCGGTGCCATTGGCATCGAGTTCGCGTCGTTCTACAATTCCATGGGCGTGGACGTGACGGTGGTCGAGATCGTCGACCAGATCATGCCGGTGGAGGATGCCGAGATCGCCAAGGTGGCGCAGAAGCAGCTCGAAAAGCAGGGCCTCAAGATCAAGACCGGTGCGAAAGTCATTGCCCTGAAGAAAGGCAAGGACAGCGTCACCGCCACGATAGAGCAGGGGGCCGGGAAGTCCGACATCACCGTCGATCGCGTCATCTCGGCAGTGGGCGTCACCGGCAATATCGAGAATCTCGGCCTCGAAGCCCTCGGTGTCAAAACCGAGAAGGGCTGCATCGTCATCGACGGCTTCGGCCGCACCAATGTGCCGGGCCTCTATGCCATCGGCGATGTGGCGGGCCCCCCCATGCTCGCCCACAAGGCCGAACACGAAGGCGTGATCTGCGTGGAAAAGATCAAGGGCCTCGACGCCCATCCGATGAACAAGGAGCACATTCCCGGCTGCACCTATTGCCAGCCGCAGGTCGCCTCCGTCGGCCTCACCGAGGCCAAGGCCAAGGCGGCGGGCTACGAGTTGAAAATCGGCCGCTTCCCCTTTGCCGGCAACGGCAAGGCCATAGCGCTGGGCGAGGACCAGGGCCTGGTCAAGACCGTCTTCGACGCCAGGACCGGCCGCCTCCTCGGCGCCCCCATGGTGGGCGCCGAGGTTACCGAACTGATCCAGGGCTTCGTCATCGCCATGGGCCTCGAGACCACCGAGGAGGAGCTGATGCATACGGTGTTCCCGCATCCAACGCTCTCGGAAATGATGCACGAAAGCGTCCTCGACGCCTATGGCCGCGTCATCCACATGTAGGATTTGTTAACCCATGGCGGACATGCTGGCGCCATGGAACAGTTCGCCCCGCTGCTCGAAGCCTTCGATACGCTCGACCTGGTGCTCGCCATCTTTGGCGCCATCATCGTCAGCCTGTGGTTCGGGCGCGGCAAGAATATCTGGGGGCTGCTGTCCGGCGCGCTGATCGGCGGTTTCGTGAAACCGGCCTTTTTCTTCCTCATACTTGGCGGCGCCTTCCTGGCCACCCAGGATGCGCAAGCTCCGCAAAAGCCCCTGGATGCCCAGGACCCGCTGGTCAAATTCTGGTTGAAATAGGGCGCTCGAATCCCCTTGATAGCCCGGCTGGCCTGCGCCATATCTTTTCGAAGCACGGAGGCATGTCATGAACAATCTCATGGATATCGGCGGCGGCGTCGGCTGGCTCGGCACTTTGTTCATTGGTGGATTGGCCGGCTGGATCGCCGAGAAGCTGACCAAGTCCGAGATGGGCCTGCTAATGAACATCGTCACCGGCATCATTGGCGCCTATATCGGCAACTTTCTTGCCAATGCGCTGGGCATCCAGCTCGGTGAAATCTTCCATGGCTGGTTCCTCGGCAATCTGGTGGTTTCCGTCATCGGCGCCGTCATCCTCATCGTCGTATTGAGACTCGTGTGGACCCGCGCCGCCTGATGGTCACGCTACTCGACACGGCCAAGCCGCGGCCGCGGCATCCGGAAAAGGCGCATCGGCCGGAAACGCCGCTGCTCCGCAAGCCCGATTGGATCAGGGTCAAGGCGCCGGGCTCGCCCGTTTATGCCGAGACGCAGAAGATCGTGCGCGACAACAAGCTCGTCACCGTCTGCGAGGAGGCGGGCTGCCCCAATATCGGCGAGTGCTGGTCCAAGAAGCACGCCACCTTCATGATCATGGGCGATACCTGCACCAGGGCCTGCGACTTCTGCAATGTCAAAACCGGCCGGCCTGGACCGCTTAACGCCGGTGAACCGGAAATGGTCGCCGACGCCGTGGCCCGCATGGGGCTCGCCCACGCGGTCATCACCTCCGTCGACCGCGACGACCTCGACGACGGCGGGGCCCAACATTTCGCCCGCACCATCAAGGCCATCCGCAACGCTTCGCCCGCCACCACGATCGAAGTACTGACCCCGGATTTTCTCAAGAAGGAGGGCGCCCTGGAGCAGGTGGTCGCGGCCCGCCCGGACGTCTTCAACCACAATCTCGAGACCGTACCGTCGCTCTATCTCCGCATCCGGCCGGGTGCCCGCTACTTCCATTCGCTGCGCCTCTTGCAGCGGGTCAAGGAGCTCGACCCCGCCATGTTCACCAAGTCCGGCGTCATGGTGGGTCTCGGCGAGAGCCGCGAGGAGATCATGCAGGTGATGGATGACATGCGCTCGGCGGCGATTGACTTCATCACCGTCGGGCAATATCTGCAGCCGACCCGCCGCCATGCGGCGATCGCCCGTTTCGTGACGCCCGACGAGTTCAAGAGCTACGAAACCCTCGCCTACGCCAAGGGTTTTCTCATGGTGGCCGCGAGCCCGCTCACCCGTTCCTCGCATCATGCCGGCGACGATTTCGCCCGGCTGCGGCAAGCCCGCATGAATCAATCCGGACATTGATCGATGACCAAGTTTACCGTGACCCGCCGCGTTCCCTTCAGCCCCGAGCAAATTTACGCCATTGCCATCGATGTCGCGGCCTATAAGGAGTTTGTACCGCTCCTGACCGGCTCGACGGTTCGCAACCGCCGGCCGATGCCGGGCGGTGGCGAGAGTTTCGATGCGGACCTCACCATCTCTTACAAGAAGCTCAATATTTCGGAAACACTGTCCAGCCGCGTCGAACTCGATCCCGTGAACCGCATCGTCAGGGCCCACGCCAATGAGGGTCCGGTCAAGAGTCTCGATTCCGAATGGAAGATCGTGCCCACGGGCGAGGGCCAATCCGAAATCCAGTATTCCGTCGATTACACGCTGAAGAGCCGCAGCCTGCAATTCCTGCTTTCGGGTATGTTCGACCTGATGGTGCGGCGGATCTTGGTCGCCTTCGAACAGCGGGCCCGCAAGGTTTATGGCGTGCCGGCCACCGCCTCGGCGCCAAGCTGAAGGGCCGCCTCCACCGAGGCCAGCCGCACCCCTTCGCGCCCTGCATCGCCCAGCATCAGCCGCCGGTGAAGGGTTGTTCTTCCCCGCCGCGCCACGGCGACATGGACTAACCCCACGGGTTTTGTGGCACTCCCGCCGCCGGGGCCGGAAATGCCGGTGACTGCCATGGCGATATCGGCTTGTGAATGGCGTAGCGCGCCTTCCGCCATGGCCCGCGCCGTCTCCTCGCTGACCGCGCCGGATGCAGCGATGATTTTCTCGTCGACGCCGAGATCGGCGATCTTGGCGGCATTGGAATAGGTCACGAAACCGCGCTCGAAGACATCCGACGATCCGGCAATCGCTGTGAGGACGCCGGCCACCAGCCCTCCGGTGCAGCTCTCCGCCGTGGCGAGCTTGAGCCCCGCGGCGCGGCATTGGGCGAGCAGATTTTCGGCAAGACGGGTGAGGGCGGGACTGAACATGGCTCAGGGGAGCCGTAACGTGGCGCTGGCGAAAGCGGCAATGCCTTCGCTGCGTCCGATTGATCCCAGTTTCTCCATGGTTGTCGCCTTAACGGCGATGCGATCGTAAGGCAGTTTCAGGAGCGGCGCCAGCACCGCTTTCATCGCCGCGATATGCGGTGCGATACGCGGCGCTTCCGCCAGAATGGTCACGTCGACATTGGCGATTCTGCCGCCGCGGCGCTCGACTGCGGCCACGGCGAATTCGACAAACCGCGCCGAGGCTGCGTCCTTCCACCGTGAATCGGAAGGCGGAAAATGCGTGCCGATATCGGCTTCGCCGAGCGCCCCCAGAATGGCATCGGTCAGCGCATGCAGCGCCGCGTCGGCATCCGAATGACCCTTGAGCCGGTGGCTGTGGGGAATGCGCACGCCGCACAGCGTGACGCAATCGCCGGCTTCGAAGGCATGGATGTCGAAACCCTGGCCGACCCGCACATCGGGCAACCGGGCGTAGTTCTGTTCCATCAAGAACCGGTCGGCGTTTTCCATATCCTCGGCGGTGGTGATCTTGCGGTTCTCGTTGCGGCCGGGGATGACGGCAACTTCGATGCCGGCGCGCTCGGCCACGGCGGCGTCGTCGGTCAGGTCCGTGGCGCCCTCGGCCGCCGCCGCCCGGTGGGCTGCCAGAATCGCTTTGAAATCGAAGCCCTGGGGCGTCTGGGCGCTCCACATGCCGGCCCGGTCGACGGTGCGCTGGACCAGACCGCCCGGCGCGTGCTTCAGCGTGTCGGCCACGGGAAGACATGGAACAATGCCCGGGTGACGGTCGAGCCAAGCGATCACATGGCTGATCAGGTCGCGCGAGGCGAAGGGCCGGGCGGCATCGTGAACCAGCACCAAATTGGGATCATGCCGGGCAACCGCCTCGATGCCGATGTGACAAGATTCTTGCCGGGTTCGGCCGCCGATGACCGGCGCCTCCACCGGCAATCCCAAGGCGGCCTCGGTGAACATCGCCTCGTGACCTTCGCCAATCACCGGTTGCACATGCGTTATGCCCGGATGCTCGGTGAAGGCCTTGAGCGTCCACCAGATCAGCGGCCTGCCGCCGATCGGCTGGTACTGCTTCGGCTTTTCGCCGCCTGCCCGCAGGCCCGATCCGCCGGCCACGATCACTGCTGCCACCTTCATGGCGCCCCTCTAGCAGCCATGCCCCCCGGCCGCAACAAAGGTGCTTGACGCACTGCACCATATGCCTATCTTGCCGCCGAATTGCTCAATCATGGTCATCGCACAAAAAATGGGCATCAGCATCGGTCCGATCAAGACGCGGAACCGCGTCTTCCTCGCCCCCATGTCCGGGGTGACCGACGAGCCGTTCCGCGCGCTCGCCCATCGCCATGGGGCAGGCCTGGTCGTCTCTGAAATGGTGGCCAGCGAAGAACTGGTCCAGTCCAGGCCCGACATGGTGCGCCGGGCGAGGGGCGCCGCCAAGCTCGATCCCTTCGTCATTCAGTTGGCCGGGCGCGAGGCCCGGTGGATGGCGGAAGGGGCCTGCGTTGCCCAGGATCTCGGCGCCCAGGCCATCGACATTAACATGGGCTGCCCGGCCCGCCAGGTGACAGGCGGACTTTCCGGCTCCGCCCTGATGCGCGATCTCGATCATGCCGTGAGTCTCATCGAAGCAACCGTCGCCGCGGCGCGCGTCCCCGTGACGCTCAAGATGCGGCTCGGCTGGGATCATGGCAGTCTCAACGCGCCCGAACTCGCCCGCCGCGCCGAGGCCGCCGGCGTGCAAATGGTCACTGTCC
>JANMQL010000220.1:0-4310 GCA_031370475.1 Hyphomicrobiales bacterium | reverse complement strand
TCGGCCTGGGCGATGCGGGTCTTGAGCCACTGGATGCGGAAATTGGCGATCGACGGCAGAAAGATCAGCACTTCGCCCAGCATGACGAAGCCGATGGTCAACAGCAGCACCTTGCCGGAAAGCCCGGTCAGGAGCCTCGGCCGCCGCGGCTCACTTTTCATTCCTCTGTCTTCCATGTCGCGATCTTATGTCATCCGAGGCGGCTAAGCATCCCAATTGCGCGCCGGACCCATGGATTGGCTGCAAGCCCTGAAAAATAGCCGATGGCTGCCCGGCGGCTGGCTTCACCCAATGTCGGATAGGGCGCCACCATATTGGTGAATGCCTTGATTTTGAGCCCATTGCTCATCGCCAAGACCCAAGGCTGGATCAGTTCGCCGGCCTGGGCGCCGACAATGCTGGCGCCGAGGATGCGGCCGCCCTTGCCGACGACCGCCTTGACCAGACCCTGCGTCTTGCCTTCGGCCTGGGCCCGGTCATTGTCGTGGAACGGCCAGCGCACCGTCCTGACCGTCTCGCCGAATTGCTGGCGCGCCTGGGCTTCGGTCAATCCCACGTGGGCAAGTTCCGGGTCGGTGTAGGTCACCCATGGGATCGTGTCGGCGCGATAACGGACCGGCAGACGGAACAGTGCGTTGCGGATGACGAGCCCAGCATGGTAGCCAGCCACGTGGGTAAATTGCAGCCCGCCCGCGACATCCCCGATAGCGTAGATTTTGCGGTTGGCGGTTCGCAAGCCTTGATCGACGGTGACGCCCTTCCGAGTATAGGCGATGCCCGCGGCTTCGAGATTGAGGCCTTCGACATTGGCAATGCGGCCGGCCGCCACCAGAATATGCGAGCCTTCTACTATTTCGTTACCGTCGGTCTCGACGGCAAGGCCTGTCTCGGTCTTGCGCACCGACTTGACCGCTGTGCGGGTCAGAAATTCGATACCTTCCGATATCAACGCTTTGATCACGACACCGGCCAGTTCCGGGTCGTCCTTGTTAAGAGGATCGAAGGCCTCGATCACCGTCACCCGCGCACCGAGCCGGTGGTGGGCTTGCGCCATTTCCAGGCCGATGGGTCCGCCGCCGATGACGACCAGATGGGCCGGACGCGTGGTGTTCGTAAACAGCGTCTCATTGGTAAAATACGGCACATCGGCAAGGCCGGGAATCGGCGGTATCGCCGCGCGCGATCCGGTGGCGATAACGAAACGGCGCGCCGTATAGACTTGTCCGTCCGCCTCGATCGTTGCGGCATCGCGGAAGCGGGCTTCGGCCCGCACGACGTGGACGCCAAGCTTCTCGAATCGCTCCTGGCTGTCATTGGGCTCGATTGCCGCGATGACGCGATGGACACGATCGTGTACCGCCTGAAAGTCGATAGCCGGTTCCTGCGCCGCAACGCCGAATTTGCCGCCGCTTCGCACCGCATGGGCCTGTTTGGCGGCGGCGATCAGAGCCTTTGACGGTATGCAGCCGTAATTGAGACAGTCGCCGCCCATCTTGCCCTTTTCGAACAGCACGACTTTCTGGCCGAACTGCGCGGCGGCGGCCGCAACCGAGAGTCCGCCCGAGCCGGCGCCGATGACGGCGATGTCGTAGATCATGGCGCGGCCTTCCGCGCCTTCCAGCGCTTGAGTGCCACCGGAATCAGCGCCACGACACCGAGTACCGCGAAGGCTATGAGGATTTCCCGGGTTATGAGAGGGCTGGCGTCAAATTCGTACATGCAATTCGCCTCGCCGCTGCTAGCCACACATTGCTGGTAAATTTTCGTCTGGGCATCGATAACACTGTCCAGTCCGGTGCCGAGCCAGGCAAATGCAATTGAACCCGGAATGATTCCAATGATCGTGGCTGCAATGAAGGTCTTAAGATTGACCCGGCACAGCCCCGCCACCGCATTGACGGCGAAAAACGGGAAGGCCGGTACCAGCCGCAGGAACAGGAGATAATTGAAGGCATCCCCGGCAAAGCCGGTCGAAAGTTTTTTGACAAAAGGCCCAGCGCGCTCGGCCACAATTGCACCGATCGAGGTCTTCACGATTTGGAAGACAATGATGGCTCCGGCCGTTGCGGCTACCACGGTGATAGGCGCGCTCAACGCCCAGCCGAACAGGAACCCGCCAGTAATGGAAAGAATTGCGGCTCCCGGCAAGGACAGTGCCACGGCGGTAATGTAGACCATCATGTAGATGGCCACCGCTGCAAATATGTGCTGGTCGACGAGGCCCTTCAACAGTTCACGATGCTCTGCGATGGCGGCGAAGGAAAGATAGCGATACAGGCCGGAGAAATAGGCGAGCCCCATCAGAATTGCGAGCACGCCCACCGGTAGCCATCGCCTGAAGGCTGACGGGTGGCTGGATTGCGGCTGGAAGCTGGTCATGGCATCGGCCGGTTCTATCATGGTTCATAGCTTGGGGTAGGCATCGAACTGGACTCGTGACATGCCGCATCCGCCGCCGATAGGAAAGGACCCCTCACCTGCTCGTGAGAACAATTCAGTCGCCGTGTCAAACCCGTGATCAAACAGGGGCCGGGGCGCGTTGACTTTGCGCGCGGTTTCCCCCTATAAGCCCGGACAATTCCTGAAGTGATCGAACATCCTCACAGGGCGCATCCTCAAGGTTTTCGCAATCTTGAGTTATGTCTTTGAAAACATTGGCGTCCAAGGAAAGAATTACGGAGAAAGAACGTGAAGCGCACCTACCAGCCCTCGAAACTCGTCCGCAAGCGCCGGCACGGCTTCCGTTCCCGCATGGCCACGGTTGGCGGCCGCAATGTCATTGCCCGCCGCCGCGCCAAGGGCCGCAAGCGCCTGTCGGCCTAAGGGCCGGATTTCCACGCCAATGGAACGCCTCAGGCGCCGGCAGGACTTCATTGCCGCCGCCAAGGCGTTGCATGCGGCGATGCCGGGCATGGTGGTGCAGGCACGCGACCGCAAGGATGAGGCAAACCCCCGGGTTGGCTTCACCACGACCAAGAAACTCGGCAATGCCGTCATCCGCAACCGCATCAGGCGCCGCCTGCGCGAAGCCGCCCGTCTCACCCTGCCGGAAATTGCCCACCCCGGCTTCGACTATGTGCTGATCGGCCGGCCGGGAGCCGCCAAACGGCCTTTCGCCGAGCTTCAGAAAGACCTCAATTCCGCCTTGAAGCGGCTGCACCGCACGCCACATGAGGCTGCGGGATAAGGGACGTCCATGAACTACGACAACAAGAACTTCATCCTCGCCATCGTGCTGTCAATGCTGATCGTCTTCGGCTGGCAGTATTTCTATGCCGGTCCCATCGCGGAAAGGCAGAAACAGCAGGCAGCCCAGCAGCAGACTTCCCAGCCCGCGGCCCAGGGTGGAACCCAGGCGCCTGTACCCCAGGGCTCGGTGTTGCCGGTGCTGCGTTCTCGAGACGAGGTGCTGAAGACAACGCCGCGCGTCAAAATCGAGACTCCCTTTGTGTCAGGCTCGATCAACCTTCAGGGCGCGCAGATCGACGACCTGCATCTGACCCAATACCGCGAAACCATCAATTCCGCGAGCCCCGCCATTACCTTCCTGTCGCCTGCCGGAACCCCGGGCGCGCTCTTTGCCGAACAGGGCTTTATCGCGGCCACCGGCACCAATGCCAAGCTGCCCGATCCCAAGACCGTCTGGACCGCACCAGCCGACGCGGTTCTCGGCCCCGGCAAGCCCTTGTCCCTGACTTGGGACAATGGCGAAGGCCTCGTCTTCACCCGCGTGATTTCGATCGATGATGAATATGTCTTCACCATCAAGCAGACCGTAGAGAACAAATCGGCTGCGGCCGTCTCGCTCATCCCTTATGCCCGCATCCAGCGCCAGGACACGCCGAAGATCGCCGGCTACTGGGTATTCTATGAGGGCATGCTGGGTGTTTTCGACAAGAGCCTGACGGAAGTGAAATACAAGGACGCCGCCGGCGCCGCGGAACCCACTAAAGTCGACGGGACCGGTGGTTGGCTTGGCTTCACCGACAAGTATTGGGCAGCGACACTTATCCCCGATCAGTCGAAACCAATGACCGGTACGTTCCTGCATCAAAAACTAGCGGAGCGCGACGTCTACCAGGTGGATTACCTCGCCAAGGATGCGATCGCCGTTCCCGCCGGCGGCAGCGCCACCTACCAGGACATGCTGTTCGCCGGCGCCAAAGTCGTCAAGACCATCAATTCGATCGGCAACAAGTACAAGATCGATCGCTTCGATCTCATGGTCGATTGGGGCTGGTTTTACTTCCTCACCAAGCCGATGTTCTACCTGCTCGAATTTCTCAAAGGTCTGGTCGGCAACTTTGGCA
>JANMQL010000169.1:0-4311 GCA_031370475.1 Hyphomicrobiales bacterium | reverse complement strand
CGTCCGTCATCGCGGTCTGCACCGCCTGCAATTCGTCGCGGTGGTGGAAGCTGGTGAGCTGCGGAAAATCGGCGCGCGAAGGATATTTGTCCGGCTCGTCGGAAACGACCGCGATGCGCGCGATGCCGATCGACCGGATTTGCTGGGCGATCTGCGGAACCGTCAGGCCGCCGTCATTCAACTGGCCGCCGGTCATCGCCACCGCGTCGTTGAACAGGATCTTGTAGGTGATGTTGACGCCGGAATTGACGGCATGGCGGATGGCCATGAGCCCTGAGTGATTGTAGGTGCCGTCGCCGATGTTCTGGAAGACATGGCCGCGCTTGGAGAACGGCGCCTCGCCCACCCAGTTGGCGCCCTCGCCGCCCATTTGCGTCGCCCCTTCGGTCTTGCGGCCGGGCACGAACTGGGCAAGCCAGTGGCAGCCGATGCCGGCATAGCCGCGGGCGCCCTCCGGCAGAACGGTTGAGGAATTATGCGGGCAGCCGGCGCAGAAATAGGGAACGCGCTGCACGAGGTCGGCCTGTTTGCGCGCCGTGCGCCCGCGCGACTGCAAAGCCGCGGCGCAGGCCGTGACCGCGCGGTCCTTGATGCGCGCGGCCAAGGCCGCGGCGATCTGATTGGGCTCCAGCACGCCGAAGGCCGGAAACAGCGGCTTGCCGTTCTCGTCCGTCTTGCCGATGACGACGGGCCGGTGCTTTTCGCCATAGAGCACGTCGCGCAATTGCGCCTCGATCAGCGAGCGCTTTTCCTCGACCACCATGATGGTGTCGAGGCCCTTGGCGAATTGGCGGACGATTTCGGGCTCGAGCGGCCAGACCATGCCAAGCTTGAGCAGCCTCACGCCGATGCGCGCCGCCGCCTTCTCGTCCAGCCCAAGATCGTCGAGCGCCTGGCGCACGTCGAGATAGCTCTTGCCCGCCGCCACGATGCCGATCTTCGCGTTCCTGCCGCCTCGCATGACGATGGCGTTGAGGGCGTTGGCGCGGGCGAAGGCCAGAACCGCCGGAATTTTCCGGGCATGCAGGCGCTCTTCCTGAACCACCCGGTCGTCGCTGGGGCGGATATTGAGACCATCCGGCGGCAACTTGTGATCGCGGGGGATTTGCGTTCGGCCGCGCTCCGGCCCCGCCTCCACCACCGCCGCCGATTCGACCGTGTCATGCACGCATTTGAGGCCCACCCAGACGCCGGCATAGCGCGACAGGGCAAAACCGCTGAGCCCGTAATCGATGATTTCCTGCACCCCCGCCGGGGTCAGGACCGGGAACATCGCATCGCTGAGCGCCACGTCGCTGGCGTGCGCCACGGTCGAGGACTCGGCACTATGATCGTCGCCGGCCAGCACCAGTACGCCGCCATGCTTCGAGGAACCCGCCATATTGGCGTGGCGGAAGACATCGCCGGACCGGTCCACCCCCGGCCCCTTGCCGTACCAGATGCCGAACACGCCATCGAATTTGCCTTCGCCGCGCATCTCGGCCTGCTGGCTGCCCCACAGCGCCGTGGCGGCGAGATCTTCGTTAAGCCCCGCCTCGAACTTGATGTTTCGCGGCTCGAGCAGGGCGCGGGCGCCCATGAACTGGTTATCGACGGTGCCGACGGGGGAGCCGCGATAGCCCGTCACATAGCCCGCCGTGTTGAGCCCCGCCTGGCGGTCGCGCTCCGACTGCATGAGGGCGAGCCGCACGATCGCTTGCGGCCCGGTCAGGAACAGCCGGGATTTGGCGAGGTCGTATTTGTCGGCAAGGCTGTGGACGGTCTTGGCCATGGGGGGTCTTCTATCATTTGCGCCCGCATTGCGAAACCTTTCGGGTGCTTGACAGATGCGCCATGCCGATATTAAGCATCGTCTCCAGGGGAAGCGATCTCCCCTCCAGGCGACATGCCCAAGAATCGCGTCCTGTCACTGCAACAGAGGGCGCAACATGTCCGCACCGAATATGATTTCCCCCGACAAGCTTATCCGTCTCATCGGCACTCCAGCGGCACCGGTCATCGTCGATGTCCGCACCGACGAGGATTTCGACGCCGATCCTCTCCTCATTCCGGCCTCCATCCGCCGGAGCCATACGGATGCCGCCGAATGGACCAAGGACTTCGCCGGCCGCAGCGTCGTGGCCGTCTGCCATCACGGCGGCAAGCTGAGCCACGGCACGGCGGCGTGGCTTCGTCATCATGGCGCCGATGCCGTCTCGCTCGAGGACGGTTTCGCGGGCTGGAAAAAAGCGGGCCTGCCGCTGGTTCCGGTCGCCAAAATCCCGCCGCGCGATGCGCAAGGCCGCACCGTGTGGGTGACAAGGGCCAGGCCCAAGATCGACCGCATCGCCTGCCCCTGGCTGATCCGCCGCTTCATCGACGCCGATGCCGTGTTCCTGTTCGTGGTGCCCTCCGAAGTCGCCATGGTGGCCGACCGGTTCAAGGCCACCGCCTTCGATATCGAAGATACGTTCTGGAGCCATCGCGGCGGCAAATGCACCTTTGACACGATGATCGAGGAATGGGGCCTCTCCGGCGAGGCGCTCAACCGGTTGGCCACGATCGTGCGCGGCGCCGATACGGCTAGGCTCGATCTGGCGCCGGAAGCGCCGGGCCTGCTCGCCGCCTCGCTCGGCCTGTCGCGCATGTTCGCCGACGATCTTGAGCAGCTCGGGGCCGGCATGACGCTCTACGATGCCTTCTATCGCTGGTGCCGCGATGCCACCGAGGAAACCCACAACTGGCCCACCAATAGGGTGAAGCCGTGAGCGAGGCGCCGAGCTTCGGCGAAGCCATCCGCGTCTGGGCCCGCATCGGCTGCCTCTCCTTCGGCGGCCCGGCGGGCCAGATTGCGCTCATGCACCGGGAGATCGTCGAGGAGCGGCAATGGTTGAGCGAGCCGCAATATCTTTCGGCGCTGAATTTCTGCATGCTGCTGCCGGGGCCGGAGGCCATGCAGCTTGCCACCTATGCGGGGTGGAAACTGCATGGCGTCAAAGGCGGGCTCGCGGCCGGGCTGCTGTTCGTTCTGCCCGGCGCGCTGGTGGTGCTGGCGCTGTCGATGCTCTATGGCGCCTTCGGCAATCTGCCGTGGATCGCGGCGGCTTTTTACGGCGTCAAGGCGGCGGTGCTGGCCATCGTCATCGAGGCTTTGCTGCGGGTCGCCCGCCGCGCGCTGAAAAGCAATGTAGATTGGCTGATCGCGGCGCTGGCATTTCTGGCGCTATTTTGTTTCGACTTGCCTTTTCCGCTGATCGTCGCCGTCGCCGCACTGGTTGGATATCTGCGCGGTTCGCGGGAGACCGCCGCCACCACGACGACACGGCCGACCTTTGCCGCATTATCGTCAACCATCGCCATCTGGGCGGCCATCTGGCTTGCGCCGCTGGCACTCCTGGCCCTGCTGCTCGGGCCCGATCATGTGCTGACCCAGATCGGCGTGTTCTTCTCCAAGCTCGCCGTCGTCACTTTCGGCGGCGCCTATGCGGTTCTCTCCTATATGGCCCAAGCCGCCGTCGAGGACAAAGCCTGGCTCAAGGCACCGGAGATGATCGACGGCCTGGCGCTGGCCGAGACGACGCCGGGACCGCTCATCCTGGTCACGCAATTCGTCGGCTATCTCGCGGCGCTGCGCCAAATGGGCGGCGTCTGGGGCGGCATCGCCGGCGCCATCGTGACCCTGTGGATGACCTTCGCGCCCTGCTTCCTGTGGATTTTCGCCGGCGCGCCCTATATCGAACATATCAGCAAACTGCCGCGCCTCTCGGGTGCCCTGGCCGCCATTACCGCGGGCGTGGTCGGCGTCATTCTCAATCTGTCGCTGTGGTTCGGCCTGCACGTGATCTTCGGCAAGGTTGAGCGCATCACCGGCGTCTTCAAACCCTGGTGGCCCGATTGGGCGACGCTCGATTGGGGCGCGGCCGGACTGACGCTCATCGCCGCTTTCGTGCTGCTGCGCTTGCATTTCGGCATCGTCAAGACGCTGGCGCTGTGCGCCGGACTCGGACTGGTGTGGAGGCTGGCGGTCTAATCCCAGCGCCAGAAATCGTTGCCCGATTTGCCATAGGCGCGGGCCAGGACCATCTTGTGGACTTCGGAAGCGCCGTCGACCAGGCGGGCGGCGCGGGCATAGCGGTAGATCCAACCGAGCACGGTATCCTTGGAATAGCCCTTGGCGCCGCAGAGCTGAATGCCCACGTCGGCCGCCCTGTGCAGCACATCGGCCACGTGAATCTTGGCCATGGAGATTTCGGCTTGCGCCTTCTCGCCGCGGTCGAGCTTCCATGCGGCGTGCATGACGAGCAGCCTCCCCTTCTCGATTTCCGCCGCCAC
>JANMQL010000019.1:0-6066 GCA_031370475.1 Hyphomicrobiales bacterium | reverse complement strand
TTCGTGGGCAGGATGGTGGCGCGCGGCTACAAGCCGGAATTCGCCGAACGTTGCTTCAAGCAGGTCGAGGGATTCGGGTCTTACGGTTTTCCCGAAAGCCATGCCGCGAGCTTCGCCCATCTTGTCTACATTTCGGCCTGGATCAAGAAACACCATCCGGCGGCGTTCGCCTGTGCTTTGTTGAACTCCCAGCCGATGGGCTTCTATGCGCCGGCGGAGATTGCGCGCGACGCCCGCGAACACGCGGTCGAGGTGCGCCATGTCGATGTGAATTTCAGCGATTGGGACAATACGCTCGAACTCCGCCTCGATGGTTCGCTGGCGCTTCGATTGGGCTTTCGCCAGGTCGATGGCTTTCGCGAGGATTGGGCGAAAACGCTGTTTGCTTCCCGCGGCAACGGCTATGACGCGGTGGACGACGTCGCACGGCGGGCGCGGTTGCCGAAACGCGCGCTCGTCATTCTGGCGGAAGCCGACAGCTTTCAGTCGATCGCCATGGACCGCCGCGAAATCCTCTGGGCCGTTCGCCGCATCTCCGATGATAGCGCCTTGCCATTATTCGCCGCGCAATATGTCGAAGAGCAGGCCGAGGAAGAAATCGCACCCCTGCCGCCGATGCCGCTGAGCGAGCATGTTCTTGCCGATTACCGGATGCTGCGCCTGTCGCTTCGGGCCCATCTGATGTTTTTCCTGCGCGATCTGTTCCACAACGAAGGTGTCCTGGATTGCGCGGAAATTTCAAAGTCCCCAGATGGCGTCTCCGCCTGTTGCGCAGGGATCGTGCTGACGCGCCAGATGCCGGGCGATGCGGGCGTCGTCTTCATCACGCTCAGCGACGAGGCGGGCGTCGCCAATGTCGTGGTCTGGCCCAGATTGGTTGAAACCTTTCGCCGTGAGATCATGGGTGCGCGGCTTTTGCTGGTCGAAGGCAAGGTGCAGCGTAGCCCGGAAGGCGTCGTCCATCTCGTGGCCCAGCGTATTTTCGACCGGACGGACGAACTGGAGCGCCTATCGGAAGATGCAGCGCAGGCTCGCTCTTTCCAATCACAGGCGGCAAGGCACCGCCATCCGCGCAATGTGCGAACCGTGCCAAAATCGCGGGATTTTCATTAGAAAGCCGATTCTGTGCCGATCACGCTCTATTTCCGGTCTTATGCATGCGGGAAAGGCTTATTTTTCACGCTTTTCCATTTGAGCTTGCGCCTGTCGCCGCGCTAAACCCCACCCATGAACACCGCTGCGCCACCGCCAGCGACGAACGGGAAACTGTTCGCCGTTGCGCCCATGATGGACTGGACCGACCGGCATTGCCGGTACTTCCACCGCCAGCTCACTCGCCAGGCGCTGCTCTATACCGAAATGGTGACGGCGGCGGCGATCCGTCATGGCGACCGGCAGAGGCTTCTTGGCTTCGATCCCGCTGAACAGCCCGTGGCCCTGCAAGTCGGCGGCAGCGATCCGGAGCTCCTGGCCGAAGCGGCGAAATGGGGCGAGGATTTCGGCTATTGCGAAATTGACCTCAATGTCGGCTGTCCATCCGACCGGGTGCAGGAGGGCCGCTTCGGCGCCTGCCTGATGGCCGAGCCCGCGCTGGTGCGCGACTGCGTCGGCGCGATGATCGCCGCGGTGCGCCTGCCGGTGACGGTCAAGTGCCGCATCGGCATCGACGATCAGGACGACGATGCCGACTTGGAGCGTTTCATCACGTCTGTTGCCGAGGCGGGCTGCCGAACCTTCATCGTCCATGCCCGCAAGGCCTGGCTCAAAGGCCTGTCGCCCAAGGAGAACCGCGAAATACCGCCGCTCAATTACGGCCGCGTCCATCGCCTGAAACAGGCGCATCCCGGTCTCGCCATCGTCATCAATGGCGGCATTACAAGTCTCGATGCGGCGGCGGAACAGTTGCAGCATGTCGACGGCGTGATGCTCGGCCGCGCCGCTTACCATTCGCCATGGATTTTGAATGGCGTCGACCGGCGCTTCTTCGGCGGCAGCGGGGGAGCCGTGGCGCCGGAAGATATCGTCGAGAGGATGAAGCCCTACATCGCGGCGCAACTGGCCAAGGGCGTTTGGCTCAATCGCGTAACCCGCCACATGCTCGGCCTGTTTCATGCCATGCCGGGCGGCAAGCATTGGCGGCGGGTCTTGTCGGAAGAAGCCTGCCGTCCGGGCGCCGGACTTGAAGTTCTCGACCGCGCCCTTGCCGCCCTGCGCGCCCATGCCGGACCGCGGCTTCTGGCGGCCGAATAAGGGCTTGCCGGATCGCGGCTAGACCGTGTTAAATAATGGCTGGGGCCGTCGCCGGGGGATGTTATGTCCGCGATTTTGCGAGTCATATTTGTGTTTACAGCACTGGCCGCCTCGGCGCTGCCCGTCGCCGCGCAGAGCATTCCCCAAACCTGCGACAATCTGGCATCGTTGAAATTCCGGATTCCCCAGCTTCTCACCGTCTGCGCCAGGCTCATCGTCGACCGTCAAAGCCTGATTAATCAATCCTCGCTCCTGCAGCGCGTGATTGCCGAGAGCCTCGGCATGGGCCCAGACCAGATCGAGTCGGCGGGCCTTGCAGCCTTGAGCAGCGAGGAAGCAATGGCGCGCCTATCCGGCAACACTGAAATCGCGATTTCACCGGCAGCTGAAAGCGCGGTCGTGCCGGCCAGCAACTGGAATCTTTGGGGCGACGGCAAATATTCGGCAATCGACGGCTCGGCACTCGTCTCCGAACTCGACGGCCCCTTGTGGAACGCGATGGCCGGCCTCGACTACAAGCTGACCCGCAAGATAACCCTCGGCATGATGGCGGCTTATGAATCCTCCGACCTGGAAGGCACGGGCCCTCTGCCGCCATCGTTCAAATCGGAAGGCTGGGGAGCCGGTCCCTATTTCGGTGCAGTACTCGGCGACAACGTCGTCTTCTCCGCCAATCTGCTAGGCTCGCTTCTCGACAGCGAGCAGAGCGGCGGCTTCAATTTCGACTCCGAGCGCCTGCAGGCTTCGACAGGCCTCGCCGGCTATTGGTATCGCGGCACCTGGCGCTTCTCGCCGTCCGTCAACTTGGCCTGGTCGAAGGAATGGTTGGAAGAGACGGCGGGCCTGACCAACGACCAGACCGTGGAAGTGGCAATCCTGTCGCCATCGCTTCAGATCGGCGACACGCTAGCGCTCTCCGGCACCACGACTGTGGAACCTTGGGCCGGCGTGGCGCTGGATTGGACGTTCGTAAACAAGTCGAAAGATGCAGTACTCGGCACGATCGTCGACGATCCCAGTACCGATCTCAGGCTCCAGGCCGGTTTGAATTTCGGTTTTGGCAACAATATCCAGTTCGCCCTGACCGGCGAAGCCGCCGGGCTGCTACTCGACGAGACCGACACCTATTCCGGCGAAGCCAATCTGGCAGTCCAATTCTAACCCGGATTCAGGCCTCGATCTGTTCGAGGCGGCCACGGCGGCCGCCACGGCGGCGCCTGCGCAGCGTGAGGGTTTCGACACGTTCCGTCAATTCCACCATGATGTCCTTGCGCTGGGCCGGGCTGAAGCCGAGCCAGCTGCCGATCTCCAGCCGGGTGCGGCCGCAACCGATGCAGAAGCCGGATTCCGGATCGACCACGCAAACCTTGATGCAAGGCGTCTCGATCTCGGGCAGGGGATTGGCGTTCATGGGGACAGGATATGGGTTCGGCCGTTGCGTAATCATCCGGATGCGCCGTCCCAATCGCCGAAAACGTCCTAATCCTCAAGATAGAGGACGCCGTCCTCGACCTTGAAGCCGCGCAACCGGCTCAGATAGCTCATGCCCAGAAGCGAACCGCGCAGGGCGCCCTCCGGCAGCACCATACCGTCGACATCATAAACCCGCACCCCGTCTATCTCGACCCGGTCCAGTTTGACCCTGGCGGCCATGCCAACACCATTGGCGGTCGTGATGGGAATATTGAAATCGAGGCTCCCGGGCCTGAGCCCCGCTTCTTGGGCATCTTCATAACTGAGCGCCACGGCGGTGGCGCCGGTGTCGACCATCACCCAAATATCCCGGCCGTTGATTTCCGCCTGAACGATGAAATGACCGCGGCTATCGGCCTTGAGTTCGGTCGCCGAGGCCAGCTGCAGCATGGCCTCTTCCGCTCTGACCGCAACCGGTGCGGCATGAGCGAATATAATCGTGGCGATGACACTCAAGCCGCGTCTATTCATTGAGACCGCTCCGCAATCCCTCTCGAACCGAATACCAGTGTGGAGAGGGGCCTCTCAAGGAGTGGTGAATAGCGCGCTAACGGACGCCGGCAAGGTTAAGAAATCGTTGCCGAATAGATAGCGAGCATGGCGAGCTCAGTGAGCACTTGCGCCGCGCCGCAGACATCGCCGGTCTGGCCGCCGATCTTGCGCATGGCGAGAGCCCGTAGCAGCGCCAGCGCGACACCGCCGGCTATCAACGCGGCAACCCCGGCCGCCGGCGCCAGAACCGCACTCGCCGCGGCTCCGGCGCCAAAGCCGCCAAGGGCCAAGGCGAACAGGGTCGTGTTGCGGCTGGGCCGTCCGGCCAGCACCGATAACCCGTCGCTGCGGGCCGGCCGGGTCGCCCACATTAGATCGACCACCAGTGCCCGGGAGAAAGCCGCCGCGCAGGCTAACAGAATGACCGTATCGGCGAGGGGCAATTCAAGCAGCGCCATGAACAGGGCGGCCCTGGCCAGGAGCATGACGCCGAGCCCGAGCGTTCCGAAGGCCCCGATGCGGCTGTCGCGCATGATATCGAGCCGCTCCTCGCGCGTCCGCCCGCCGCCGAATCCGTCCGCCACGTCGGATAATCCGTCTTCGTGCAGGGCGCCGGTCATCAGCAGCCCGACGCCAATGGCAAACGTCGCCGAAAACAATGGCGGCAGCCCGCCGAATTTGCCGAGACCGAGAACCGCTCCCGTGGCCGCGCCGATCAGCGCACCGGCCAGCGGAAACATCCGCATGGCTTCCGAGAGCCGGGGCGGGTCGAGGGTGCGCACGAACGGGATCGGCAACACCGTGAGAAAGCGCAAGGCCACCAGAAACTCGGCAAATGGCCTGAATCGGCGGCGCGCTTCGCTCAGCGGCTCGAAATCGTCGCTCATGTTGCGTCCGCGTCCCGAATCCTGTGATGACGTGGACCGAAACTAGGAGTCTTAGCAGCCAATGACAATTGCCCCCTCGATTCTGCCCTTCGACGCTATTCGCAATCTGATGAAGGACTTGCCCGGGCCCGACGCCGAGGCCGTGGAAAAATGCCGCGCCCGTGACCGCAATCTGACCAAGCCGCCGGGGGCGCTCGGCAGACTCGAGGCCATCGCCGAATGGGTGAGCGCCTGGCAGGGTCGCTATCCGCCGCGCATCGAACATCCGGTGGTGGCGGTCTTCGCCGGTAACCATGGCGTGGTGGCGCAGGGGGTGACCGCCTTTCCCGCCGAAGTGACCCGCCAGATGGTGGCCAATTTCCAGGCCGGCGGAGCTGCCATCAACCAGCTTTGCAAGACCTTCGATCTCGGTCTCAAAATATTCGAACTCGCCCTCGACCGTCCGACCCGCGACATCACCCAGGATGCAGCCCTGGATGAAGCCGAGTGTGCCGCCACCATGGCCTATGGCATGGAGGCGATCGCCCAGGACTGCGATCTCCTTTGCGTCGGTGAAATGGGAATCGGCAATACGACGATCGCCGCGGCGATTGCCCATGGCCTCTATGGCGGCAGGGCGGAGGATTGGGTGGGGCCGGGCACCGGTGTCGATGCGGCGGGACTGGCCCGCAAGGCCAATGCGGTCCGCCGTGCCATCGAATTGCATCGGTCCAACCTCGGCGATCCGCTGGAAGTCCTGCGCCGCCTAGGCGGGCGCGAACTTGCCGCCATGGCCGGCGCCATTCTGGCCGCGCGAGTTCAGCATGTGCCGGTGCTGCTTGATGGCTATGTGGCAACCGCCGCGGCGGCGATCCTCCATGCCATGCGAGCCGATGCGCTTGACCATTGTCTCGCCGCCCATCGCTCGGCCGAGTCCGCCCACGGGCGGCTGCTGGCCAAGCTGGGCAAGGAGCCGCTCTTCGAT
>JANMQL010000157.1:0-6538 GCA_031370475.1 Hyphomicrobiales bacterium | reverse complement strand
CGAGGCAACAGCGGCGCGGCGCTTTCCGGCAATTCGGTGGTGAGCCGGTCGAACAGGCCGACCCGGCGCAGGAATTCTTGATGTCGCTCTGTACCCACCTCCAGCGCCATCTTGGCGGTGCCGATATTGGAGGAATAGGTGAAGATTTCCGGCACCGTCAGAATCCGCCTCTCGGCATGGAAGTCCTCTATCCGGGCGTTTCCGATGACGAGGGGATACCTAGCGTCGTAGCTGCCCTTGAGATTGGTTACGCCGTAATCGAAGGCCATGGCGAAGGTCACCGCCTTGATGACCGAACCCAGCTCGTAGACGCCGCTGGTCATCCTGTTGATCTGGTCCTTGCGGAAATTCTTGTCTTCGGAATTCGGATCGAAGTCCGGCAGCGAGACGAGCCCCAGGACTTCGCCGGTTTCGACATCGAGAACGATTCCGCCGCCGGCGATCGCATTGAATTTCCTGACCGCCTGCGAAATTTCGCCGGCGAGCGCGTGCTGCACCCTGATGTCGATCGACATCTGCGCCGATTGCGGCACCCCCGCGCCGGCATCCGCGAGCGAGGCCGTATAAAGCGCGCCCTGGTCGTCGAGATATTTTTCGATTCCCGCGATACCTTTGGTGTCGAGGTCGACATAGCCCACCACGTGGGCGGCAAGCCGCCCCTGCGGATAGACCCGGCGGCGCTCATTGACGAAACCGACGCCTGGAATGCCGAGATTGTAGACGGCATCGCGCTCCTCCGTGCTCACCTGCCGCTTCAGCCAGACGAAGGCGCGGCCCGGTTGGGTGAGCCGGGTTCGAAGCCATTTAGCGTCGAGATCGGGAACCGTGGCGGTGAGCAGCTCCACCGCCTCGTCGATGTCGATGATCTTGCGCGGATCGGCATAGAGCGAAGCGACGGCGACATCGGTAGCCAGCAGCACGCCATTGCGGTCGACGATATCGGGCCGCGGCAGGCGGTCTTCGTGCACCGCCTCGGTCTCGCCGGCAAGGCGGCCCTGCAGCACCGTGAGGTTGCCGAGTTGCGCCGCGATGGCAAGAAAGCCGGCACAGAAGCAGATGGCGATCAGGCGGATACGATTGCGGCCGGCGAGCAGCAGCGCTTCGCCGCGAGCGGTCATGGTTCCTGCATCATGATTTGTGGCGGTCATGGATCACTGTACCTGCTCGAGAATTCCGGCGATCGGGTCCTGGCCCTCCTCTACAAGAAAAACGGGAGGCTCGACGGGAATCTTCCGGCCGAGGTCGTCAAGCTGAACGATATGCGCCGCGTCGGGAAATTCGAGGCCGAGATGCTGCCGTGCCAGCCGTTCAAGATCGGCGGGCCGAGTCAAACTGCTCCATTCGGCTTTCAGCAGCTTGATGGCCTCGTGTTCGGCGGCAATGGCGCGGCGATG
This sequence comes from Hyphomicrobiales bacterium, assembly GCA_031370475.1. Classification (GTDB taxonomy): domain Bacteria; phylum Pseudomonadota; class Alphaproteobacteria; order Rhizobiales; family Aestuariivirgaceae; genus Aestuariivirga. The sequence goes on along the minus strand of JANMQL010000157.1, from coordinate 5,144 downwards.
TTCGGCGATCTGCCGCTCGATGCCGCGGGTGGCGTGCTCGAGCGAATAGAGGACGAAACCCGAAACCAGGACAGTAAGGACGAGGAGTGCGTTGAAAAACTTGAACATCAGTGCCGCCTCACATCGAACGAAGGCACGCCGATATCCTCCGGATTCAATTCGATGGGCGCGGCGGCCGTGCGGATGGCGGCACGGAGCTTGGCGGAACGGGCGCGCGGATTGCGTCTCGCTTCCGCCTCGCTCGCCTCCCTGTGGCCTTTGAAGAGGAGCTCGAAACTTGGTGCCGGACCCGCCTTTTCCGGTGGCAGATGCCGCGAGGCCGAGGGAAGCCTGCCGGACCGGGAGACGAAGAAGCGCTTGACGATCCGGTCTTCCAGCGAATGGAAGGAAACGACGGCGAGGCGGCCGCCGGGAGCCAGCAGGCGCTCGGCGGCGGCAAGTGCTGCGGCCAGTTCTTCGAGTTCGCCATTCACATAGATGCGCAATGCCTGGAATGTGCGGGTGGCCGGATGAATGCGGTCCTGCGGCCGTTGCGGACCGACCGCCGTTTCGATGGCGTGCACCAGGGCGGCGGTGGTGGTGATCGGCGCCGCAGTGCGCATCGCGACGATCGCCCGGGCGATGGCGCGGGCCCGCTGCTCGTCGCCGTAGATGTGGATGATGCGGCCGAGCGTGTCTTGGGAAAGGGTGTTGACGGCATCCGCCGCCGAGGGCCCCGCCTTGGCCATGCGCATGTCGAGCGGCCCATCGCGCATGAACGAGAAACCCCGCGCCGCTTCGTCGAGCTGCATCGACGAAACGCCGACGTCGAGAACGACGCCGTCGGCCGAATTTATGTCCGCCGCTTCCAGGAGTGCCTGCATATCGCCGAAGCGGCCCTCGATCAACATCAGGCGCCCGGCATTTTGCGCAGCCAGCCCGCGGCCGCCGGCGATGGCATCGGGGTCACGGTCGATGGCGTAGACGCGGCAGGAGGCGGCTTTGAGAATGGCCCGGCTGTAGCCGCCGGCGCCAAAGGTTCCATCGACATAAACGCCGCCGTCGCGCGGTGCCAGCACTTGTAGCACCTCGTCCAGCATCACCGGCACATGCGGCGTTTCGGTTTCTCGCGGTTCGGCAATCATCGGCAAGGCGCGGGTCAGGGTGAACAAGGCGTTAATATTTCAGCCGACATTGCTCCGCGCTGCCTTAACAAATAGTTTCAAATCCGCTTCGGGCCCGGACAGAATTGCCAGCCGGCCTGTAAGCCGGGTTCTGTCCACGCGGGTCTCCCCGCGCTGGATGACCATTCATCTGGAACGCCCGTTGCCGGACGCTTCACGCGACCTACCCGGGTGGTGGGCCGGAAACAGCCCTGGGCCCGAAGGGCCCGTACCACCCCTATTCGGTCTTGCTCCCGGTGGGGTTTACCGTTGCCGCCGCCGTTGCCGGAGGCGCGGTGCGCTCTTACCGCACCGTTTCACCCTTGCTCTTGGGATTGCTCCCGCGAGCGGTTTCATCTCTGTGGCACTATCCCTGGGGTTACCCCCGCCGGGCGTTACCCGGCACCGTATTTCCATGGAGCCCGGACTTTCCTCCCCCGCGCCCTTTCGGGACTTGCGGCAGCGATCATCCGGCCGGCTGGCAGGCCTCAAGTAGTGCTTAGGGCTCTCGCCGTCAACCTTGATAGGTCACGCGGCCATCGCAGATCGTCACGGCGGGCCTTATTTCATGCAGCGCCTCGGGACCGCCGGCCTCGAGATCACCCGAGAGGATCGCCACATCGGCCAGCATGCCGGGCTTCAGCATGCCCTTGCGGGTTTCCATGAATTCGGCAAAGGCGCCGTCGCGCGTGTAGGAGGCGAGCGCTTGCAGGAGCGACTGCCGGTGATCGGGCAGTCCCGCTTTCCACACTCGGCGCGTCATTGCCGATTGCACCGAGCGGATCGGGTCGATGGCCGACACCGGCCAGTCGGTGGCAAAGACCAGCCTGGCGCCCGCCGCGCGCAAACTGTTCCAAGCGTAAGCATAGGGCCATTTCGCCTCGCCGATGCGCGAGACGGTGGGCTCGAGCGGCAATCCGTGACAGCCCGGCGGATGCGGCGGCTGCATCGAGGCAATGACGCCGAGCTCCCGGAAACGGGAAATGTCGGCGGGATGCACAACTTCGATATGCTCGATGCGGTGGCGGGAGTCGCGCTCGCCGTTGGCCAGCCGCGCCGCCGCGTAGCCGTCGAGTACGATCCGCACCGCGCCGTCGCCGATCGCATGGACGGCAATCTGCAGGCCCCGCCGGTCGGCTTCCACCGCCACTTGCGCGAAATGCTCCGGTGTAAACAACGGCTCGCCCCGCCAGCCCGGCCGGTCGGCATAATCATCGACCATGACGGCCGTCCAGCTGTCGAGTACGCCGTCGACGAAAACCTTGACGAAACCCGAGGCCAGCTTTTCGGAATGATGGCGCTTGCGCATGGCGCTGGCCTTTTCCAGCTCCGCGATCGCCATGAAATTCTTCATATGGAAAGGCACTCGCACCCGGCATAACAGCTCGCCGCGCCGGTCCAGTTCGTCGAGCAGTTCAAGCGTATAGAGATTGCCGTCCATATTGTGGATCGAGGTAATGCCGTGGCGCGCGCAATGGTCGAGTCCGCGCTTCATTACCTTGAGATCGTGTTCGAATTCCGCCGGCGTGGGTCGCGGATTAGGCTCGCCGCCGGTGGTGAGACCGAGGCGGTCGCGACCGCCAGATGTCGACAGCGAGCGCACCGGATCGATTGCCTCGCCCTCGCGCAATTCGCCATTGGCCAGCCCGTCCGGTCCCATGACGATCTCGTTGCCGGGACCGAGCTTCCGCCCCTGGAGAAGGCCGGCCCGTTCAAGGGCGACGGTATTGGCCCAAGCCGTGTGATGATCGGGCGAATACATCATGAAGGGCCGGCCCGCCACGATCCGGTCGAGGTGGTGCCGGGTAACAGGCTCGTCCTTGGACAGGATCGTATAGTCGGCCTGCTCGCCGACAATCAGATCGCTTCCCGAATTGTCGCGGAGATAGGTTGCAACAGCCGTCTTGAGTTCGTCAAAACCATGAACCCCGAATAGCTGCAGATGATCGAGTTCCGCGGCGCCGGCGAACAGATGCATGTGGCTTTCGACAAAGCCCGGCATGACCGTGCCGCCCTTGGCATCGATCACCCGGGTTCCATTCGATTTGAATGCCAGCGCCTCCCGGTTGTTCCCCACATAGGCGATTTCCTGCCCGTGCAGCACGACGGCCTCGGCGCGCGGTGCCTCCTCGTCCATGGTGAGCACCTTGCCGTTGGTAATAATGATGGTGGCGGTCATGGGAGGGGTCCATTCCAGTCGATACCCTCGGCATGCATCATCGCTTGCCAGGCCGGCCGTGCGGTCACCAGATCGATGAGGCGCCTGACCGAAGGATAGGTCGGCGCCGGTTTCGGCATCTGCCGGGTCCAGCGGCACAGCATGGCGAGGAAAATATCGGCGGCGCTGAAACGGCTGCCGAGTATATAGGGGCCGGTTTTTTCCAGGCTTGAATCAAGACGGAAGAAAATCGCGCCAAGCCTTCGTTCCGCAACGACTTTCATATCACGCCGAGATTCTTCCAGATCGCCGTAATTATCGGCGTGCCACCAGTGCTGCAACTCCTCCTGCACGGTATTGGTGAAATAGATCAGCCATTGCAGAAATGAGTGCCGGTCATTCTCGCCCGCGACCGGCATCAGTCTCGCCTCGGGGTGCAACTCGCAGAGGTATAGAATGATCGCCGCGGATTCGTAGAGCACACGCTCGCCATGGACCAGGGTTGGCACCCGCCCGTTGGGATTGAGCTTCAGATAGTCCGGCGCCCGGTTCTCGCCCTTCGCCACGTCCACCCGGACGAGCCCGAATTCGCAGCCGATTTCCCGCAGCACCGCATGGGGTGCCATATTGGCGCTGCCCCGGTCCCAGTAGAGCCTATACAAGACACCAAACTCCGCTATTCTTCGCCACCATGATCGTCCGCGTTCTGTTTGTTCTTTCCTTCATTGTTGCCCTCGCCGCAAGTGCCGAGGCGCAGGAACGGCAATGGATTTTCGACGCCGGCGCGGACGAAGCCTACCTCATTTTCGGCGTGCCGGAGACCGACGATGTCGGCATCAGCTTCTGGTGCAGCCTCCACAGCGGCGAAGTCCGGATATTCATTCCCGAAGCCGATCCGGCCATGAAACCCGATAGGAATGTTTCATTCACCGTGTCGGTCGGCAAGACAAAATTCAAGATCGCTGGCAAGACCGCCGCCAATGAAATGTCGGATACGACCAGCATCGAGGCCACCGTCCCCGCCACCGGATCCTTGTTCGCCGCTTTGCAGAAGGCCGACCGCTTCCGGGTGGTGACCGGCGCCGTCGAGCATGTCTACCCGCTGATCGAGGCCGATGTGGCGGGCCTCATCGGCCTATGCCGGTCGCCCTGAGGTCTCGATCAGGCGGTTCAAGGTTTCGATCGTTGAGGGATCGGCGATGCCATCGATGCGGGCCGGACGGAAATGCCTCTGGAAGGCCTCGATGACGGTCTTGGTCCGGGCGTCGAAATTTCCAGTCCCATCTATGCCATAGCCATAGTGGGCGAGCTTTGCCTGCAAGTCGGCGACTTTGTCTCCGGTATCCCCAACTTGCAGGATGGGACCGTCGCGCAACGGGGCGGGCCTCACCCAGTTGCCGATGCCGGCCGCATGCAGCCGCTGCCAGTCGAATTTCTCGCCGGGGTCGATCTTGCGCGACGGCGCCACATCGGAATGGGCGAGAACATGGCGGGATTTGACCTCGTGTCGGCTTACGATGTCGAGACACAGTGCAATCACCGCCTCCATCTGCGCGCCGGAAAACTCCCGATACCCCAGCACATGCCCGGGATTGTGGATTTCGATGCCGATCGAGCGCGAATTGACGTCGCAATCGCCTTCCCAGCTGGAGGCGCCGGCATGCCAAGCGCGCATTTCTTCGCCCACCATTTGGTTAATTTCGCCGTCTGCGCCGACGAGATAATGACAGGATACTTTCGAACGCGAATCGCACAGCCAGGCGCAGGCGGCGGCGGCACTGTCCATGCCGGTGTAATGCAGCACAATCATATCCGGCCGCGCGCCGCCGCGCCGCGGTTCGATA
>JANMQL010000101.1:0-9205 GCA_031370475.1 Hyphomicrobiales bacterium | reverse complement strand
CCCGATCTCGAGCGGGCCCTGATGGCGGAGGTTGCGCCTCGCGCCTGGCCCGGCGCGCGGCGGCACGAAAAGCCGGTCATGCGGAAATTGCCCAAATATATGACAATCCGGGCCGAGAAGCCGAGCCGGAACGCAACCCTGCAGGCGCTGGTGGAACGGGCCTGCGACATTCTCATCGCCAAGGAATCCGCCCTCAACATGCTCGATGCCAAGACCGGCGACGGCGATACCGGTTCGACGATCGCGGGTGCCGCACGGCACCTCAAAGCGCAACTGAGCGGGATGCCGCTGGCGGATCCGCGTGCCTTCTTTGCCGCCGTCGGCGGCGCTCTCGCCAAGACCATGGGCGGCTCGAGCGGCGTGCTCCTTGCCATTTTCTTCACCGCCGCAGGGCTGGCGGCCGGTGAGGGAAGAAACTGGACCGCGTCGCTGCAGGCCGGCTTGCGCCGGATGATGGAATACGGCGGCGCCCGCCCCGGCGACCGCACCATGATCGATGCGCTGGAACCGGCCATCGCGGAATTGGCGGCCGGCAAGTCGATGGCGGTCGCAGCCAAGGCCGCACGGACCGGTGCCGACGCCACGGCCCGGATGCAGCGGGCCCGGGCGGGCCGCTCGACCTATGTGGGTGCCGCCAATCTGAGCGGCATCCCCGATCCCGGCGCGGAAGCCGTGGCCTCGCTGTTCGAAGGATTGACCGGTTAGGTGTCGGATGGGCCACGCCAGCTCTTGCAAACGCATTGATCCGCCAGTCGGCGGCCCGGGGAGTCGGCGATGCCGCGCGATTTGACCAGACTGCTCGAAGTCGTTTCCGGCCGGCTGATATCCCATGCCGAGGAGCTTACGGCCCTCGACTCCGCTATCGGCGACGCCGACCACGGCCTCAACATGAAGCGCGGCTTCGAGGCGGTGCTGGCGGACAAGGCCAGTATCCTGGCAAAGCCGCTGCCCGAAGCATTGAAGGCCATCGGCATGGCCCTGGTGATGAAGGTCGGCGGCGCTTCGGGACCGCTCTACGGAACGCTCTTCATGGCGCTCGGCAAGGAATTGCCCGCCGAACCAGCACTCGCCGATCTGGCGCGGGCCATGGCCGCCGCCGTCGAAGCGATGAAGGCGCGCGGCAAGGCCGATCTCGGCAACAAGACCATGCTCGACGTGCTGGGCCCGGTGGCGGCGGAACTGGCGAGCGGCCGGGCGACCTATGCCAGTATACGGAGGATCGCCGCCGCCTCGGCCGAAGCCACCGTGCCGATGAAGGCGATTCGCGGCCGTGCCTCCTTCCTCGGCGAACGTTCCATCGGTCACATGGATCCTGGCGCGCGCTCGAGCCAGCTGCTCATCGAGGCGGTGTGCGACGTCCTGGAGGGTAAGTCATGAGCGGCAAAGTCGGCATCGTCATCGTTTCGCATTCGCCGGATGTGGCGAAAGGCACCGCCGACATGGTGCGGCAGATGGTGGGCAACGACGTGCCGCTCGGCTTCTGCGGCGGTAATCCCGGCGGGGGACTTGGAACCAGCGTCGAGAACATACTTGCCGCCATCGATGCCGCCTGGTCGGAAAAGGGCGTTGCCATTCTCGTCGATCTCGGCGGCGCCGAGACCAACAGCGAAATGGCGGTCGAAATGCTGCCGCCGGAGCGGCAGGGCAAGGTGGTCGTGTGCAATGCGCCCATCGTCGAGGGAGCCGTCATGGCGGCCACCGAGGCCTGGGGCGGCGCCAGCCTTGAGGACGTCAAGCGCACCGCCGAGGAGTTGTCGCCGCAATGACCGGCTGGATGCAGGGCGAAGTTCTTGTGACCCACGATCAGGGCTTGCACGCGCGGCCGTCGGTGCGGCTCACCAAGCTTGCCAAGGGCTTCGCCGGCGCCATCGAAATCTCGGGATCGGTAGACGGCCCCTGGGTCGATGCCAAGAGCATCGTCAAGGTGATGGGGCTCAAGGTAAGACAAGGCGCCGTGCTCCATGTCCGGGCCAAGGGTGGCGATGCGGCTGCCGCATTGACGGCGGTAACGGGCCTGGTGCGGCGCGATTTCGACGAGGATCTGGCCCATGCGGCCAACGGTTGAGTTCAAGGGCCGCCCGGCCTCGCAGGGAATTTTTGCCGGGCCGGTCGCCGGGCTTGGCGGAGCGGAAGCGCGGCGCCGGCAAACCGGCGATCCGGCCCGGGAACGCGCCGATCTTGAGGCCGCCATTGCTGCCGCTGCTGCGGCAATCGCCAGGCTGATGGCGCGGATCGAGGGCGACGCAGCCGAGATGCTCGGCTTTCAGCTCACAATGCTGGAAGACCCGGCCCTCGCTGCACCGGCGCTCGCCGGAATCGAGCGCGGAATAGCCGCCGATGCCGCATGGCGCGCGGCGCTTGCACACGAGATCGCCGGCTACGAGATGTCGGCAAACGAATATTTCCGCGCCCGCACCGCCGATCTCAAGGATATCCGCGATCGGGTGCTGCGCGCCCTGGCGGGCGAGACGGGCGCCACGGCCCGCGGCGGCGCCATTCTGACGGGCGAGGACTTGGCGCCGAGCCTGTTTCTTGAAACCGACTGGACGCAAGGCGGCGCCATCGCTCTCGCGGCCGGCAGTGCTTCGAGCCACGTCGCCATGCTGGCGCGCTCGCGCGGCATACCCATGGTGGTGGGTCTTGGTCAGTCATGGCCGGGCGGCCACGGCCGGGCCATCGTCGACGGCGGCACGGGGCTTGTGGTTGCCGATCCGCCGGCGGAAACCCTTGCGGCTTATGCGCGGCGCGCAGCGGCACTGGCGGCTCGCACGGACGCCGAGCGGCAGCACCTGCATCGCCCCGCCCTGCGCGGGAACGGCACGAGAATCGAAGTCCTGGTGAACGTCGCCGGTGTCGAGGATCTTGCGTCGATCGATGCGGAAACCTGCGACGGCATCGGCCTGATGCGCTCGGAATTCCTGTTTCGCGACGGCGCGGAACTTCCCGGTGAAGAGCGGCAATACCGCGCCTACCGCGCGCTTCTCGAATGGGCGGAAGACCGGCCGGTTACCGTCCGGACACTCGACATCGGTGGCGACAAGCCGGTCGCCGGCTTGACACCCAAAGGCGAGAAAAATCCCTTCCTGGGCCTTCGCGGCGTGCGGCTCACTTTGGCGCGTCCCGATGTTTTCCGGGTGCAGCTTCGCGCGCTGGCCCGCGCTGCGGTGCATGGCAATCTCAAGGTGATGCTGCCGATGGTAACGGTGCCGGAGGAGATCGAAAGATCGACAGCGCTGCTCAAGCAATGCATCGCGGAGCTGAAAGGCGAAGGCGTGGCCTGCGCCCTGCCGCCACTCGGCATCATGGTCGAGGTTCCCGCTGTCGCCGTGGCGCCCGAGCTCTTCACGGCCGCCGCCTTCTTCTCGATCGGCAGCAACGATCTCACCCAGTATGTGACCGCGGCTTCCCGCGACGAGCCAGCGGTGGCAAGTCTCAACGACCCCGCCCACCCGGCGGTCGCGCGGCTCATTGTGCGGTGGCCCAATTCGGCCGCGACCGCGGCATTCCGGTCAGCCTGTGTGGCGACATGGCCAGCGAGCCGCGGCATCTGCCGGCCCTCATCGAGGCCGGAATCACATCGCTGTCGGTGGCGCCAGCCGCCCTGGCGCGCGTCAAGGCGGCAATCTCGGAGCTCTGAGAATGGCGGCGCAGTCGGAAAAGCCAGAGATCGTATCGGGCGAAGCGGTTGCCGCCTACAAGCGCATTCTCGCCGCCGTGCTCGACCGCAGGCCGTCCGGCACGCGCCAGCGGCTGGCAGTGGCGCTTGCCAAGAATCGCAGTTTCATCAGCCAGATTTCCAACCCCGCCTACCCGACGCCGATTCCCGCCAATCATCTCGACGCGGTGTTCGACATCTGTCATTTCTCGCCGGCCGAACGAAAGCAGTTCATGGAGGCCTATGGCCGGGCCCATCCGAAGCGTCTTGCCCTCATCCTTGGCGCCCACCGCCTGAAGCCGCATACGGTCTATCTGCCCGATCTGGGCGATGATGCCCGCAACGAGCGGCTGCATGTTATGGTCACCGATTTCGTGCGCCAGATGGCCAAGCTCATGGAACGGGAACCGCCGAAAGGAAAGCGCCGATGAAGAAGCTGATCAACGATGTGGGGAACGTACTCACGGAAAGCCTCGACGGGTTTGCCGCCGCCCATGCCGGCATCGTCAAGCTCGGTGCCGATCGCAAGTTCGTGCAGCGCGCCAGGCTCACGCCCGGCAAGGTGGGGCTCGTCTCCGGCGGCGGCTCGGGCCATGAGCCGCTGCATGCGGGTTTCGTCGGCCATGGCATGCTCGATGCCGCCTGCCCCGGCCAGGTCTTCACTTCGCCGACACCGGACCAGATGATCGCCGCCGCCGAAGCGGTCGATGGCGGCGCGGGGCTGCTGTTCATCGTCAAGAATTACGAGGGCGATGTGATGAATTTCGACATGGCGCGCGAGATGAGCGGCAGGACGATCGCAACCGTTGTTACCAACGACGACGTGGCGGTGGAAAATTCGCTCTACACCACGGGCCGGCGCGGTGTCGCCGGAACCCTGGTGGTGGAGAAGATCACGGGCAGCGCCGCCGAACGGGGCGCCGATCTCAAGACACTGAAGGCTCTGGGCGATAGGGTCAACAAGGCGACGCGCTCGATGGGCGTGGCGCTGACGAGCTGCACGGTGCCGGCCGCCGGCAAGCCCACGTTCCAGATCGGCGATGACGACATGGAAATGGGCGTCGGCATCCATGGCGAGCCCGGCCGCAGGCGGGTGAAAATGAAGAGCGCAAACGAGATTGCCGAGGAGATGGTGGCCGCGATCGCCGGCGATCTTTCCGGGCGGGGCGAAGCCCTGCTGTTCGTCAATGGTTTCGGCGCCAGCCCCGCCATGGAATTGTACCTGATGTTCAATGCCGCGAAGACGCAGCTCGCCAAACATGGCATCACGGCAAGCCGCGCACTCGTCGGCAATTACGTGACGTCGCTCGACATGGCGGGCTGCTCCATAACCGTCACGCCGCTCGATGACGAGATTGCCATGCACTGGGACGCGCCGGTCCATACGCCAGCCCTCAGATGGGGCGTGTAGCCGGGGAGATGACAAGCTTCCGGCAATTGCGGGAACCGGACCTGTATCGATGACTTTGGCCTGGGAAACTCATTACTTACTCCAGAGACCTGTCGGTAGGTCGAACTTGCCAGAAAGTTTGCAAGATTCATGTGAGGGGCGGATGTCCAGTTGGCGGCGTTGAATTCCAAGCCCCTGATGCCAAACCGCGCAGCCGTATCCAGCATCTCGGAAGGTGACACGTGACTCGGCGAATCTGTAACCATTCCAATTTTCACCTCTGCGGCCTCAATATAGTTTGGGTTTTTCGGCGTGCGAAACCTTGATGGGGCCGCCATTGGCGAGCGACTGAACACCGGCTTCGGCAATCAACGTCGCGGCATAACCGTCCCAGGCATTCGCGCCCACGGGCTTGCCCGTTTCAATGGACTTCAGCCAGGCACTGTTCTGCAGGCGATAGGCTTCGGCAAAGCGTGGGCGCCAATCTTCCGGGTAGCTCGTGATGGTTTGCAAGTTCACATGCACTTCGCTGGCGATGGGGGATCGCAAGAACACCGAACCCTTTTCTCCCACCAGTTCGCCGCGCACGTCATAGCCATAAGCCGCATTGTTGTTGATCTCGACGTTGACGAGCTGGCCTGTGACGGTCTTCAAAACCATAAACACAGGTGCACCGGTCTTTCCTGAATCGCGAAAGTCGGGACGGAACACGGAGATTGACTCATAGTCCGTATCCAACACGAAGCGCGCAATGTCGAACTCGTGGGGGGCGGAGTTGGTGATGGCCATTTGGCCGGTAAAATTCGATGGTGTTGAGACGTTTCGATGAAAATTGTGCATCATCAGCGCAGGGCCGATAGTGCCCTTTGCCAGCACCTGCTTCATCTCCACATAAGCGGGGTCAAAGCGTCGCATGAAGCCGATTTGCACCAAGCGTTTTCCGCCCTTCACCTCAGCCGCGATGACATCAAGACATTCCTTCGAATCTTGCGACAACGGTTTTTCGCACAGCACTGGCTTGCCCAGTGCCACACAAGCCTTGGACAGCGGCGCGTGGGTGGAGTCGGGGCTTGCAATCAGCACGGCATCGACCGACTTGTCGGCAATAACCGCGTGGGGATCGGCAGTGACGTGCAAGGCGCCCGATGCATCCGCCACCGATTTGGCACGTCTTGCATCCGCATCGCATACATACTGCAACATCACACCCGGTATCTGCTGTGACAGGATCTTTGCATGGTCGGCACCCATGATGCCGGCACCGATCAGTCCCACTCGTATTGTCACGTCACGCACTCTATCTTGTTCGTTCCGGTCTTCGTCAATTCATTGTTTCGCGTTAAGGCGCGCGACTTTCTTTTCGTATCGTGCCTGCATCAGCGCCTCGCCCTCCTTGGTGCCGTCGTGCCAGGTGCCGAACAGTTTATCGAGTGCCGTGGTGCCGTCGGCGTAGTTCACTTCGAAGTGTTTGTGGTGAAGGTAGTGCACATAGGCGTGGGTATCGATGGCGCCGTCTTCGCCGGCTTCGATCTTGTCGAAGCCGACATGCCCTACAACCGCGCCCGTTCCGGTAATTTGCAGGTTGTAGAGGAACAGCAACGGATGCGACGGCAACACGAGATGGATCAGCGAGTCCGACCAGTAGAGCACATGCTCGATCGGGTGCATCGACAGGCTGGACCATGGGCTTGGATTGACCGAGTTGTGATGCACGGAATGAATCCACTTGTAGAGGATTGGCACGTGGATCAGGCGGTGGATGCAATAAAAATGGAATTCATGCCAAATCGGCAGCACAAGACCGAACGCGACGAGACACCGGGGATGCTCGGCAAACGTCGTCCAAGGTCCCCAACCATTGGCAAAGCTCCACAAGCCGAACACTTCGTAAGCCGTCCAAATCGGCACGCCGGAGGCAAACGTTCTGATCATGTTATCGATATTCTGGCTCTTGAACATGAACACATCGCTGGGCTGTTCGGCGGGCCATTTGCCATTAAATTTGAAATGTATGCCCTGACTGCGCTTCACATAGAGCCGCAATTCCAACAGGCCATAGATGAACAAGACAAGCAGGCTGTTGCGCACAAGAAGATAGGCGATCCAGCCGAAGCTGAGCGTCATCATCGTCGCAATTGGAGGTGTCAAATAAAACCAGAAAACAGTTGCCAGCGCCATGAACAACATGTTCCACGGAAAGAAATAGCTCGGCAACCATTTGAGAAAATTCAAAGGCTGTGGCGGAAACACAAACAGGGGGGCGGTGAGCAATGGGTCCTTTGGCGCGAAATCACCCCGTTTATTGCGCGTGCCATATTGCAAGTCGTCCATCTCTCGTCTCCGTAAACCGGTCAAGGGTCGTCTGGTCTCAATAAGTTGGCGGTTCAGCGTCAAACAAAAAAGCCCGGAACCGGAGGAGCCTTGGCCCCGGGCCCTGAGGCACCGGAGTCAGCCGCCTGCAGGTGGCGGATGACCGTCGTGTGTGGCCATATAGCTCTGTATCTCGGACTCAAGCTCGGCCATGTGCTCGCCGCCAGCCAGCGGTCGTGGCGGCTGCCAAGATCGTGATCGTTGAGAATCTTCTGCACGGTGATCGCCGAAACGCGCCGACCTTCCAGAGCCAGCATCGCTTCGATGCGGTTGCAGCCATAGGCCGGATGTTCCAGGGCCAGCGCCTTGATGCGCTCCACGACCTCGGGTGCCGTCGTCTGCGGGTGGCTCCGGTGGATCGGCGGCAGGTCCTTGAGGCCTTCGAAGCCCTCGGTCTGGAACCGGCGCTTCCATTCGTAGAAGCTCGTCCGGTCCATGCCGCGCTTGCGGCAAGCCTCCGCCGCATTGCCCAGCTTCTCAGCCAGCTGCAGAACACTCAGCCGCTGCTTCGCAACCTTCGTAACTGCGTCCATGACACGTCTCCTTCTCTCCTCCAAAATAGCACGGAAAGAAGGTTAAGAAGACACCAGAATTGGTGTCATGATCGGCGAAAAGGGAGCCGATATGATTCTGGTCAAAGCCCGATCGGCAGGTTACATCGCGCCGTTCCTAAAGGGCGGTTGGCCGCGCTGCCTCCGACAACTCGGACCGCAGCTTCCGCCGCCGCAGGGCGGTGATTTCGGCGAAGATCGAAAGGGCGATTTCCTCGGGCGAGATGGCGCCGATATCGGCGCCGGCCGGCGCCTTCACCGCATCGAGCGCCGCCGCCGATGCGCCGTCGGCCAGGAGCTTTTCGCGAACGGCCGCCATCTTGCGGCGGCTGCCGACGAAGGCCTTGTAGCGCGCCTCGATGCCGAGAATGGCGCGAAGCGCCGCCTCGTCGCCCTTGCCCTGGGTCGAGACGATGACGAAACGCTCGGCCCCGTCCGCCACCGGCAGGGCATAGCCCTCGATCCGCGCATCGGCTTGTTCGAAGGCCCGCTGCTCGGCTTCAGGCGCGCAGGCGGTGACGGCATAGCCCATGACCGAAGCAAGCCGCGACAGGGCGACGGCCACCGGGCTCGATCCGCAGATCACCAGATTGGGGCGCGGCATGACCGGCTCGACGAAAATATCCATGGTTCCCTGGCTCGGGCACATGTTGCGGGCAAAGCGCACGCCCTGGCGGCTTTCACCGGGCTCAACGCCAAGCGCTTCAAGCTCGACAGGCGGCTGCACCGAAATGAGCCGCGGTTGGCCGTCGGCCAGCACATCCTGGGCGGCCTTCAGCACCGCGCCCCTGGCGCAGCCGCCGCCGATCCAGCCGCCGGTGATGGTGCCGTCGGGCATGATGACCGCCTTGGCGCCGGCCTTGGCCGCCGTCACCGCAACGGTGCGCACCACGGTGGCCAGCACGAAGGCCGCGCCGCGCTGCTTGAGGTCCGAAACGATATCCATAACATCGGTTTGCCGGGACATGGATGTCACTCCCTCACAGCCGCGCCAGATAGGGTTCAAGGGCGGCCAGACTCTCGAGATTGTGGGCCGGGGCAAGCAAATCAAGATAGGGCATGGCGGCCTGCATGGCCCGGGCTTCCGGCCGGTAGCCGTCCCAGCCCATCATCGGGTTGAGCCAGACGATACGGCGGCAGCGCCGCCGCAGATGGCGGAGTTCCCGGGCCAGCGCCTCCGGCGCGCCGGTGTCGTAGCCGTCCGACAGGATCATCACGCAGCTTCGCGAATTGAGGACG
>JANMQL010000091.1:0-3123 GCA_031370475.1 Hyphomicrobiales bacterium | reverse complement strand
GGGGAGAAGGTGCCCGGAGGGCGGATGAGGGGTGGCCCCTCCGCGAGTCCGGTGGCCAAACCGTCAAGCGTCACCGCACCCCTCATCCGGCCGTTGGCCACCTTCTCCCCGCACTGCGTGCAGGGAGAAGGGGATAATCTGAAATGTCGGAACTCACGTGATGTGTGAATCCGATGGCCGGTGAATGCGGGGTTTTCGATTCAACGGGGAACGGCTAATCTGACGGCATGTATTCGCGGCTGGACAATCTGTTGGCCAAGGACAAGGGGCCGCGGCGGCACCTGCTCACGTCCTTTATCGTCGGTCTCGCGGCCCTGATCCTGCTCGGCGGATTCGGCCAGCGGATCATCGAGGCCTTCGAGGGACTGAACGATGCCGACCGGCTGGCGGCCCTGACGCTGGTCATGTCGGGTGCGCCGGAAGATGCCCTGCCGGTGACGCTGCTCGATGTCGACGATGCCACGCGCAGCGCCTGGGGCGGCGGTCCGGCGACGCCGCACGCGGCACTCGCCGTGCTGATCGCCGAAGCCCAGGGCAACGGCGCCTCCGCGATCGTCGTCGATTTCGATCTCACCTCGGAAACCGCCGGGGCGCCACCGGAGGCGGCGCTGGCGGCGCTGCTGCGGTCCTATCCGGCGGCGGCGGCGCCCCTGATGCTGGTGCGCAAGATCGAGTTTATCCGCGGCAGCGACGGTATCCGCGCCGCCAAGTCGAGCCCGACGCCCTATGAAGGCGCCGTTGCCGGCAAGGCCAACATCAGCTGGATCACCACGCTCAACGATATTTCCGCCGACCGGGCGGTGCGGAAAATCCGGCTGTGGCAAAGCGTCTGCGACGGAGCCTCGGGCACCGCCTATCCATCGGCGGCGCTCGCGGCGGCGGCCCTGCTGCTCTCGTCTTCCCGGCATGGCGAAGCGCTTGGTGCATTCTTGGGCGACAAGGTTGCCGAGGAATGCGGCCGGGCGAGCGTGAAACCGGGCGCCTGGCCGCCCGCCGTCGATCAGGCCGCCACCATTCCCTATGTGATCACCGGCAACAGCCGGGCCTCCGGCCTGTTCCGCCGCATCGCCGCCGGCCGGCTCGCGACCTATGAAAACGGCGTCGCCGCCACGGCGGGCGAGATCGACCGCGATCCCTTCGCCGGCCGCGTCGTGCTGCTCGGCGCCACCCATTCGGCCAGCGGCGATTTTTACGAAACGCCGCTCGGCACCATGCCCGGCGCCATCATCCTGGCCAACAGCATCGTGCAGGCGCGGGCGCTGGTGGAGACGCCGCCGGTGCCGCCATGGACGCGCAATATGCTGGCCATGTCGCTGTTCCTGTTCTTTGCCTTCATCGCCCGGAAGTTCTACGGCGCTCCGGCGGTGGTGCTGATCGGCCTGATTTCGCTCGCCGCCTTGTTCGCGATCTCGCGGCTCTTCGGTTTCGCGGCGGGCGTCAATGTGATTGCCATGGCGGTTCCGGGTTTTGCGCTGTTCAAGCTCGTCGATTCGGTCGTCCATGTCGTCCTGAGCTGGCGGGAACGCGGCTGGCGCGCCCTGCTCAAGAATTGAACAAGGAGAACGGCAAGTGAAAATCTTTGTGGCGGCGATGGCGGTTCTTGCGATGCTGGCCGGCCCGGCATGGGCGCAGGAGGGCAAGACGCCGGCCGGCTATGTGGTGGCGATCGCCCTGGCGGGCGGCGACAAGACGGCCATCGTGCGCGACGGGCGGGAGCTTGTCCCCAAGCTGATGATGCCGCTCTATGCCGGCGATACCGTGTTCGTGCGCGATCCCGCCAGCCGCATCGGTCTCGAAATCGGCGGTGGCGAGAAGATCGAGGTCGTGGCCGCGGAGCGCTACGAGGTCAAGGGCGAAATCCCGACCGGCGAGGATGCCTGGTCGGTGATCCAGGCGGTGGCGGGAATTCTCGGCGGTAGTGAGACCGAGGAAATTCCCGAGAACATGGTGGCCAAGGGCGAGGCCGGCGAACTGAAGATTCCGATGACGGTGCGGGGGCCGAATTTCCTGGTCAAGGGCGGGCGCAAGCTGTGGCTCGCCTGGACCGGCGGCACGGCGCCGTTCAAGCTGATCGTCGATGTGGATGGACGGGCCGAGCCCTTTCCCGGCATCGAGACCCGCGAATTCATCCTCGAGATTCCGGCGAAGGCGGTCGACCGCTTTAATGTGACGATCCGCGACGCGGCCGGGGGAACGGCGCGCGTCGTCTTCCGGTTCCGCGATCTGCTGCCGGAGATGCCGCGGGACTTGAAGGCCGCCGGTCCCGGCGAGAGCGTCGATGCGCTGCTCCAGGCCGCCTGGCTCACGACCCTGCATGAGGGCGACTGGTCCGTCGAGGCGGCGCAAATCCTGCGCCAGCGCGCCGCCTCCGACCCCGCCGCCGCCGCCCTCCTCGACCGCATCGTGCGCGGCTGGAAGGCGGACTAGGGCTTCACGTCGAAGACGAACAGCCGGCCGGTCATCTTCGGGCCGTCGTTCTCGCTCGCCGCGCTGACGCCGCGGGTGGCGGTGCCTTCGACGCCGCCGAGCAGGGCCTCGAGCTTGTTCTTGCCGCCCCGCGTCGAGGGCTCCTCGACGGCGCGGGTCTGCTGCATGGCGGCCAGCGTCGGCTGGGTGAGCGCGCAGAGCTTGGGCGGCTGGCGCTCGGCGTCCTTGGGCACGGCGAGGATGACGAAATTCTCCGCCCCCGTCGATGAGGGCTTCCCCGCCGTCTCGTCCCAGGTGTCGATCCAGAAGCGGAAGCGCAGCGGCTTGGTGGGATCGGAGCTGAGCGTGCGCACGCAGCCGCGCTGCGCAGCACTTGCCGGAATGGCGAAGACGCCGCCCAGGGCATCGACATAGAAGCCGCCGACATAATAATCGATGTCGGAATCGTTCTTCACCTCGATCTCGACATAGTCGCAATTGCCCGCCGCCGCCGGGATCAGCGGCTCGAGCGGCGAAGACGCGGCACCTTCGGGCGGATCGGCGGGGCAGGCGCCCTTGGCATCCTGGCCCGGAATCCTCGAGACATGGGCGGCGATCTCGATGCCGTCGCACCTTCGCCGCCGCCCAGCGCGGAGGCGACGCGCAAGAGCTTGGCGGCGCGCGCCAGGCTCCACACGGCGGTCTTCAGATCGCGGG
>JANMQL010000073.1:0-5319 GCA_031370475.1 Hyphomicrobiales bacterium | reverse complement strand
AGACAGGCCCTTGGCCTCGAGCCGCGAATAGATGAAGGGCTTGAACAGTTCGAGTGCCATCTTCTTGGGCAATCCGCACTGGTGCAGCTTGAGTTCCGGGCCGACGACGATGACCGAGCGGCCGGAATAGTCGACGCGCTTGCCGAGCAGGTTCTGGCGGAAGCGGCCCTGCTTGCCCTTGAGCATATCGGCCAGGGACTTGAGCGGGCGCTTGTTGGCGCCGGTGATGACCCGGCCGCGGCGGCCGTTGTCGAACAGCGCATCGACGGATTCCTGCAGCATGCGCTTTTCATTGCGCACGATGATGTCGGGCGCGCGCAGCTCGATGAGCCGCTTCAAGCGATTATTGCGGTTGATCACCCGGCGGTAGAGATCGTTCAGGTCCGAGGTGGCGAAGCGGCCGCCGTCGAGCGGCACCAGGGGGCGCAGCTCCGGCGGAATGACCGGGACCTGGGTCAGAATCATCCACTCCGGACGATTGCCGGATTCGATGAAGCTCTCGACGATCTTAAGGCGCTTGGCGAGCTTCTTCGGCTTGAGATCGCCGGTCGCTACCTTAAGGTCCTCGCGCAACTGTTCGCGCAGCTTCTCGAGATTGATCGACATCAGCATCTCGCGGATGGCCTCGGCGCCGATGCCGGCGGTGAAGCTGTCCTCGCCGTAATCCTCCTGGGCCTTGAGATATTCGCTCTCGGTGAGGAGCTGATGCAGCTTGAGCGGCGTGAGACCCGGCTCGAGCACGATATACTGCTCGAAATACAGAACCCGCTCGATGTCCTTGAGCGGCTCGTCGAGCAGCATGGCAATGCGGCTGGGCAGCGATTTCAGGAACCAGATGTGGGCGACGGGTGCGGCCAGTTCGATGTGGCCCATGCGCTCGCGCCGGACCTTGGAGAGCGTCACTTCGACGCCGCACTTTTCGCAGATGATGCCCTTGTACTTCATGCGCTTGTACTTGCCGCACAGGCACTCGTAGTCCTTTACCGGCCCGAAGATGCGGGCGCAGAACAGGCCGTCGCGCTCGGGCTTGAAGGTGCGGTAGTTGATCGTCTCCGGCTTCTTGATTTCGCCGAAGGACCAGGAGAGGATTTTCTCCGGGGAGGCGATCGAGATGCGGATCTGATCGAATGTCTGCGCCGGCGTAGCCGGGTTGAAGACGTTCATGACCTCTTGGTTCATAGGGTCACTGTGCTCCTTGTTGCGGAAAACCGCAGGGTGTCAACGAAACGAATGGACTTCACGACTGCTGCTGCGAATTCTGCAGCTCGACATTGAGGCCGAGAGACCGCATTTCCTTCACCAGCACGTTGAAGCTTTCGGGAATGCCCGCCTCGAAGGCGTCGTCGCCGCGCACGATGGCTTCGTAAACCTTGGTGCGGCCAGCGACGTCGTCCGACTTGACGGTGAGCATTTCCTGCAGCGTGTAGGCGGCGCCATAGGCTTCCAGGGCCCAGACTTCCATTTCACCGAAGCGCTGGCCGCCGAACTGGGCCTTGCCGCCCAACGGCTGCTGGGTGACGAGCGAGTACGGCCCGATGGAGCGGGCGTGGATTTTGTCGTCCACCAGATGGTGCAGCTTCAGCATGTAGATGTATCCGACGGTGACCTGCCGGTCGAAGGGCTCGCCGCTCCTGCCATCGAGGAGCTGGACCTGGCCGGACGAAGAAAGCCCGGCATCCTTGAGCATGGCGGCGATGTCTTCCTCGCGGGCGCCGTCGAACACCGGGGTGGCGATCGGCACGCCTTGGCGAAGATTGGCGGCGGCTTCGATCAACTGGGAGTCGTCGAGAACGTCGATTTCCTCGTTCTTGCCATAGATGCGGTTGATCTCGTCGCGCAGCGGTTTCACCTTGTTGGTGTCCTTGTAGGCGTCGAGCAGCGCGCCGATCTTCTTGCCCAGGCCGGCGCAGGCCCAGCCGAGATGGGTTTCGAGAATCTGGCCGACGTTCATGCGGCTCGGTACGCCCAGCGGGTTGAGCACGATGTCGACATGGGTGCCGTCCTCAAGGAACGGCATGTCCTCGACCGGCACAATCTTCGACACCACGCCCTTGTTGCCGTGGCGGCCGGCCATCTTATCACCCGGCTGGATCTTGCGCTTCACCGCGACGAAGACCTTGACCATCTTCATGACGCCGGGCGGCAGCTCGTCGCCGCGCTGCAGCTTCTCGACCTTGTCGAGGAAACGGGTTTCCAGGCGCTTCTTCGATTCTTCGTATTGCAGCTTCATGGCCTCGAGTTCGGCCAGCGTCTTTTCGCTGGACAATGCGATGTTCCACCACTGCGAGCGCGGAATATCCTCGAGCATCTTCTCGCTGATCTTGCCCTCGATCTTGTGGCCCTTGGGACCGCCCGATGCCGTCTTGCCGGCGAGGAAGCCGCGCAAACGGCCATAGGAGTTGCGGTCGAGGATCGCCAGTTCGTCGTCGCGATCCTTGGCCAGGCGCTCGATCTCTTCGCGTTCGATCGCCAGGGCGCGCTCGTCCTTGTCGACGCCGTGGCGGTTGAAGACACGGACTTCGACCACCGTTCCGGAAACGCCCGGCGGCAGGCGCAGCGAGGTGTCGCGCACATCGGAGGCCTTTTCGCCGAAGATGGCGCGCAGCAGCTTTTCTTCCGGCGTCATCGGGCTTTCGCCCTTCGGCGTGATCTTGCCGCACAGGATGTCGCCCGGCTTCACTTCGGCGCCGATATAGACGATGCCGGCTTCGTCGAGGTTCTTGAGGGCCTCTTCGCCGACATTGGGAATGTCGCGGGTGATCTCCTCGGGGCCCAGCTTGGTGTCGCGGGCCATGACGTCGAACTCCTCGATGTGGATCGAGGTGAATACGTCGTCACGGACGATGCGCTCCGAGAGCAGGATCGAGTCCTCGAAGTTATAGCCGTTCCACGGCATGAAGGCGACCAGCACGTTCTGGCCGAGGGCCAGATCGCCGAGATCGGTGGAGGGGCCGTCGGCGATGATGTCGCCGGCCGTCACCTTGTCGCCAACCCGCACCAGCGGGCGCTGGTTGATGCAGGTGTTCTGGTTCGAACGCTGGAACTTGGCGAGAGTGAAGATATCGACGCCCGATTTCGACGGATCGGTCTCTTCCGTGGCGCGGATGACGATTCGTTTGGCGTCGACCTGATCGACGATGCCGCTGCGCCGCGCGGCGATGGCCGCACCCGAATCGCGGGCGACAATGGATTCCATGCCGGTGCCGACCAAGGGCGCATTGGTGCGCACCAGGGGCACCGCCTGGCGTTGCATGTTGGAACCCATCAGTGCCCGGTTGGCGTCGTCGTTCTCGAGGAACGGAATGAGAGCGGCGGCAACGGAGACAAGCTGTTTCGGCGAAACGTCGACAAAGTCGATCTTGTCGGCGGGAACCGTGAGCACGTCGCCGGCATGGCGGGCAATCACCAGGTCCTCGGCGAACTTGCCGTCCTTGGTGAGGGCCACATTGGCCTGGGCGATATAGTGCTTGCCCTCCTCGATGGCCGAGAGATAGAGCACGTCGTTCGTCACCTTGCCGTTCACCACCTTGCGGTAGGGGGTCTCGATGAAGCCGTATTTATTCACCCGCGCATAGGTGGCGAGCGAGTTGATCAGGCCGATGTTCGGGCCTTCCGGCGTTTCGATCGGGCAGATGCGGCCGTAATGGGTGGGGTGCACGTCGCGCACTTCGAAGCCGGCGCGCTCGCGCGTCAGGCCGCCCGGTCCCAGCGCCGACAGGCGGCGCTTATGGGTGATCTCGGAGAGCGGGTTGGTCTGATCCATGAACTGCGAAAGCTGCGAGGAGCCGAAGAACTCGCGCACCGCCGCCGCCGCCGGCTTGGCGTTGATCAGGTCGTGCGGCATCACCGTGTCGATGTCGACCGAGGACATGCGCTCCTTGATGGCGCGCTCCATGCGCACCAGGCCGAGACGGTACTGGTTTTCCATGAGCTCGCCCACCGAGCGTACCCGGCGGTTTCCGAGATGGTCGATGTCGTCAACCTCGCCCTTGCCGTCGCGCAGCTCATGCAGGGTCTTGATCACCGCCAGGATGTCTTCGCGGCGCAACACCCGCATGGTGTCGGGCACGTCGAGCTCGAGGCGCATGTTCATTTTGACGCGGCCGACGGCGGAGAGATCGTAACGCTCGGAATCGAAGAACAACCCGTTGAACAGGGTTTCCGCCGTCTCGCGGGTGGGCGGTTCGCCTGGGCGCATGACGCGGTAGATTTCAATAAGCGCCTGCTCGTAGCTCTCGACCTTGTCGGCCTTCAGCGTGTTGCGGATATAGGCGCCGGTATTTATGTAATCGATGTCGAGAATGTTCAATTTGGCGTAGCCCGCCTCCATCAAGGCGGCGAGCAGCTTCTCGCCGATCTCATCGCCGGCCTCGGCGAAGATTTCACCGGTCTTCTCGTTGACCAGCTCATCGGCCAGATAGAGGCCATAGAGTTCTTCGTCGCGCACCAGCAATTCCTTGACGCCGTCCTCGGCGATCTTGCGGGCGAGACGCGGCGTGATCTTGGTACCGGCCTCGACCACTACTTGTTTGGTCTTGGCATCGATCAGGTCAACCGTCGGCTTGACACCGCGGTAGCGCTGGGCGTCGAAAGGCGTCCGCCAGCCGTCCTTGGTGTGGGTATAAGGCACGGTTTTGTAGAATGTGTGCAGAATCTGCTCGCTACCGAGGCCAAGGGCGTAGAGCAGCGTGGTGATCGGCAGCTTGCGGCGGCGGTCGATGCGGGCATGCACGATGTCCTTGGCGTCGAATTCGAAATCGAGCCACGAGCCGCGATAGGGAATGATACGGGCGGCGAACAGCAACTTGCCCGAGGAATGAGTCTTGCCCTTGTCGTGATCGAAGAACACGCCGGGCGAACGGTGCATTTGCGAGACGATGACCCGCTCGGTGCCGTTGACCACGAAGGTGCCGTTCGACGTCATCAAGGGCATGTCGCCCATGTAGACGTCCTGCTCCTTGATGTCCTTGACCGACCTCGCCTGGGTATCGGGATCGATCTCGAACACGATCAGGCGGAGCGTCACCTTGAGGGGTGCCGCGTAGGTCATGCCGCGCTGCTGGCACTCGTCGACGTCGAACTTCGGCTGCTCGAATTCATAACGCACGAATTCCAGCATCGCCTGGCCGGAGAAATCGGTGATCGGGAACACCGACTTGAACACCGCCTGCAAGCCGTCTGTCACGCGCCCGCCCGCCGGTTCCTTCATTTGCAGGAACTGATCGTATGACTCGCGCTGAACCTCGATCAGGTTCGGCATTTCGGCCACTTCGATATTCTTGCCGAAGAACTTGCGGAGGCGTTTGCGGCTAGCGGCGG
>JANMQL010000006.1:0-5980 GCA_031370475.1 Hyphomicrobiales bacterium | reverse complement strand
CCCGACGCCGTCCTGCGCGGTTCCAAGATTTGGCAGGGGCCGTGGCGGCAGCAGCGCGCAGCGTCGCTCAAGATCGCCGAAGATGAGCTGGAAGAGCACTATCGCAAACGTTCGTTGTTGCAGCGCTCGGTCTATCCGGAGGACATCGCCGAGGCGGTCTACTTCTTCGCCTCCGATCTCTCGGCGAAATCGACCGGCAATTTCCTCAATGTCGATGCCGGCAACGCCGCGTCCTTCACGAGGTAAGGCCGATGTCTTTCGCGATTTCTGCCGACTTTATTGCAACGGAGAACCGCAAGGCCGAAGCGGCGCTGGCGGAGGACTACGCCGCTCTGGAACGGCACCTTGCCCGCCGCGGCATCGGCATCGAGAAGATGACGAGGAGCGCCATGGACTTTGCCGTGGCGGTTCCCACCTGGGGTGTGGGCGGCGGCGGCACCCGCTTTGCCCGTTTCCCCGGCCCCGGCGAGCCCCGCAATATTTTCGACAAGCTCGAGGATTGCGGCGTCATCCACCGGCTTTCGCGGGTGACACCCAAGGTCTCGCCGCATTTTCCGTGGGACAAGGTGCCGGATTACTCCGCGCTGCGCCAGGCCGCATCCGCGCAGGGCCTCGGCTTCGATGCGGTAAACTCGAACTCCTTCCAGGATCAGAAAGGCCAGCTCCGCTCCTACAAATTCGGCTCCCTTACCCATGCCGATAAGGGCACGCGCCGGCAAGCCGTCGAACACAACACCGAATGCATCGAGATCGGCCGGAAGCTCGGCTCGACGGCATTGACCGTCTGGATCGCCGACGGTTCCAATTTCGCCGGCCAGTCCAATCTCAACGCCGCATTCGACCGCTACATGGAGTCGCTTTCGGCGATTTACGCAAAACTGCCCGCCGACTGGTGCGTCTTCCTCGAGCATAAACTCTATGAGCCCGCCTTCTATTCCACGGTAATCGCCGATTGGGGCTCCAGTCTCATGGCGGCGGGCGAACTCGGACCCAAGGCCAAATGCCTCGTCGATCTCGGCCACCACGCGCCAACCACCAATATCGAACAGATCGTGGCGCGTCTCATTCGCGTCCAGAAACTGGCCGGATTCCACTTCAACGATTCCAAGTATGGCGACGACGATCTGGATTCGGGCTCGATCGATCCGTTCCGCCTGTTCCTCGTTTTCAACGAACTGGTCGACGCTGAAACGCGGAAAGTGCCCGGTTTTTCGCCGGCCTATATGATCGACCAGTCGCACAATGTCACCGACCCGATCGAAAGCCTCATCGGCTCCGCCACCGAGATCGTCCGCGCCTATGTGCAGGCCGCCCTCGTCGATCGCGCCGCCCTCGCGGCCGCCCAGGACGCAAGCGACGCGCTGCTCGGCCACCGCATCGTCAAGCAGGCCTTCACCACCGACGTCTCTCCCATTCTCGCCGAAGCCCGCCGCCGCAAGGGTGGAGCGGTCGATCCGATCGGCGTCTACCGCGCCTCGGGCTATCGTAAGGCAAAGGCCGCCGAACGCCCGGTGACGGGAGTCGCGGCGGCGGGAATTGTCTGACAAGAGGCGCCGGTGAGCCAGTCGATGACGCAAGTCGGCACTTCATTGCACTTTACCTGCCTGACGCGTTCCATCGATCTCCGGCAGGATGAACTCATTATCGCCATTGGTATGATGTAATTGGACGCTCCGGGTGCGCCGCCGGCGCACCCGGAACTTGCGTTCAATTGATGCTGATGCGGTCCTCGACCGAAATGACGCCCGGCGCCGACCAGGCGGTGCGTTCCGCCAGCTCGCGCTCATACCAGGCCTTGACCTTGCCGTCGAGAATGACGCGGCCTTCCTGCACCGTCACCTTGATCGCATCGGCTTCGACTTCGGCATTGCGCTTGAGCGCCGTTTCGATCCGTTGCTTGATGTCGGTGCCCCGCACCTGCGGTTTCACCTTGATCTCGTTGGACAGTCCCTTGACGCCGGTGAGTTTGCGCACCGCGGCTTCGGCATCGTCGCGCTGATAGAACCAGTCGACTTCGCCAGTTAGCGTCACGAAGCCGTTCTGCACCTTGATCTGGATCCTGTCCTTGGGGATGGTCGAATCCCAGGCGATCACATCGAGGGCGCGCTTGGCGATCTGGTCGTCGGAGGTTTTCTTGTCGCTGGGAAAGCGGACTTCGATTTCCTCGGCGATGGCGCGCACGCCCTTCACTCGTTTCACGGCCTTTTCCGCCGCCAGCCGTTCGATGTAACTGCCGACATGGCCGGTCAGCGTCACCACCCCGTCTTCGACGGCCACGCCGATATGCCTTGCATTGAAACTGGGATCCCACTCCAATTCATCGATGACAGCTTGTCGTAATGCCTTGTCGCTCATGTGTGTCTCCTCGTGTTGAGAAACCGCCCGGCGCAACTGCCGTTGTCTTGAATAATGAAGGCGATTCGCCCGCGGTGGATTGAGATCGATCAAACCGTGCCAAAAATACCGGGCTCGCGGCTCAGGCGGCCTTTGCCGCGGTGAGCGGCCGCAGGCGCGGATTTTGATCTGGATCGGGGTTGCCGGGGTAGACGGCCAATAGTGCTTGTCTTTCAGGTCATGTTCCGTTCCGAGGCGCGCGACCGCGATATTCGTGTGACCGTCATCAAGTTGCCGGTGTCGCCATAATTTTACGCCACGCTGCCGGACGAGGCCGCCTTCGATAGGGCGCTCGGGGACCTCCTTGCAAGCAAGGGCGCCCGCTTCGCCGATTTCTCAACCGCGATGGGCGACCCTCGCTTTTATTTCGACAGCGATCACCTTAACCGGCAAGGCGTCGAGGCTTTCGTCAAGACCTATCTAGGCTCGATCCTCACCGGGCAGCGTCAATAGCGCCTGACACGCGCGATCCGGCCGGTCCGCGAATCGAGCCGCACGATGTACCAAATGCCGGCCCTGCTCGCCCGGTAGTGATAATAGCGCGGCCAGCATTCGATCGCCCGCACATGGTTGTAACGACGGCGGTCCACGATCCGCCGGCCCTCGGCGCAGGTGAGCCGGGACCGGTAATACCTTCCATAATAGCCGGGACCAAACCAGTAGGCGATTCCGGGCAAGCCGATATAGATTTGAATACTCGTCTTGGCTTCGGCAGCCGGTGACCCGAAGACCAGAATACCCGTCAGCACGGCGAGTATCGCCGCCCAGGAAAACAATTTGCTCAACATCGTCGTTGTTCCTCCACCTGAATACGATCGCCCACTCACCCATCGAGAAGTTACAATCGGGCGGCGGGCTATGAATTGACCACGTCAATTCCGCGGCTGCGACCTCTTCGCCCGGCAAATTCCCTATCCCTTCACGCAAATGAGCGGCCGCATGCGGGCCACGCGCCTGGCGAACCCCGCCTGTTCGCTGGCCGGCACCACGGCGCCGGCGTCCTTGTGCCCTACCCCATAAGCGTCAAGTCGTCGCTTTGGTCCACCCTCAGTCGTCCTTATCGACGCGCGATGCGTGACGGTCGAGCTTGTCGAATCTCTCCCGCACGATTCGCGTCCGCTCGAACCGATATGGCCTCGTCAGGACGAAGGTCTCCCGCGATCCCCGGGCAATGCATCGGTTTGAAATCCGCCGGGCGCGATGGAACCATCGCGTCTGTCATCGGTTATAGGCTTAGTGGAAAGCAGGTAAGCCCATGTCGTCCGAATACATTGCAGGTTGCCGCAACCAGGCTGGAGAGTGCCTCTCACGGTCCAAAACGACAATATGTACAAAGACCAAGATGCTCTGGCTCACCATAGCGGAGGATTGGCTGTTGCTGGCCGATCGTGTCGAGATGAACGAAGCGAGGAGCACCATCGAGTTGGTGGGTGACGGCGATGCCCAAGAGCCCCAATGGCGAGCGCCATCCAGCCGGCAACCATGGCCTTATCATTCCGCCACCATCGGCGATCGGCCATGACGCGGCACCGCGGTCCAGGCGGCGGGCAAGCGCGGCATCCACAAGAAAACAATTTCAAACTGATCCACGATCCTCCGGAAAGGTGATTGGACACGCACCTTTTTCGCGCGCAGAATCAAAATAACCGAGATGCAAAGCGTCCGGGCTTTCAGTCCAACCATTCAATCGGAACCCTTTTGAGCGTTCCAATCCCATGTTCCAAAGCATGTCGGGCGAAAGGAAGTCATATGCGCACCCTCGTCGAGCCGCCGCCCTCGTCGCGCTGCGACGTCTGCGGTGGCGAGTTGCTGCTCAAGCTGATTGAGTCAGCCAACCCTACCCTTGAGTTGGACAACCAGATATTTGTCTGCGTGAAATGCGGCCGTGAGCAGTCGTTTACCGTGAGACATGACCGCAAAATGCCGAACCCAAAGGCGGCCTAGGGTCCGTGCTCAATAGGGTCTGGCGGCGCGGAGAGTTTGCTGATTCAAAGCCTTTGGAAGAAGCTTTGACATGGCGAAGGGACCCTATTGGTTGAATGACGTTGAATGGGCGCGGATCGAACCGCTGTTGCCGCATGGCCGCCGGGGTGCCCGGAGGGTCGATGATAGCCCCGCGATAACGTGGCGAACACGCGGTTGCGGTGGACCTTGGAGACAATTTTGCGACGCAATACACGCGGGCGTACGAGGTATCGGTAAACAGCGGAACGCGCAGGCCAGTGGTAGGACAAATGGCGGGACAAGCTCCGGCTTGAAATATGAAAAGCGCGTTAATTCAATAAGATAACAGAAAATAGTGGCGGAGACGGAGGGATTCGAACCCTCGATACGGCTTTACAACCGTATAACGGTTTAGCAAACCGCCGCCTTCAGCCTCTCGGCCACGTCTCCGGCGTTGCGGCTTTTGCCGCGATTTGACGCCACATGCAAGCGGAGGCTCGCGCCGCACCGCCAAATGCACCCGCAGCTTCGAACGATTCTAAATCCGAGTAAATTAGTCGGTTTTTGTTGACAGTGCCGGAAAGATCGCCGATACGGCCGTCATCGCATGATTGGAGACCCCAATGCCGCTGTCCCGCCGCAGCTTTCTCGCCGCCGCCGCAACCTTCACCGCAATCCCGGCCGCCGGCGCCGCCGGGGTCGTCAATGTCTATTCCTACCGCCAGCCGGCCCTCATCGATCCGCTGTTTGCCGCCTTCACGGCCAAGACCGGCATCCGGGTGAGGACCATCTTCGCCGAGGACGGCCTGGTCGAGCGTCTGGTGCAGGAGGGCCGCAACAGCCCGGCCGATGTGCTCCTTACCGCCGATGTCGGGCGCCTGGTCGAGGCGGCGTCGCGCGATGCCGCCCAGCCGGTCGACAGTCCCGCCATACTCGATCGTGTCCCCGCCAATCTGCGCGACCGCGCCAATCGGTGGTTCGGTCTCACCATGCGGGCCCGTGTCGTCTATGCCTCGACGGCGCGCGTTTCCCAGCAGACCATCTCCTATGAGGAACTCGCCGATCCGAAATGGCGCGGCAAGATCTGTATCCGCCCCGGCAATCACCCCTACAATCTCGGCCTGATCGCGGCGATGATCGCCCACAAGGGCGAGGACGCCGCGCGCCAGTGGCTCAAGGGGCTCAAGGCCAATCTTGCCGTGAAGCCCAGCGGTAACGACCGCTCCCAGGCCAAGAGCGTCTATTCCGGCGAATGCGATCTGGCCGTCGCCAACACCTATTACATGGGTGTCATGCTGACCGACGCGCAGCAGCCCGAGCAAAAGCAATGGGCCAAGTCGCTGCGCATCATCTTCCCGGCATCACCCGATTTCGCCACCCACGTGAATATTTCCGGCATGCTCATGGCGAAATATGCCCCCGACCGCGACAACGCCCTGAAGCTCATGGAATACTTGGCCAGCGACGAAGCCCAGCGCCTCTATGCCGATGGCAATTTCGAGTATCCTGTCAATCCGGCGATAGTGCCCTCGGAGATGGTGCGGTCGTGGGGGGCCTTCACGCCCGATACACTGGCCATAGGCGAGATCGCCAAATATGAACCCGACGCGGCGCGCCTGGTTGACGAGGTGCAGTTCAACGA
>JANMQL010000447.1:0-18417 GCA_031370475.1 Hyphomicrobiales bacterium | reverse complement strand
CATCGACATGGCGCGCCTCGACCCCGTGCTCGCGTGCGTCCCGCACAATCTCCGCCGGCGCATAGAAGCCCATCGGCTGGGAGTTCAACAAAGCACAGGCGAACGCCGCTGGATGGTGTTTCTTGATCCAGGCCGATACATAGACAAGATGGGCGAAGCTCGCGGCATGGCTCTCGGGAAAACCGTAAGACCCGAATCCCTCGATCTGCTTGAAGCAGCGTTCGGCAAATTCCTGCTTGTAACCGCGCGCCACCATCCTGCCCACGAACTTTTCCCGGAAATTATCGATGGTGCCGACATTGCGGAACGTCGCCATGGCGCGGCGCAGCCCATTGGCTTCTTCCGGCGTGAATTTCGCAGCCACAATGGCGAGCCTCATCGCCTGTTCCTGAAACAACGGGACACCCTTCGTCTTGCTGAGCACGTTGAACAGTTCGTCGGGTGGGCCGTGTTCCGGCGCGGGTGACGGGTATTCTACGTCCTCAGCGCCGCTACGCCGCCTGAGATAGGGATGGACCATGTCGCCCTGAATTGGGCCGGGGCGCACGATCGCAACTTCGATGACGAGATCGTAAAATTCCCTCGGTTTCAGCCGCGGCAGCATGTTCATCTGCGCCCGGCTTTCCACCTGGAATACGCCGATGGCATCGGCCTTCTGCAGCATTTCGTAAACCGTGGGGTCTTCGCGCGGCACGTTGGCAAGATCGTATGACTTTCTCTCATGAACGCGAATGAGGTCGAAGGCTTTGCGGATGCAGGTGAGCATGCCGAGCGCCAGAACATCGACCTTCATCATGTGCAAGACATCGATATCGTCCTTGTCCCATTCGATGAAATAACGATCCGCCATCGTTGCGGGTCCCACGGGCACGATCTCGTCGAGCCGGTCATGGGTCAATACGAAACCGCCGACATGCTGGGAGAGATGACGCGGGAAGCCGACGAGTTCGTTGGCGGCTTTCACCGCGCGCGCGATCAGCAGATTGAATGGATCGAGCCTGCCCTGCCGCACCTGGCTGTCGTTCAGCCGGCTGCCCCAGCTTCCCCATACGCTACTGGCAAGATTCGCGGTCACATCCTCGGTAAGACCGAATACTTTTCCCGCTTCGCGGATGGCGCTGCGTGGACGATAGCAGATGACGGTGGCGGTCAGCGCCGCGCGATGACGGCCATAACGCCTGTACACATTCTGGATGACTTCCTCGCGCCGTTCATGCTCGAAATCGACGTCGATGTCGGGCGGTTCCTTGCGCTCCTCGCTGATGAATCGCTCGAACAGAAGATCGACCTGCATGGGGTCGACGGCGGTGATGCCGAGCACATAGCAGACGGCGGAATTCGCCGCCGAGCCGCGCCCCTGACAGAGAATGTTTTGACTCTTGGCGAAGTTCACGATGTCGTGGACGGTCAGGAAATAGGGCGCGATCTCCATCTTAGCGATAAGCGCCAATTCCTTTTCCAGCGTCGCACGCACCTTGTCCGGAATGACGCCCGCATAGCGCCACGCCGCCCCTTCCCAGGCGAGGTCTTGCAGATGCCGCTGCGCCGTCTTTCCCTTCGGCACCGGCTCATCGGGGTAATTGTATTTGAGCTGATCGAGCGAGAATGCGATCCGATCGGCGAAGCGGACGGTCTCGGCGACGGCATCGGGGGCTTCGTGAAAAAGTTCCGCCATCTCGCCCGGCGATTTCAGATGCCGCTCGGCATTGATCTCCAGAAGACGGCCCGCTTCGTTCAGCGTGACATGCTCGCGAATACAGGTCACGACATCCTGCAATTCGCGCCGGGCGGGGCAGTGATAAAGCACATTATTGGTGGCCAGCAACGGCACACCGTCGGCGCGCGCCACACACTGCCATTGCCGTAAGCGGCGCCGGTCATCGCCGCGATACGGCATGGACACCCCAAGCCAAAGCCGGCCGGGCGCGGCGCGGCACAGGTTTTCGATCAAAACTCGAATTTTCTCAAAATCATCCTGGGGATTATTTGAAGAGATTTCATGCGGCATTTCTCCCGCCGCTTCGTCTTGCGGGACGATATCTTTGTTCCAGAATTTTCGCGGTGCATCTCCCGCCAGCTCCGCCTGTCCGGGATAGGGCGGCATCACCACGAGCAGCAGCCCCTCCTGCCATTTGAGAAGATCGCCGAGGGCGAGATGGCATTCGCCTTTTGGCGCCCGCAATTTTCCAGCGCTCAACAGCCTGCAGAGGCGGCCATAGGCGGCCCTGTCTGCCGGATAAGCGAGTATGTTGGGTGTGCCATCGGCGAAAACGAGGCGCGCGCCAACCAACAGCTTGGGCCTATCACCCTCGATTTCCTGCCATGCCGCAAAGCCACGCACGACACCGGCCAGCGTGTTGCGGTCGGCGATTCCGATGGCGGCATGGCCGAGTTCCGCCGCCGTCCGCACCAATTCCCCCGGATGCGAGGCGCCGCGCAGGAACGAATAATTCGTCGTAACCGCGATTTCGGCATAGGCGCTCATGCAAAAACCCCATGCAGGAACCATTGCGGGGTTGCTCCATCGCGCTCGACGCCACCGCTGCGATAAAGCCAGTAGCGCCGGCCTTCACCATCTTCCACACGGAAATAATCGCGCGCCGGCTGCGGCGTCCGGTGACGCCACCATTCCATCGCGATGCGCTCCGGCCCTTCGCACTTCGTCACAACATGTTGCACCCTGTGCCAACGCAGATGCAGCATCGCCACAAAATCCACGGGCTCGGGCCTGACAAACATGCGCAGTGGACGGCGCGGCGCTTCCCGGATACCGCGGATTTTTTCCCAGGAAAGTTTTGAGGGTTGCGCATATTGCGCCGGCACAACCACCCAGGCCGCTTCGGGGATGTGCGTGCCGTTCGGCTGGAATGAGAGAATGCGATGACTGCCGAAACGCGCTGCCAAGCGATCGACCAGAAAGCGGATTTCCGTTTCCCCGTTGGCGCCGCCATCCAAATCGGCGGCTTCGGAGCAGGCGCGTTCCGTCCGGCTGGCGGAAAGCCGGATAAGATCGAATCCGAAGCCCGGATCGAGTGGATCGGCGAGTGCATCCAGTTTCTCGCGGAAAAGCCGTTCGACGATCGCGGGCTCGCGGGTCGGCGCGCCCATTTCAATGGCAATGCGCCGGACCGCTCCGTCGGCGCGGAAGAACACGGCTTCGAGGCGGCGCGCGCCTTCGCCGCGCCGTTCCAGAACATCCGACAGAGCGGCAGCCAGGGATTTGAGCACCGCGCGGATTGTCTCTTCCATGACAATGGGCTCGGCGAAGTTTTGTTCCTTCCAGTAATCGGGACGCGGAAGGCGCGGCGAGATCGGTTCTTCGGCGCGGCCCAACGCCAAATCGAGGGTGGCGACCATGGCGGCGCCAAAGCGCGCGGCGATCTCAGCCCGCTTGCGGCCGGCCACCTGCCCCACTGTCTTGAGGCCGGCGCGGCGGAACGCATGGGTGGCGACGGGATCGAGATTGAGTGCCGCGATGGGAAGCGGCGCGACCGCCTTCGCTTCTTCACCGGGCGCTATGACCGTTCCGTCCCGATAGCGGGCGAGGGCGCGCGCCGCCATCGCGGTTCCGGCCAGGGCGCCACGCACCGCGAAGCCTTGTGCATGCAGGCCCTCGCGAATTCTGTCGAGCATCGTCTGCTCGCCGCCGAAAAGATGAGCGGCACCCGTCACATCCAGCAAAAGACCACGCGGGCCATCCAGCGCCACAAAGGGCGTGAAGCGGTCGCACCAGTCGGCGATACGTGCGAGCAGTTTCACATCGGCCGGTTCGTTCGCCGCCATAACCTTGAGCGCGGGCAGCATGGCGCGCGCATTGGCGAGCGGCTGACCTATGGCAAGTCCCAGCGACGACGCCTTGCGGTCCACCGCGGACAGGCGCAACGCATTGTCCACTTTCGCCACAACCACCAGAGGCGGTACTTCAGGGCATGAATCGGCGGGCGCTTTCAACACCTTCCCGCGCCGCTGCAGCCGGTCGGTCGGAAGGCGCGGGAACCACAACGCCACTATTCGTCGTGGGATTCTGGAAGAGACCGTCATCGCAATTCCACTCCATGACCCAATGTCCCGGCCGCCCATGCCGGTTGCGGACGAGATCGGTTTCGAAAACCGGATGGCCCCAGTTTTCTTCCCGTGCCGGCGAAGATGCCGCGCGCACGAGCCAGCGCGTTTCGGCGGCGCTGGCATCCGGTTTGGCACCGAAACGCAGAAGAAAAGCCGTGACGGATTTTTGCGCGCAGGCCAGCGTCAGCCGCCGGCTCGCCACCAGATCGAGAATTTTCGGTTTGCCCGGAATCTCGATCACGACGGCGCCAAGCGCCGCACAGGAGAGCGCATCGGTTGCCGCCCGAAGACCATCCGCCGCATCGGCCACGCAGAGCAAGAGCATGCGCGCCGGATCCAGGCCAAATTCGAGAAGGCCCACCGCCGAAAGTTCGCCAAACTCGAGTGCCGAAAAATCCTGACGAATCCATAGCACATGCTTGCGCGCGGCCACACGCATGGCGAGCCCGGCCGCGAAACCGGTCGCCGCCGCTTCGTGACCGATTGCAGCGAAAATTTCATGCAGCGCGCCGCGCTCCAGCCCGCCCTTCAGGCAAAGATCGGCGGCGGCGTGGCCGAGCGGAATGCGGGTGGATATTTCCTCCAACCCCGGCCTGACGAGGGAAACCCGAAGGGCTGCTAGCTTTTCCGCGCGCATGGGCTTTGCCACTCATGCGGCGCAGGCGGCGGCCCGCTTCAAATATCGAGCGGATAGGGATTGCAAGTCCGCTGGTTGCGTAAAATGAAAGATCGAGTACATGAAAGCATGTAAGAACAAAACAGGAACATAGTCAATGGCATTCCGAACCCCGGCTCAATCTACAACAGTGCGGCGCGGACGCCCCTGACCACATTCGCGGCGTCGCCCGGGACGAGGCACATGGGATTGAAACCGATGATGTTGCGATCGACGAGGCCGGAGTCCGCATGAACGGGCGGCGAGGCCCGTTGCAGTGATCTGATAAGTTCCAGGGCAGAGTTGGCGGCACCACCAAGCTGCAGCATTACCGCCGGGACTTTCGCTATATCGTCGGCGCCCTCCAGATTTGCACTCGTGCCCTTGATACCCGACAACCCGGCGTGAATGATCTTCGCATCCGCCAGCCAACGGGCGTGACGGGCGGCATCGCCTTCGGCCACGAAGAGATCGAGGGCGGTGAGCAGCCCGGCGATTTCCTCCTTGCCGGCCTTGCAGGTTCTGCCGATGCCGTGCCGCGGCACGCCCTTGAGGCGCTGCTTGTCGATCAGAGTTGGCGGCGGCTCCCATTGTTCCCAGAAAATATCGAGATCGAGATGCTGCAGGGCCGCCGACATGATGAGATCGCGCTTGCCGCACAGAATGCCGCTGGCCTGCGGACCGCCGAGGGCCTTGCCGCCGGAGAAGGCGACGAGATCGGCGCCTTCGGTGATGAAACGCCGGAGATTGGCCTGCGGCGGCAATTGCGCGGCGGCATCGACGATCGCTGGAATGCCCGCCGCATGGGCAACGCGCACGACTTCGGTGAGTGGCGGCCGGGCATTGCGGTCGGCGACATAGAAGATGGCGGCGGTCCGCTCGGTGATCGCGTCGGCGATCTCCCAGGCCTCGGCGTCGCGGACACCGGCGCCGGCATAGCGGTCGGGCAGTCCGACCTCGACGATCGTCACGCCGGCGGCACGTACCGCATGGTCATAGAAATTGCGCTGGCTGCGCACCATGACGACTTCGTTCTTGAGGCCCCGCGTATCGGGAAGCCTGGCCATGCGCGAGGGATCGAGGCCCGCGACACAGGCCGCCGTGGCCAGCAAGAGGCAGGCGGCAGCGCCGGAGGCCACATAGCCCGCCTCGGCGCCGGTTGCGGCGGCAATGCGCGCCGAGGCAGCGGCCTGAAGCTCGGCCATGTCCACGCAATGGCGCGAGGCCTCGGCCATGGCCGCCGAAACCTCCGGCCGCATGATGCCGCCGGAGAGCCGAGTGGCCGGTCCCTTGGCGTTGACGATGGTGCGGACACCGAGTTGTTCGAAAACGCTCACGGATTCTCCTTCTCATGGGCGGACAGGGCCTCGGTCAGAAGCCGGGACAGGCGCGGATCGAGGCGCAGGCGTTTTGCCGCGGCCAGTCCACTTGGCGACATTTTCTTCGCCGTCTTGGCGAGAATGTCGCGCACCTTGGCATCGTCATGCTTGGCGATGAAGTCAGGCGCCTCGAATTCGAGAAACACCAGGCAGATGATATCCTCCAGCGCCTGAACCTCCGCGTCCTGCTTCAATCCTTCCTTGCGCAGCAGTTTGCCGGTCCGGGCGATTGCTTCCGCGCCGTAGCCGGCCGCCTGCATGATTTCGGCGGCGCGCCTTGCATGGTGTTTCTGCAGGTCCTTGCGCCAGGTGAGATAGCCGATGCGGCCTTCGGGATAGGTCTTGCGTGGAATGATCCAGCGCTCGATGTGCTGGGCCCGCGCGGCGATGCGCAGGGGCTCGGAGGCCTTCGGAAGATGGGCCGCCAGAGCCGCCGACATGCGCCGGCCATAGACGAGCGCGGCCGGCAGGACTTCACCTCCCACAGTAACGGTTGAGGGATCCTTGGCATTCGCCGCATCGACGGCGGCAAGAACTTGGTCGGTGGGTGTTCCGGACATGGGCCGGATATCTAGTGCAGCGCGGGGCCGTTGACCAGCGGCGCAAGGATCGACGGCGGGGGTCCAAGGAAAGGGGGGAACGAAGCGACAGCTGGCTTTCGCAGGGACACCCCGCCGCTGGCGATCCGCTGAATGGACCGCGTTGAAATCATTAGTATCTCCCTGTGGGCAGACTTTGATCTGGGTCAATTCCCGGTGGCTTTACAAGCCGATTGCCCCGTGACATTGAGACCCATGGTTTCAACGCTCACCTATCTCGAAGACCTCGTCGCCTTTCCGACCGTCAGCCGCGATGGCAATCTCGATTTGATCGCCTATCTCCAGGCCAAGCTCGCCGCACTGGGCATCGCTTCGACGCCGGTTCACAGCGAGGACGGCCGCAAGGCCAATCTCTGGGCCACGATCGGGCCGGAAGGCCGGCCGGGCATCGCCCTTTCCGGCCATACCGATGTCGTGCCGGTGGAAGGCCAGGCCTGGAGCAGCGATCCCTTCCGGCTCGCGCGGCGCGACGGCAATCTCTATGGCCGCGGCAGCGCCGATATGAAAGGCTTCATCGCCTGCTGCCTGGTCATGGCGGAGCGGGCAGCCAAGGCGAAGCTCGCAACACCCATCCATCTTGCCTTCTCCTATGACGAGGAAATCGGCTGCGTCGGGGTCAGGCGGCTGCTCGCCATGCTGAAAGACCTTCCGGTCAAGCCGCGGCTGTGCATTGTCGGCGAGCCGACGCTGATGCAGGCGGTCACCGCGCATAAGGGCAAGCTCGGCTTCCGAGCCACCGCCCACGGGCTCGAGGCGCATTCGAGCCTCGCCCCCATCGGCGTCAATGCCATCTACATGGCGGCCGATCTGATCGGTGAAATCCGCGCCATTCAGAAGGATATCGAGGCGCATGGGGCACGCGACGGCGATTACGAGGTTGCCTACACGACCCTGCATGTCGGCAAGATCGTGGGCGGCGAGGTGATGAACATCGTGCCCAACCGGGCGAGCTTCGATTTTGAGATCCGCTATCTGCCGAAGGAGGATGCCGAGGCAATCGTGGCGCGGATCAAGACCGCCGCCGAGAAAGTCGCGGCGTCATACCGGAATGTCTTCGCCCAGGCGCGTTTCGAATTCGCCGAATTGCAAAGCTACCCCGCCCTCGACACGCCGGTCGACAGCGAGGCGGTGCGCTTCGTGCATTCGCTCACCGGCGGCAATTCCACCGGCAAGATCACCTTCGGCACCGAGGGCGGGCTGTTCCAGAAGACGCTCGGCATCCCGGCGGTGGTCTGCGGGCCGGGCAATATCGCGGTCGCCCACAAGCCGGACGAATATGTCAGCGAAGCGCAGATGGCGGCGTGTGACGCGATGCTGGCAAAGCTCGTCGAGCGGCTTTCGGCCTAAAGATCGCCCGGCACACCATAGCTCGGCGCCCTGGTGGGATCGATAGCGCGCTGCAGATAGGCGCCCATCTGCGGCTTGTAATCCTCCCACAGCTTGCGCAATACGCGCACGGGATTTTTGTCGTCCCAGTCGACGCGCAGGCCGACCAGCGGAAAGGCCTGCTCGTGATGGACGATGAGAGCGGCTGAATGCACCGGCCCCTCCTCGCCGCCCGATGCCAGGCCCGCTTCAAGCGCGCGCAACAGCCGCTCGGCCAGATGCTGCGAGGCATTGGCGGCGAAGGCATCGGTCATTACCTCCGGCAGCGTTGCCGATTTCAAAAGATTGCCGGCCGCCACGCAATCGCGCTGCTCGGAGACGGCATGGGTGCCGAGAATATTCTTGCCCGACCAGGAGGCGGAATTACCGTTGCTGTCCACCGCCGTGAGCTGGCGATATTCGATGAAGGGCCGATTGCGGATTATCGAATCAATTGAATCTCTTGCACTCAGTCCCTGAGACATCAGATCAAGCAGCATCGGACCGAGATTGGGATCGGTCACATTCTGCGTCGCCGCGGCTCCAACACCGGCGCGCGCATGCGGACAGCGGGCGCCCACCGCAATCGACGAAGTGGTAATGGCCACACCGAAGGCGCCCGATTTGGCGCAGCGCCCGGCAATTGAAAATGTCATCGCATCAATCCGGAATCACGGCCGTGACTTCGATCTCGACCAGCCATTCGGGCCGCGCCAGCGCCGTGATGACAAGGCCGGTCGAGCATGGGAACACCCCCTTCAGCCACTTGCCCATCTCGCGGTAGACGTCCTGGCGATAACGGATGTCGGTCAGATAGACCACGATGCGGCAGATGTGATCCATTTGACCGCCCGCCTCCTGCATCAGCATTTTGATATTGGCCATGGTCTTGGCGGTCTGGGCCGTGGCATCGCCCACATGCAGCGAGGCGCGACTGTCGAGGTTCTGGCTCACCTGGCCGCGCACGAAAATCATCGTGCCTTTCGCCACCACGGCCTGGCACAGGTCGTTATCGAGCTTCTGCTCGGGATAGGTGTCCCTGGTGTTGAAGGGACGGATTCGCTTGTGTGCAGTCATGTCACATGTTCCTCACCCTGAGGAGCCGCGTAGCGGCCTCGAAGGGTCCATCCACAGGGCACGGACGGAACCGGCTGCAATCCTTCGAGGCCCGCGCCGCTTCGCTCCGCGGGCACCTCACGATGAGGGAGTCTATCGCGGCAGTCACTCCGCTGCCTGCTGCTTGATGCCCCAGATACGGTCGGAAAGTCCGCCAGCCTTTTGAGCAAACTTCAGGGTGCTGTTCCAGTCGAATGTGCGATAGACCGCCGCCGATTGGGCAAAGGGCGGCGACTGGGCGAAGAGCTGGAAGGTCAGGCGGTGGCCGGCATAGTCCGAGTTCAGAAGATCGCGCGCCAGGGCCAGGAGCTTGCGCCGGTCCTCGGCGATCCACTCGTCGTTGACGGTATAATACTTGTCCATCCACTTCTTGGTCTCGGGATGTTCGAAAACGGCGGCATCGGGGGTCACGCAAATCTGGCCACCGCACAGTTCGCGGGCGATGTGCATCATCTTCGGCAGGTTGTTGAGGGCGTGGCAGCGGCCGGTCATCAGTAGAGACTGGTTCGGCATCAAAAGACCGTTGGGGCTTTTTTCGCCCATGGCGATTGACGCGGTCAAATGGGCATTGATGCCTTCGCGCCAGATGGCGAGGTCGGCGAGTTTTTCCTGCACCGCCTGCTGCTTGTCGAGGCCGGTCTGCCTGGCATTCCACAGGGCCGCGCCGATGATCAGATCGGCATAGGACAACGTCCGCTGCACGAAGGGGAAAGCCGAATAGCGGTGCAGGGTTTGGCGGATGAAGGCGGCGGCGCGGGTGTGCTGGTAGAACAGCACGTCCTCCCAGGGGATCAGCACATTGTCGAGAATGACGATGGTGTCGACCTCGTCGAACT
Source organism: Hyphomicrobiales bacterium (assembly GCA_031370475.1). GTDB lineage: Bacteria > Pseudomonadota > Alphaproteobacteria > Rhizobiales > Aestuariivirgaceae > Aestuariivirga. The sequence continues at coordinate 8,402 of JANMQL010000447.1, read as the reverse complement.
TGTTGGACAGCGGATAATCGCGCTCGGGCGCGCGGCCGGTGAAGCCGGTGCGGCAGATGTGCTTGACGCCCGGCGCATTCATCCTGACGATGCAACCCAGCGCATATTCGGAAAGCTTGGCATCGCCCCAATTGGCGATGGTCGGCTTGAGGAAGGCCTGATTGGCATAGGCCGCGGCGGTCTCATACTTGGCGCCGCGGATCACAATGCCGGCATCGGTCTCCTTCACCACATGCACCAGCATGTCCGGGTCCTGGTCCTGGGGCCGCTTGGAGCGGTCGCCCTTGGGATCGGTGTTGGCCGAGACGTGGAAGGGATCGTGCAGTACCGCCTCATGGATGTGGCGCTCGATGTTCTTGGCGAAGCGCGGATCGATCTCGTTCAAAATATCCTTGCCGTCCCACAGCGACCACATCTCGCCGATGGTCTCGTCGCCCACCCTTGTGACCACGCCGCCGATGTCGTGCATCACCGTGTCGACGGCCTTGCGCTTGTCGGACCAGTCCTTCTGTTCGAACGGCAAACGGTTGCCGATGGCGAAGCGCTCGCCCTTCTCCTCATAGGTCATGACATCGCGCGTCGCCGCCTCGTGCTGCATGTCGTAGACGCGCGCCCTGATATCGACCAGCGGCTTGAACATGGGATGGCGGGTCACGTCCTTGACGCGCTCGCCGTTGATCCACACTTCGCGGCCGTCGCGGATCGATGCGCGGTATTGCTCGCCGGTTCTGATCATGTCGGGGTTCCTTCGTGGCTGATTATGCGCCGGTAGGCGCGATTACAGTAAACCAGCGGTTCGGCCTCGCTCTTGCGAGCCGCAACGACACGGCCGATGAAAATGCGGTGGGTACCAGCGTCGAAGCTGTTTGCGGTTTCACATTCGAACACCGCCGTCGCATCGCTCACCAGCGGCAGCCCGGTATCGCCATCGCGCCAGGCGTGGTTGGCAAAATCGAAGGGCTTGCCGGAGGCGGGCCTGCCTGAAAAGGTGTCGGCATAGGCCTTGTTGTGCACGGCAAGAAGATTCACGGCGAATACGCCATTGTTGTCCAGGGCTGCCACGGCCGGACTCTTGCGGTTGACGCAGATGAGGACCAGCGGGGGATCGGCCGAGACCGACGAAACGGCGCTCACCGTCAAGCCGAACCGGCCAGCCGGCCCATCCGTGGTGATCACCGATACTCCCGTTGCCGCCATGCCCATGGCCGCCACGAAATCTGCCGCCGCCACGGGCGGACTTGCCATCGCGTTCATCTGTCCGTTCCCTCCGTTCAGATGCCCCACCATGTCACAGCTGACAGCTTCGGAAAAATAGATTATATTTGAATAAAGGATAGATTTTTACTATGCTACGATTCACCCTGCGTCAGATCGAATATGCCGTGGCGATCCAGGACCGAGGCTCCGTTGCCGCGGCCTCGATGGCCCTGGGCGTGGCCCAGCCAACCCTGTCGGCGTCGCTTGCCAAGCTTGAAGGGCAAACCGGTATTCAGCTGTTCATCCGGCACCATGCGCAGGGTGTCAGCCCCTCTCCCGCCGGACTACGGTTTCTGGCCGAAGCGCGAAACCTTCTCACTTTCGCCCAGGACCTGCAGCGCGAGACGGCAGCCGTGGGAACCGCCATCGAAGGCACCCTGTCGCTCGGCAGCTTTACGACCATAGCACCCGCTTACGTGCCGCAACTGGTTGCGTCTTTCACGACCGGTCATCCGCGCGCCGCGGTGCGGCTGGCGGAGGGGACCCAGGATCAGCTCCTCGAGGGGCTGCGCGGCGGCCAGTACGATCTCGTCTTGCTTTATGACGTGGACATGCCCAACGACCTCGCGGTCACGACGCTGGCATCCTTCGAGCCCTATGTGTTGCTGCCGGCCAAGCATCGCCTGACCCGGCATCGGCATGTGCCGCTTGCCGCTCTCAAGTCCGAGCCCTTCATCCTGCTCGATATCGCGCCGAGCCGGACCTACTTCACGCGCATTCTCGAACAGGCGGGCATCAGCCCAAATATTGCCTTTGCTTCGCCATCGCTGGAAGTCGTGCGAGGTCTGGTCGGCCAGGGTCTTGGCTATTCGATTCTGGTCACAAGGCCCCATGGCGACCACTCCTATGCGGGCGAGGAACTGGCCATCCGGCCCATCGCCGAGACGGTGGAGCGCGGCGTAATCGCCCTTGCGGCTCTCAAGCAAATGCGCAAGACACGGCTGGTCGCGGCCTTCGAGGCCCATTGCGTGGAATATTTCAGGCCTGCGGAAAACGAGTCGTGACGGAATTTTCCACAACCATCGTCGGTGCCGGCATTGTCGGAATTTCGGCGGCGGCCTTCCTGCAACGCCAAGGCTGCCGCGTCACCGTCATCGACCGGCTGCCGCCCGGCGAAGGCTGCTCTTTCGGCAATGCCGGCGGCATCGCCTTCGCCGAAATCGTGCCGACGCTGCATCCGCGCATCCTGCTCAAGATTCCAGGCTGGCTCGTCGATCCGCTGGGGCCACTTACCATCCGCTGGTCCTATTTGCCCAAGGCGCTGCCGTGGTTTCTGGCGGCGGGGCGCAATGCCATGCCGGACCGGGTCAGGGCGATCACCGCGGCGCGCGCCGATCTGGCGCTGCGGGCGGTGGCCGATCTCGAGACCCTGCTGAAGGCAGCGGGAACCGCCCATCTCATCAAATATCAGGATACGCTGCGGCTCTATGACAACGAGGCGCAATTTGCCGCCGAAGCGGCCGAGCGCCAGGCCAAGAACGCCCATGGTTACGAGACGCGGCGGCTTTCGGGCGGCGAGGCGCGCGAACTCGAGCCCGCCCTTTCGCCGAATGTCCACTGCGGCGTTTTCCATGGCGGCTGGTACTTCGTCAGCGATCCCGAGCGCGTGGTGAAAAGCATCGCGGAAGACGTGGTGCGCAATGGCGGCAGCATTCTTTCCGACGACGTGCTGGCGATCGAACAGGAGGCAGGCCGCGCCACGCAATTGCGACTTAAGGCTGGCGGCGCGCATCGCCTCGACCGTCTCGTCATCTGTGCGGGCGCCTATTCGCATCTGCTGGCCGCACAGTTGGGCGACCGTGTGTTGCTGGAAGCCGAGCGCGGCTATCACATGGTGCTGCCCAATTCCGGCGTCAGCCTGTCGCGCTCGCTCACCTATGCCCGCACCCCCGGCGCCGCGACGCCCATGGACATGGGATTGCGCCTGGCGGGCACCGACGAATTCGCCGGCCTCGATGCCGCGCCGAACTATGCCCGCGCCGATGCGCTGTGGAAAATCTTCAAGCGGGTTCTCCCTGGGTTGAACGAGCCCGACGCGGCCACGACCCGCTGGATGGGCCGGCGTCCAGGAACGCCGGATTCGCTGCCGGTGATCGGGCCGTCAAAGCACGCCAGCAATGTCTGGTACGGATTCGGCCACGGCCATATGGGCCTCACCTGGGGTCCGTCGACGGGCCGGCTCCTCAGCGAGCTGATAACCGGCGCCCGCGGCAATATCGATCTCTCACCCTTCCGGGCCGACCGCTTCTAGGGCCACGATCTCCACCTCGCCGCCCTGAAACTCCGCGAAGTCGCCCCGGCTCTTTCCCAGAAGGGCACGAGCCATGGGCGAGGAATAGGCGATCGAACCCTTGGCCGGATCGGCCTCGTCCTCACCGACGATTGCGTAATGTTGCTGCCGGCCGTCATCGCGGCGGATTGTGAAGGCTGTGGCAAAGGCAACGGTCTTCGGCTGTTTCGGGGGCTCGACCACTTGCGCGTTGGTGCGGCGCTGGGTCCAATAGCGCAAGTCCCGCGAGGCAAGTGCTATGGCGGCCCGGTCGCTCTCATGCTGGGCATGGGCCAGATCGCGGCGCAGGGATTCGAGCTTCTCGTCGATGAGCCGAAGCCCGCGCGGCGTCACGAAATTCGGATTGGTGCTTACCGGGCGCTCGGGCAATTCCTCCGGCGCGTCCTGGTCTTTGACAAAGGCACGGCTCATGGGCTCTAAGGTCTCCCATTCCATCAATCGGGCGATACTAGCACATGCGACCGGAAACGCCGCAGACCATTCATCTCAAGGACTACACGCCGGTCCCCTACCGGATCGACAGCGTTGATCTCGACTTCTCCCTCGATCCGCAGGCCACCATGGTGACATCCCGGCTGGCGATGGCACCCAATGCGGCAAGTCATGAGACGAATGCGGCGCTGGTTCTCCTGGGAGAGAAGATCACTCTTCGCTCCATCGCCATCGATGGCAAGCCGCTTGCGGCGGCGGACTATTCGGTTTCGGAGACGGCGCTCACCATCGCCTCAGTGCCGCAGCGGCCCTTTACGCTGGAACTGGTCAGCGTCTGCAACCCTTCCGCCAACACCGAGCTAACCGGGCTCTACATGTCGAACGGCATGTATTGCACCCAATGCGAGGCCGAGGGCTTTCGCCGCATCACGTACTTCTACGACCGGCCGGACGTAATGGCGCGCCACACGGTGCGGATCGAGGCGCCGAAGCGAGAGTTTCCGGTGCTACTGTCGAATGGCAATCCGGGCAACACGGGCGATGTCGTCGGCACGGATCGCCACTATGCGACTTGGAACGATCCCTTCCCCAAGCCCGCCTATCTCTTCGCCCTCGTCGCCGGCGATCTCGCCGCCGTGCACGACACGTTCAAGACCATGTCGGGGCGCAATGTCCGCCTCGGCATCTATGTCGAGAAGGGCAAGGAGGACCGCTGCGGCTGGGCGATGCAGTCGCTCAAGGCCTCGATGCGCTGGGACGAGACGGCCTTCGGGCGCGAATACGATCTCGACGTCTTCAACATCGTCGCCGTCTCCAGCTTCAACATGGGAGCGATGGAGAACAAGGGCCTCAATATCTTCAACGACAAATACATACTCGCCTTGCCCGCCACGGCGACCGACACCGATTATGTCAATATCGAAGCGATCATCGCCCACGAATATTTCCACAACTGGACCGGCAACCGCATCACCTGCCGCGACTGGTTCCAGCTTTGTCTCAAGGAAGGCCTCACGGTTTTCCGCGACCAGGAATTCACCTCCGACATGCGCTCGCGGGCGGTCAAACGCATTAGCGACGTCAAGACGCTCAGGGCCCGGCAATTCCCGGAAGACGGCGGACCGCTGGCGCATCCGGTGCGTCCGGCGTCCTACATCGAGATCAATAATTTCTACACGCCGACCGTCTACGAGAAGGGCGCCGAGCTTTGCCGCATGATGAAGACGCTGATCGGCGAAGCGGCGTTTCACAAGGCGATGGATCTCTATTTCGCCCGCCACGACGGCGAGGCGGCGACGGTGGAAAAATTCGTGCAATGCATGGCCGACGCCTCGGGCCGCGACTTTGGGCAGTTTTTCCGCTGGTATGAGCAGGCCGGCACGCCGCGCGTCACCGCCAAAGGACGCTACGACCCGGCCCGGAAGACTTACGAACTTACGCTCGAGCAGACGACAATGCCGACACCGGGCCAGACCGCGAAACTGCCACTGCACATTCCGCTGGGCCTTGGCTTGGTCGGGCCGGATGGCCGGGACATGCCGCTCGATCTCGAAGGTGTGGGCAGCCTCAATACGCCAATCATCGAGCTGACCGAGTCAAAAAAAACGTTTCGCTTCCGGAACGTCATTGAAAAACCGGTGCTTTCCCTCAATCGTGGCTTCTCGGCGCCGGTGCAGATAAGCGTCAATCATTCCGCCGCCGATCAGTTGTTTCTGATGGCCCATGACCGCGACAGTTTCAACCGCTGGGAGGCCGGCCAAACGCGGGGCCGGACGCTCATCCTCGATGCCATGGCAGGAGCTCCGGCGGGGCTCGACGGTTATGCCGATGCACTCGGCCGTATTCTCGACGATGCCGGCCTCGACAATGCCTTTAAGGCGCTGATGCTGGGATTGCCGAGTGAGGCTGAGATCGCCGCGGCGCTGGCCAAGGATGTCGATGCCGATGCGGTTTTCGCCGCGCGTGACCGGGTCCGGCGCGATCTCGGCCTAGCCCTCGCTCCGAGGCTCGAGCGCATCTGGCGGGAGACGCGCGAGTCCGGCCCCTATATTGCCGATCCCGCCGGCACGGCGCGGCGGGCGCTACGCTATGCGGCACTACCGCTCATTCTGCTCGCCAAGCCCGCAAAGGGCACGGAACTCGCGCTTTCAGAGCTGGCAACCCCGCACAGCATGAGCGCCGAGATCGGTGCGCTCGGGGCTTTGGTCCAGATCGAAACGCCGGCCCGCGAGGAGGCTCTTGCCAAATTTCACCTGCGCCATGGTGACGATCATCTCATCACCGATAAGTGGTTCGCCCTCAATGCCCAGACGGTCGGCGGGGCTGCGGCGGCGCGCATCGAGACACTGATGCGGCATCCGGATTTCAAGCTCGCGGTGCCGAACCGGGTCTATGCCCTGATCGGCAACTTCACTTCCGCCAATCAGGCGGGCTTCAACGCCGCCGACGGCGCCGGTTATACGGTCGTCGCCGACACGATCCTGGCCCTCGATCCGGCCAACCCGCAGGTGGCGGCAAGGGTGGCCACCGGCTTCCGAAGCTGGAGGATGTTCGATGCCCCTCGCCGGACGGCGGCGGAGGCGCAGTTGCGGCGCATCCTGGCGGCGCCCAAGCTGTCGCGCGACTGTTTCGAGATCGTCTCCCGCATGGTGCAATAGCCGGTCCTAAAACGACTGGACAAATCAGTCCATTTTCGAATCAATAGGCCTGATTCGAAGGCGAGGGCCATGGCAATCGTTTCGGGTCCGTCCTGCTGGGGAAAATAGCGGGAAACGGGGAACAAATTGGGTAAGGCACAGATCGGCGCATTGTTCTTGAAGGAGAGGTCGCTCCGGCTCCCTTCGCCGTTTCCGGAGCGCTGGCGCATCGCCATTTCCGAAAAGTCGCTGCGCATTCTCATTACCGGGCTCATCGCGGCGTTTCTTGCCACCCTCGGCACGTCGCTGGCGCTGCAGCTGGTGCAAAGCCGTGCCACCCATGTGGAGGAGCAAAACCGCGTCTCGGCGCTGCACGCGCGCGCCGTCGCCCAGGATATCCGCCTGCAATACACCGAAGACCTTGCTGCGGGTCAGACGCCGCGGCCCATGACAGCCGAGCTGCTGCGAAAGGCTGCCGGCGAGACGGCGCTGGGCGGCGGCCGCATATTCGCCGTCGTCGACCGTGGTGGCCGGGTTGTCGTCAGCCTTCCCGCAAAGGCCGGGCTCGACGGAAGCGACATTGCCGAAATCCTGACGCCGCAATTTGCCATCGGTGCCGGACCCGGCCAACCGGCGATGATTCCGCTCACCCTTGCCTCGGGCGAAGAGGCATTCGTGGCCACCCACGATCTTGGCGCCTATCCCGGCGGCTTGGTGGTGATCCAGCGCAAGGCGGACGTTCTTACCGCCTGGCGCGCCGGCGTCGCCCGCGTGTCGACGCTGTTTGTCGTCACGCTGCTGGTGCTGATGATGCTCGGCGGCGCCTTCCACTGGCAGGCGGCACGCGCCTCGGAGGCCGACGGCACGCTGGCGGTCGCCACCGAAAGGCTCGACAAGGCGCTGGACCGCGGCCAGTGCGGCATGTGGGACTGGGACGTGGCGCGCGGTGTCATCTTCTGGTCCAAGTCGATGTTCGAAATCCTCGGCATGCCGGTCAAGGGCGACTTCCTCAGTTTCGGCGACGTCGCAAGCCGCCTGCATCCCGACGACGCGCAACTCGAAACCGTCGTCGAGAGTCTGTTGCGCGGCGAACTCACGGTTTTCGACCGGGAATTCCGCATGCGCCACGAGGACGGGCACTGGGTCTGGCTCCGGGCCCGCGCCGCGCTGGCGCCGGGCGGAGCGGAGGATGGCGAACACTTGATCGGCATTGTCTTCGATATTACCCAGCAGAAACTGGCGGACCGGCTCAATCAAGAGGCCGAACTGCGCCTCAAGGACGCCATCGAGAATATTTCCGAAGCCTTCGTGCTGTGGGACGCCGACAACCGGCTGGTGGTGTGCAATTCAAAATACCAGCAGTTTCATTCCTTGCCGGTCGGTGCTTGTGTGCCGGGCACCGCCTATGAGGTCGTTACCAGGGCGGCGAAGGAGCCGTCGGTGCGCAAGCGGGTTTCGGTCATCACCGGCGACTCGGCGGGAGCCAAGTCCTTCGAGGTCCAGCTCAGCGACCGGCGCTGGCTGCAGATTAACGAACGCCGCACCAAGGATGGCGGTTTTGTTTCGGTGGGCACCGACATCACGGCGCTGAAGAAGCAAGAGGAGCGCCTGCTGGCCTCGGAACGAGAACTGATGGTTACGGTTCGCGATCTGCAGAAGGAGCGTCTGCTCGCCGACCAGCAGGCGCAGCGGCTTGCCGAACTGGCGGACAAGTACGCCCGCGAGAAGACCCGCGCCGAAGCGGCCAACCGCTCCAAATCTGAATTCCTGGCCAATATGAGCCACGA
>JANMQL010000424.1:0-2329 GCA_031370475.1 Hyphomicrobiales bacterium | reverse complement strand
TCCAGCGGCCGAGGTTGAGCGGCCTGTATTTCAGCGTTTCCATCTGTCCCCGATTTGAATCCCGGTCCCGCGTCTAGCCTTCCCGCGTGCCCATGATGCCCTTGGGCCGGAAGATCAGCATCAGCACCATCAGCAGATAGGGCAGCACCGGCGCCGTCTGCGAGATAGTGAGCTTCCATAGCGCCACCAGCGGCGCATCCGGGCCGATGGCGATACCTAGCCTGGCCGCCAGGTCTATGAACGAGTAGTCCAGCGCCACCGAGAAAGTCTGCAGCACGCCGATCAACAGCGAAGCGATGAAGGCGCCGGCGAGTGAGCCCATGCCACCCACCACCACGACCACGAACACGATCGGTCCGACTGCCGCGGCCATGCCCGGTTCGGTAATGAAGGCGTTGCCGCCGATCACGCCCGCCAGCCCCGCGAGCGCGGAGCCGCCGCCGAACACCAGCATGAACACGCGCGGCACGTTGTGTCCTAGCGCCTCTACGGTCTGCGGATGGGTGAGCGAGGCCTGGATGACGAGGCCGATGCGCGATCGCGTCAGGGTGAGGTAGATGGCGATCAGCATGCACACGGATACCGCCATCATAAACACGCGGTACAGCGGATACGCGGTCGAAAAGAGGGTAAACGCCGCGCTGTCGAGCGAAGGCGGCACCTTGTATTCGACCGACGAGCGTCCCCAGATCAGATGCACCGTCTCCTCGATGAGGTACGCAAGGCCGAAGGTGAACAGCAACTCGGCGACATGGCCGTACTTATGCACGCTGCGCAGACCGTAGCGCTCGACCGCCATGCCGACTGCGCCGACCAGGAGCGGCGCGATCGCGAGCGCCGGCCAGAAACCGATGAAGGTGCTGATCTGATAGGCGAAGTAGGCTCCGATCATGTAAAAACTCGCGTGCGCGAAATTGAGCACCCCCATCATGCTGAAAATGATGGTAAGTCCCGATGAAAGCATGAACAGCAGCAACCCGTAGGAGATGCCGTTCAACATCGAAATCAGAAAAAATTCCATGGCGCGGGATTCAGGGACCTGGATTCAGGAAAACCGGGGTCGCACAAAAAACGGCCGGGCGCATTCGCCCGGCCGTTGGTTCAACTATAGCGCAAGACCGAAGCTACTCAGGGCCGCTTCATTTGGCACGAAGTGGGCTGGACGGTGACGAAGCTCTCGACCCGGGCGTCGGTTTTGAAGCCAAAGCCGGTGCCGTCCTGGGCGTATTTGACTTCCTTGTCCTTGCCTTCGAACTTGGCCTTCGTCGGATCCTTCGGGTCGTGGTAGGCCTTGGCGACGGTCGATATGTACAGCGGCTGGATCAGCTGGTGGTCGGCGGCGCGCATTTCCACTTCGCCGGTGTCAGCCTGATACTTCATGCCTTCGAGCTTCAGCGCGATCGCCTTGGGGTCGGCGGATTTGGCCTGCTTGATCGCCTCGGCCAGCATGTACATCTGGTTATTGACGCGCAGGTAATAGAAGGTCAGGTGCGAGGGCGGGCCGCCGTACTTCTTGTTCCACTCGTTGGCGAACTTCTCGGTCTTGTTCGGCACGATGTTTGCGTGCCATTCGGTGATCTGCTTCACTTTGCCCTCGCCGGCGTCGCCCATCGCCGCCAGCGCGCCCAGGCCGCCGCCGTAGTAGGTATAGAACGGCGCCTGGTATCCCGCATCCTTCGCCGCCTTGATCAGCAGCGACATGTCGTTGCCCCAATTGCCCGTAATAACGGTGTCGGCATTAGCGGCCTTCATCTTGGCCACGTAGGGAGCGAAGTCCTTCACCTGGCCGAGCGGGTGCAGGTCGTCGCCGACAATCTTGATGTCGGGCCGCTTGCGCGCCAGGTATTCCTTGGCGGCGCGGGTTACCGCCTGGCCGAAGGAATAGTTTTGATTGATCAGATAGACGCTCTTGATCTTCGGGTCCTTGGCCATGTAGGTGGTCAAGGCTTCCATTTTCATGTCGCTGTTGGCGTCAAAGCGAAAGTGCCAGAAGCTGCACTTCGAGTTGGTGAAGTCCGGATCCACCGCGGCGTAGTTCAGGTACAGGATCGTCTTGTCCGGGTTGCGCTCGTTGTGCTTGTCGACCGCGTCGATGAGTGCCCCGGCTACGGACGAACCGTTGCCCTGGGTGATGATGCGGATACCGCTGTCGATCACCTTCTTCAGCACATTCAGGCTTTCCTGCGGGCTGGTCTTGTTGTCGAACCCGACGATTTCCAGCTTCGGTCCGCCGGTGAGATTGCGCTTGTTGATGTCCTCGATCACGAACTGGAACTGCTTCAGCCCGGCCTCGCCGACGTTGGCGAAAGCGCCCGAAAGCGGGTCGATG
>JANMQL010000410.1:0-8863 GCA_031370475.1 Hyphomicrobiales bacterium | reverse complement strand
AACCACAAGGACATCGGCACCATGTATCTGGTGTTTGCCATTGTTGCAGGCCTGATCGGGGCCACCATGTCGGTGCTCATGCGCATGGAATTGCAGCAGCCCGGCATCCAGATTTTCCACGGTCTCGCCGCCATGGTCTATGGCGCCGAAGGCGAAGCCGCCCTCGACGAGGGCAAGCAGATGTACAACGTCTTCGTCACCGCCCACGGCCTCTTAATGATCTTCTTCATGGTCATGCCGGCGATGATCGGCGGCTTCGGCAACTGGTTGGTGCCGCTGATGATCGGCGCCCCCGACATGGCGTTTCCGCGCATGAACAACATTTCCTTCTGGCTGCTGCCGCCCGCCTTGGCGCTGCTGCTGATTTCGATGTTCGTCGAAGGCCCGGCCGGCGCCTTCGGCGTTGGCGGCGGCTGGACGCTGTATCCGCCGCTGTCCACCTCCGGCCAGCCGGGACCGGCCATGGATTTCGCCATCCTGTCGATCCATCTGGCCGGCGCCTCGTCGATTCTCGGCGCCATCAACTTCATCACCACCATCTTCAACATGCGCGCTCCCGGCATGACGCTGCACAAGATGCCGCTGTTCGTCTGGTCGATCCTGGTCACCGTGTTCCTGCTGCTCCTGTCGCTGCCGGTTCTGGCCGGCGCCATCACCATGCTGTTGACCGACCGCAATTTCGGCACCAGCTTCTTCGTCGCGGCCAAGGGCGGCGACCCGGTCCTGTTCCAGCATCTGTTCTGGTTCTTCGGCCATCCCGAGGTCTACATCCTCATCCTGCCGGGCTTCGGCATCGTCTCGCAGATCGTCTCGACTTTCTCGAAGAAGCCGGTGTTCGGCTATCTCGGCATGGCCTACGCCATGGTGTCGATCGGCGTCGTCGGCTTCCTCGTTTGGGCCCATCATATGTACACGGTCGGCCTGGACGCCGACACCCAGGCTTATTTCGTCGCCGCCACCATGATCATCGCGGTGCCGACGGGGGTGAAGATATTCTCGTGGATCGCCACCATGTGGGGCGGTTCCATCGAGTTCAAGACGCCGATGCTGTGGGCGCTGGGCTTTATCTTTCTGTTCACCATCGGCGGCGTCACCGGCGTGGTGCTGGCCAATGCCGGCGTCGACCGCTCGCTGCAGGACACCTATTACGTCGTCGCCCACTTCCACTATGTGCTGTCGCTGGGCGCGGTCTTCACCATCTTCGGCGCCTGGTATTTCTGGTTCCCCAAGATCACCGGCTACATGTACAGCGAGACGGTCGGCAAGCTGCATTTCTGGGTGACTTTCATCGGCGTCAACCTGGTGTTCTTCCCGCAGCATTTTCTCGGCCTTGCCGGCATGCCGCGCCGCTACATCGATTATCCCGACGCCTTCGCCGGCTGGAATTATGTGTCCTCGATCGGTTCCTATATCTCGGGCCTCGGCGTGCTGATCTTCCTCTACGGCCTGATCTCGGCCTATGCGCGCAAGGAACAGGCGGCCGACAATCCCTGGGGGGCGGGTGCAACGACACTCGAATGGACGCTGTCCTCGCCGCCGCCCTTCCATCAATTCAACACCCTGCCGGTCATCAAGTAGGCGATGGGCGGTTTCCACACAGATATCTCCGGCACGGCCGCCGCCCAAGGCGGGCAGGGCACGGCCGGCGATTATTTCGCGCTGCTCAAGCCGCGCGTCATGTCGCTGGTGATCTTCACCGCCCTGGTGGGCATCGTCGCGGCCCCCGGTACCATCCATCCCTGGCTTGGCGCCGTGGCGCTTCTGGCCATCGCCGTGGGTGCCGGCGCCTCGGGCGCCCTCAACATGTGGTATGACGCCGACATCGACGCGGTGATGCAGCGCACCGCCTCCAGGCCCGTGCCGCGCGGCGCCATACTTCCCGGCGAGGCCCTGGGCTTCGGCCTGACGCTCGCCGCCGGATCGGTGCTGGTTCTCGGCCTTCTGGTGAGCTGGGCGGCGGCGGCGCTGCTTGCCTTCACCATCTTCTTCTATGCCGTCGTCTATACCATGTGGCTGAAGCGCTCGACGCCGCAGAACATCGTGATCGGCGGAGCGGCGGGCGCTTTCCCGCCGATGATCGGCTGGGCAACGGTCACCGGCTCCGTCGATCTCGGATCGATTGCGCTCTTCCTTATCATCTTCATGTGGACGCCGCCGCATTTCTGGGCGCTGGCCCTGTGGCGCGAGGGCGACTATGCCAAGGCCGGCATTCCCATGCTGCCGGTGGTGGCGGGCCCCGATGAAACCCGCAGGCAGATCTTGATCTACTCCCTTCTGCTCGTGCCCATCACCTTCCTGCCGCCACTGCTCGGCACCGCGGGGCTCTTCTACACGATTGCCGCCGTAATTCTCGGCGCGGCCTTTCTCTACCACGCGGCCCAGGTCTACCGCCGGCGTGAGGGCGCTGCCGCCGACCGGGCCTGCAAGAAGCTCTTCGGCTTCTCGATCCTGTGGCTGTTCCTGATCTTCGCCGCCATTCTCGTCGAGCGCGGGCTCGGTCTCGCCATCTTTCAACCGGTGATTGGATGAGCCGTGCCGTGACCCAAACCCCCTTCAGCCCCGAGGACATGGCGCGCCGCCGCAAGCGCGCCATAGCCCTGGCTTTGGTGCTGGCCGGGCTCGTGGTGCTGTTCTTCGTCACCACCATTGTCCGCCTCGGCGGCAATGCCGGCATGCGGAGCTTCTGACATGACCGTTCCCGATCGCGCCAAAAATCTCCGCGTTGCCGCTCTCGCCGGCGTCACCGCCGCCGCCATGCTGGGGCTGGCCTATGCTTCGGTGCCGCTCTACCGGCTGTTCTGCCAGACGACCGGCTTCGGCGGCACCACCCAAACCGCCGCGGCGGCCCCGGCACAAACCGCCGAACGCACGATGACAGTGCGCTTCGACGCCAATATTGCAGGCAGCCTCGACTGGAATTTCCATGCCGAGCAGCTCGAGATGAAGGTGAAGCTCGGCGAGCAGGCCATGGCCCATTATCGCGCCACCAACACCGGCGATCGCGTGCTGACCGGCTCCGCCATCTTCAATGTGACGCCGGCGAGCGCGGGCGCCTATTTCGACAAGATCCAATGCTTCTGTTTCACCGAGCAGACGCTGAAACCCGGTGCGAGCGCCGACCTGCCGGTCGTCTTCTTCGTCGATCCGGCGATCGCCGACGACCCGGATGCCGCTGGCATCGGCACGATCACGCTGTCCTATACGTTCTATCGGGTTGACAAATCCAAATCTGTCTCAGCGGTGGCGCCACCGTCTGCGATCAATGCGAACTGACGGAGTAGGGGCCATGGCCGACGCACACGCCAAACACCACGACTATCATCTCGTCGACCCGAGCCCATGGCCGGCCATCGGCGCCACTGCTGCCTTCGTCACCGCGGTGGGCGCCGTCGTGTGGATGCACGGCGCGGCCCCCTGGGTGATGAGCATCGGCCTCGTGGGCATCCTCTACACCATGTTCATGTGGTGGCGCGATGTCATCAAGGAAGCCCACAAGGGCGACCACACGGCGGTCGTCTCGCTGCATCTGCGCTACGGCATGATCATGTTCATCGCCTCGGAGGTGATGTTCTTCGTCGCCTGGTTCTGGGCCTTCTTCGACGCCAGCCTGTTTACCGGCGAAAACATCCAGGCCTCGCGCGTTCTCGAAACCGGCGGCGTCTGGCCGCCCAAGGGCATCGAGGTCTTGAATCCCTGGCACCTGCCGCTGGTCAACACCCTGATCCTTTTGACCTCGGGCACCACCGTCACCTGGGCCCATCACGCGCTGCTCAATGATGACCGCCAGGGCCTCAAATGGGGGCTTGTCGCCACCGTGGCACTCGGCGTGCTGTTCACCTCGATCCAGGGTTACGAATATGCCCATGCCGCCTTCGCCTTCAACCGCGACAATGGCGGCAACATCTACGGCTCGACCTTCTTCATGGCCACGGGCTTCCACGGCTTCCATGTCATCATCGGAACGATCTTCCTGACCGTCTGTTTGTTCCGCGCCATGGCCGGCCATTTCACGCCCAAGCAGCATTTCGGCTTCGAGGCGGCGGCCTGGTACTGGCACTTCGTCGACGTGGTCTGGCTGTTCCTGTTCTCGTGCATCTATGTCTGGGCTTCGGCCGGTGCCGTCATTCCGGCCGAATGAACCGCCAATATGCTATCGCCGGATGAGCGATAATTATTACCCCGCCCTGTCGCCGCTCAAGACCGGCCTTGCCGGCAAGTGCCCGCGCTGCGGCCGTGGAAAATTGTTCGACGGCTATCTCACTGTCGCCAAATCCTGCGCCAGCTGCGGCCTGTCCTTCGATTTCGCCGATGGCGGCGACGGTGCTGCCTGGTTCGTCATGCTAATCGTCGGTTTCCTGGGCGTAGGCTCCATCCTGGGCATCGAGGTCGCCTATCAGCCCTCCTTCTGGGTGCATGTGCTGATCGCCATTCCGCTGCTCGTTGTCTTGCCGCTCGTCCTTCTGCGTCCCGTCAAGGGCATGCTCCTCTGCCAGCAATGGAAGACCGGCGCCGGGGAAGGACGGACGGCAAAGTGAGCCGCCACTGGTCCTTCATTCTGGCTTCGGCGCCCGGCATCGCCGTGCTCTGCGGGCTCGGCGCTTGGCAATTGCAGCGGCTCGCTTGGAAAGAGGCGCTCATTGCCGAAATCGCATCGCGCGCCGCGGTCCCGCCCATCACCCTTGCCGCGGCCTTGGCCGCCGATGACGCTGCCGATGACATCGATTTTGTGAAGGTTGCGGCCAGCGGCACCTATCTTGCCGCCGAAACCAAATTCATGATCCAGACCTTCGATTCCGGGCCGGGCTGGCAGGTGGTGACCCCTTTGCGCAGCGTGGACGGAATCGTCGTTCTCATCGACCGCGGCGTGGTTCCCGACGCCATGCGCGGCAGCGTTCCGGCCGCCGATGGCCCGGTCGAACTCACTGGCATCCTCCGCCGCCACGGTTCGGGCCGCGGTCCCTTCACCCCCGACAATGACGATGCCGGCAACAACTGGTACTGGTGGGATGTGCCCGCCATGCTGGCGATGAGCGACATTCCCGCCGATCTCAAGGTGGCGCCCTTCGTCGTGCAGCTTCTTCCCAAGGTGGGCGATACGGCATTCCCGCGTCCACAGCCGCCCGATGCCAACTTGCGCAACAATCATCTGCAATATGCCATAACCTGGTTCGGTCTCGCCCTGGTGCTCGCCGCCGTCGCTACTCTCTATGTCCGCGGACAGATGAAAAAAACCGGCGCTTGAAGCGACGGGTCCGGCCCGCTAGCTTGCGCCGCCCTTTGGAAGGACGAATTCTCTTGCGCTATGTGTCGACCCGCGGCGAGGCCCCCGAGCTCGGCTTCGAGGATGTGCTGCTTACCGGCCTGGCCCGCGACGGCGGCCTCTATGTGCCGGCCCATTGGCCACAACTTTCCGCCCATGCGCTCCGCCTGCTGCGCGGCCGGAGCTATGAGGAGGTGGCATTCGCCGTGATGGCGCCCTTCATCGCCGGTGCCATTCCCGAGGCGGATTTGAAGCGCATGATCGCCGAGACCTATGGCGGTTTCGGCCATCCCGCCGTGGCGCCGCTCAAACAGCTCGACGACAATCGCTGGCTGCTGGAACTGTTCCACGGGCCAACACTCGCCTTCAAGGACGTGGCCATGCAGCTCCTCGCCCGCATGATGGACTGGGCCCTGGCCAAGCGTGGCGCCCGCGCCACCATCGTCGGCGCCACCTCCGGCGATACCGGCGGCGCCGCCATCGAGGCCTTCAAGGCGAGCCGCCACGCGGCGATTTTCATTCTCCATCCCCATGGCCGGGTGAGCGAGGTGCAACGCCGCCAGATGACCACGGTGGCTTCGCCCTCGGTCCACAACATCGCACTGGAAGGAAATTTCGACGATTGCCAGGCGATCGTCAAAGCCCTGTTCAACGACCACGGCTTCCGCGACCGGGTCGGCCTGGCCGGCGTCAATTCCATCAACTGGGCCCGCATCATGGCCCAGATCGTCTATTATGTGACGGCGGCCGTCTCGCTCGGCTGCCCCGACCGGGAGATCAGCTTCTGCGTGCCCACCGGCAATTTCGGCGACATATTCGCGGGCTTCGTCGCCAAGCGCATGGGCGTTCCCGTCAACCGGCTGGTCATCGCCACCAATATCAACGACATCCTGGCCCGCACACTCGTCACCGGGCGCTACGAGACGAAGGGGGTGAAGCCGTCCTCGAGTCCGTCCATGGACATTCAGGTCTCGAGCAATTTCGAGCGCCTGCTGTTTGAGATTTATGGCCGCGACGTCAACATGCTGCGCCGGCTGATGGCCGGCCTGGCGCAGTCCGGCGCTTTCACCATCGCGGATCGCGAATTACGGGCCATCCGTAATGAATTCGATGCCGGAACCGCCGACGAGGCCGCCACCGCCGCCACGATCCGCGACACGCTGGCCGCGACCGGCGAACTTCTCGATCCCCATACGGCGGTCGCCTATGCCGTGGCCGGGAGGCAAGAGCCTTCGGTCTCCCCCATGGTGACCCTGGCCACGGCGCATCCGGCCAAATTCCCCGACGCGGTCGAAAAGGCCAGCGGAGTAAGACCCGGTTTACCTAAACGCCTTGCCCACTTGCTCAGTGCCCAGGAACGCTTCACAGTGCTGCCCAACGATATGGCGGCGGTGCGCGATTTCATCCTCGCCAGGCAATGAGTAGGTCATGAGCGTCGAGATCACCTGTCTCCCCAACGGCCTCTATGTGGTGACCCACGCCATGCCGCATATCGAGACGGTGGCGCTCGGCATCTGGGTCAAGGCCGGGGCCCGCGACGAGCGGCCCGAGGAGAACGGCATCGCCCATTTCCTCGAGCACATGGCCTTCAAGGGCACAGAGCGCCGCTCGGCCCAGGCCATCGCCGAGGAAATCGAATCGGCCGGCGGCGAAATCAACGCCGCCACCGGCATGGAAACCACCACCTATTTCGCCCGCGTCCTCAAGAACGACTGGAGCCTCGCCCTCGATATTCTCGCCGACATCTTCACCGGTTCGGTGCTCGACCCCGAGGAGCTCGAACGCGAGCGCGACGTGATCCTCCAGGAAATCGCCGCCGCCCACGACCAGCCCGACGACCTGGTCTTCGATCTTGCCCAGGCCGCCTGTTACGGCGACCATCCGCTCGGCCGCTCCATCCTCGGCACCGCCGAGTTGATTGGCAAAGTCAGCCGCGACCAGATGCTGGCCTGGCGCGGCCGCAATTACTGGGCCGCGCGCATCGTCGTGGCGGCGGCCGGCAATATCGACCATCGCGCCTTCGCCGCCGAAACCGAGCGGCTGTTGGGCAAGATCGAGACCGGCCAGCAGCCGCAGCGCGAGCCGCCGGTCTTTACTCCAAAGTCCGAAACCGCGGCCAAACCCCTCGATCAGGCCCATCTGGTGCTGTCCTTCGCCGCCCCCGGCTATCGCGATCCCGAAATCTATACCTTGCAGGTGCTCTCCAATATTCTGGGTGGCGGCATGTCTTCGCGCCTCTTCCAGGAGGTGCGCGAAAAGCGCGGCCTGTGCTACAGCGTTTTCTCCTTCGGCTCGGCCTATGAGGATGGCGGCCAGATCGGTGTCTATGCCGCGACCTCGCCGGAACATGCCCCGGAACTGCTCGGTCTCACCTCCGACATCATGCTGTCGGTGGCCCGCGATGTAACCGAGGCCGAGATCGCCCGGGCCAAGGCGCAGCTCAAGGCCAGCCTGGTGATGAATCTGGAAAGCGCCTCGGCCCGCTGCGATCAGATCGCCCGGCAATTCCTCGCCTTCGGCATGGTGCCGTCGATCGCCACGCTGGTGGCCAAGATCGAGGCGGTGACCGCCGCAGAAGTGCGCGAGCTGGCGGAGAGGCTGTTCAAGTCGCGCTCACCCGCCTTCAGCGCCGTCGGACAATTGTCGACTCTGTCGAGCTACGACGAGATCGCCAGTCATTTCGCCTGACGCAGGAGGGGTCCATGGTCTTCCTCAGATCTCCCTTTGCTCCCGATCTTCCGCCGGTGCTGCGCAACGGCACCGTCGAATTGCGCAGTCCCGATACCTCCGACTATCAGGCCTGGGCCGATCTTCGCCTGGCGAACCGCGAGTTCCTCGCGCCCTGGGAGCCCGTCTGGCCCGCCAACGATTTGACGCGGGCCGCCTTCCGCGGCCGCATCAAGCGTTATTGGCGCGACATCGAGGACGACGCGGCCTATCCCTTCTTCATCTTTTCCGCCGGCGAGCGGCAATTGCTCGGCGCCGTCACGCTTTCCAATGTGCGCCGCGGCGTCGCCCAGACGGCATCGCTCGGCTACTGGATTGGCGAGCCCTTTGCCAGGCAGGGCCTGATGACTTCGGCAATCGGTCTCGCCATGGGCTTTGCCTTCGAGCATTTGCAACTGCACCGGGTCGAGGCGGCCTGCCTGCCGGACAATGCGGCCTCGATCGCGCTGCTTGCCCGCTGCGGCTTCGAGCGCGAAGGCCTGGCCAAACGCTATCTCAAGATCGCCGGCCTTTGGCAGGACCATCTCCTCTTCGCCCGCCTCTCCGATCGCTGACGCGAGAGCGATCGCCGCCGGCCGCGCAACTTGCCTTGCGGGGCATTGCAGGGGTAGCTAGGCGCAAATGAGTCGTAATCAATTCGAGCTCCGCAATCGCAATCGCATTGGGTGGCGTTTACTGCTGCTGGCGCTGGCCTTTCTGTTACCGGTCACCGAAGCCTCGGCCGCCGATGCCATCGATGCAACGCTCAAGCAGCCGAGCCTCGATCTCGTGCCCTATATGAGCTGGGTTGAAACCGATAAGCCGGCGGTGGCCGTCGAGCGCCCCTCGGCCGGAACCCAGCCGAAGCAATTGATGACGCTCGCGGCCAAGGGTGCG
>JANMQL010000315.1:0-13084 GCA_031370475.1 Hyphomicrobiales bacterium | reverse complement strand
TCGGCGACGGCACCTACAATCACTCGGGGCTGATGGCCATCCGCCACGCCGTCAATTCCGGCGTCAACATCACCTACAAGATCCTGTTCAACGACGCGGTGGCGATGACCGGCGGCCAGACCAATGACGGCGGCCTGACCGTGCCGCAGATTGCCCAGCAGATGCGTGCCATCGGCGTCGAACGCATCGCGGTCGTCTCCGACGAGCCCGACAAATATCCCTCCCGCGCCGATTTTCCGTTCTTCACCAGCTTCCATCACCGCGACGAGTTGCAGGCGCTGCAGACCGATTTGATGGGCGTCAAAGGCGCCAGCGTCATCGTCTACGACCAGACCTGCGCCGCCGAGAAACGGCGCCGGCGGCGCAAGGGCACCTTCCCCGATCCCAACCGCCGGGTCTTCATCAACGAGCTGGTCTGCGAGGGCTGCGGCGATTGCGGGGTCAAATCGAACTGCGTGGCGATCGTGCCGGTCGAGACCGAATTCGGGCGCAAGCGCCAGATCGACCAATCCGTGTGCAACAAGGATTTCTCCTGCCTCAAGGGCTTCTGCCCGAGCTTCGTGACGGTGGAGGGCGGAGAACTGGTCAAGCCCGCGGCCGCAACCGCCATTGACGTGGAGTCGGTGCCCTTTCCGGTGCTGGCGGAGCCGAAGCTTGCCTCGCTCGACCGGCCGTGGTCAATTCTGGTCACCGGCATCGGCGGCACCGGCGTCGTCACCATCGGCCATATTCTCGGCCAGGCGGCCCATATCGAGGGCAAGGCCGCGGCGCTGATCGACATGGTCGGAATTTCCCAGAAGAATGGCGCCGTCGTCACCCATGTAAAGATTGCCGCGCAGCCGGAAGACATTGCCGCCGTGCGCGTGGCGCGTGGCGGGGCGGATTTGATTCTCGGCTGCGATCTGGTTACTTCGGCGTCGGAACGCATTCTGGCGGGAGCTTCGCGCCAGCGTAGCCATGCGGTGATTAATGCGCACGAGACGATGCCGGCGCAGTTCGCTCACAATGCCGATTTCAACCTGCCGGGCGGGCGCATGGCCCTGCAGATCGCCGCGGCGGTGCGCGAGGACGGGTTCCACGCCATCGATGCGACGGAGATTGCCACGGCACTGCTCGGCGATTCGATCGCGGCCAATCTTTTTACACTTGGCTATGCCTGGCAGAACGGGCTGATACCCATCGGTGCTGGCGCAATCGAGGAGGCGGTGCGGCTCAATGGCGTCGCGGTCAAGATGAATCTCCAGGCCTTCCTGTGGGGCCGCCGCGCCGCCGCCGATGAAAAGGCGGTGCGTGCGGTAATTGGGGCCAAAACGGCGGCGCCGCCGCCGTCGCTCGACGCTGTCATCGCCCGGCGCGCCTCCTTCCTGACGGATTATCAAAATGCCGCCTATGCCAAATCCTATGCGGATTTTGTCGCCACGGTGCGCGCCGCCGAGCAGGCGCTGCCGGGCAGGCGCTCGGCTCTCACCGAAGCCGTGGCGCGATCGCTGTTCAAGCTGATGGCCTACAAGGACGAGTATGAAGTGGCGCGGCTCTATACGGGCGGCGCGTTCGAGAAGTCGCTGAAATCGCGCTTCACCGGTAATTACCGGCTGAGTTTCCATTTGGCGCCGCCCATCCTCGGCCGCCGCGACGCATTCTCCGGCGAGCCGGTCAAGTCGGTCTTCGGGCCATGGATGATGACCGGATTCAAGGTTCTGGCGTGGCTCAAGGGCTTGCGCGGCACGGCCTTCGATATCTTCGGTTACGCGGCGGAGCGGCGGCGCGAGCGCGCCTTGATCGGCAGCTACAAGAAGACAATCGCCGCGCTGCTGGCGTCGCTGACCGCCGCCAACCACGGACGGGCGGTGGAAATCGCGGCGATCCCCGAACAGATTCGCGGCTTTGGCCATATCAAGGACGAGAGCGTCGCCCGCGCCAAGGCGCGTGAGGCTGACTTGCTGGCGGGCTTCGGAAAGAAGGCCGTCGAAGCCGGCAAGGCGCTTGCGGCGGAGTGATCAGCGCCGCCGGGCGAGTCTGCCGATGACGTTGCAGGCAAGGCGCGCGGCGGTGAAGGCGGCGGTGCCGTCGCGGTCCCTGGCCGGCACGAATTCGACCATGGTGAAGCCGGCGATGCGCGCCTTGGCGGCGACGCCGGCGATGAGCCCGGTCACTTGGGTGAAGGTGAGGCCGCCGGGCGAAGGATAGGCGACGGCCGCCATCTGCGAGACGTCGAGGGCGTCGCAATCGAGACTGATCAGGCAGCCGGATTCCTCGGGGATGTGGGCCAGAACGGCGCCGATACCGTCGCGGTGGATGTCGCTGGCGGTGACGATGTGGGCGCCCCACTGGCGCGCCTCGGCGATTTCCCGGACGCGGGCGCTGCCGAGGCCGCGCGCTCCCGCCTGAACGATGCGCCAGACATGGGGCTGCTCGGAGGCGCGCCGCATGGTGCTGGAGAATCCATTCCGCTCGCCATAGCGTTCGTCGCGCCAGTCGATGTGGGCGTCGATCTGCAGGATGGTGAGGGGCGGGCCGCCGGCGAAACCGGCGATGAAGGGAATAGGAGTCGAATCGTCGCCCCCGAACATAATGGGAATGGCCCCGGAGTCGAGAATGCGCCGGGTCGCGGCCTCGATGCGCTTGCGGTTGCCCGCGCCATCCTTCGGCGTGGTGGCAAGATCGCCGAGATCGGCGAGACGGAAGCCGCCCTCCAGAAGCCTGCCGCCGAGATCGTAATCCCAATGGTCGAGCCATTCGGCATCGGCGGCCAGGGCGTCGCGAAAAGCCTTGGCGGCGCCCGCATGCACGCGATTGTCGATGCCCTTATAGGGTGTGCCGTGGGGAGCACCGAAAATGACGGCATCGAAGCCCATGGGCGTTTTCGATTTCGTGGCGCCCATGAAGGGAAGCGTGGCGGCGGGTTTTTTCATGGTGCGGGCTCTCAGGCGGCGGCGGTTACGGAGAGAGGTCCGGCGGGCTTGGGCCAGGCGATGCGGCCGGTCGGCAGCAGCAACAACGCCGTGGTGCCGGCGCCGGCTTTACTCTCGATCGTTACGTCACCGCCATGCAGTTGGGCGATCTTGCGGGCGATCGACAAGCCGAGGCCGACGCCACCGAAACGCCTTGTCATGCCTTCATCGGCCTGGACAAAGGGTTCGAAGATGCGCTTGAGGTCTTCCGGCTTGATGCCGATGCCATCGTCGCGGACGGCGATCGCCAGTCCGCCGCCGCCGGTTTGCCGCAGCCCGACATTGACGAAGCCGCCGGGCTTCGAGAATTTTGCCGCATTGGCGATCAGATTGATCAGCACCTGCTTGAGGCGGGTGAGGTCACCATTGATCTCTATGCCTTCGACCACCCGCGCGATGATCGTCACGTCGGCTTTCTCGGCCGCATCGCGGCACATCTTGACGGCGGCTTCGACGAGTTCGGCTGTGTCGATCTCCTGCTCGACCAGCGTGATGGCGCCGCGCTCGATGCGGGTGGCGTCGAGGATGTCGTCGATCAGTGTCTTGAGATGGCCGCCGCTTTCGAGAATGATCTTGAAATATTCGTTTCGTGCGGCATCGGTCAGATAGTCGGCCTGGCTCGAGGCCAGCAATTGCGAGAAGCCGATGATCGAATTGAGGGGCGTACGCAATTCATGGCTCATCACCGACAGGAATTGCGACTTTGCGGCGCTCGCCGCTTCGGCGTTCTCCTTGGCGCGGATCAGCCGTTCCTCGGCGCGGCGGTCGTCGGTGATGTCGCGGCCGACGCCGCGATAGCCGATGAATTCGCCATGGTTGCCGAACAGCGGTCGGGCATCGACGTGCCACCAGGTGGGCTCGCCGCCGCGCGCGATCTCGAGATGGCAATCGGAAATCGTCTGGCGTTTCGCCATTGACTCGGTGAAGGCCGTCCAACCGGCCCATCCGGGCGCAACGGCGGCCGCGGCGGCGAGACTTCGCCGCTCGATGGCCGCGGCCGGCTGATGGAGGACCTCGCACAGGCGCGGCGAGAAATAAGTGAGGAGTCCGTCGCGGTCGGTTTCCCACAGCCAGTCGCTGGCGCCCTGCTCGAAATCCTTGAGGAGCAGGGAAATGATGTCCTTCTGCCGCCGCACCTCTTGGCCGGCGGCCGCGTGCCGCACGGCCAGGCGATGGTCGTATAGAACCAGGCTTGCTATGACAAATCCGTAGAGGATTGCCAGAAACCCGAAGCTCAGTCCGACCTCGCCGCCAAGCTTGACGGACGTGATCGACAGCGATCCCAGGATGAGCGAGGTAAACAGGATGGCGGCAGTGGGGACATAGGCCAGGGCGTAGACGCCGATGCCCGACATGGCGAAGGCGAGGGCCACCACGAGCACCCTGAAATCGTCGTCGGCGGCATCGAAGAACAGCGCCGGCATCGCCGCCCATACCAGGCCGAGAAGCGTGGCGCAGCCTTCGGCCTGGCGAATGGCGCGAAGCGGCATGCTCGGCCACTGCCGGCGGCGGTGGCGCCACCAAAAGAGCAGCAACGGCAGAGACGGAACGACCGCCGCCAGGGTCCACACGATGACGGTCAGCGGCGCAAACTGACGAATTGCGATACCGCCGAAGCAAAGCGCGATGCCGGCATTGGCGAAGAGCAGGTTCGGCGAAGCATTGACCAGCGAAGCAATCTGCTCGGCGCGAAATACGCCGAGATCGATGGAGGATGCCGATACAGGGTTATCGAGATCGGCAAAGGCAAGATCGGCCGGCCGGTCCGTGTCCCCGTGAGGGCGGGGCAGGGCGCTTTCCTGTCCGCCGGAAATCCTACCCATGAAGACCGTCGCTCCACTTTCTCCGCAGCGGCGGAATTATCGGCCACTTGCATTGGCAAGGGGTTAACGGACATATGCGGGCCGCCACCCCGGACCCCCGCAACGAGATTCGCCGCAGCCATGTCCCATGCCCCCGCTTCGAGCCTTCTTCCCTCCGGACATCCATCTGTAAAGATTGGTAAAATCGGCGTCCTTTTGGTCAATCTTGGAACCCCGGAAGGAACCTCCTATTGGCCGATGCGGCGCTATCTCAAGGAGTTCCTGTCCGATCGCCGGGTCATCGAAGTTAACCGGGCGCTGTGGTGGGTCATTCTCAACGGCATCATCCTCACCTTTCGGCCAACCCGCAGCGGCCACGCCTATGACAAGATCTGGAACCGGGAGCTCGATGAATCGCCGCTGAAAACCGTCACCCGGTCGCAGGCCAAGCGCCTCGCGGAAGCAATGGGCGGGCGTTCCGAAATCGTCGTCGATTGGGCCATGCGCTACGGACTTCCCGCCACCGGCGACAAGATCAAGGCTTTGAAAGAGCAGGGCTGCGACCGCATCGTGCTGTTTCCGCTCTACCCGCAATACAGTGCCGCCACCACCGCAACCGCTCTCGACAAGGCCTATGACACGCTGAAGGACATGCGCTGGCATCCGGCCATCCGCGCGGTGCCGCCCTATTACGACCATCCGGCCCATATCGAGGCGCTGGCCGAAAGTCTCAAGCGCCACCTGAAATCTCTCGGCTGGAAACCGGACCGTATCCTCGCTTCGTTCCACGGCCTGCCGAAGGAATATCTGACGGCCGGCGATCCCTACCATTGCCACTGCATGAAGACGGCGCGGCTGCTGACGGAGAAACTGAAACTGCCGCGCGGCCTCTTGCAAGTGGTGTTCCAGTCGCGCTTCGGGCGGAGCGAGTGGCTCCAGCCCTATGCCCAGGATACGGTGGCGGCGCTGCCGGCGCAGGGGGTCAAGAAACTGGTGATGATCATGCCGGGCTTCGCCGCCGATTGTGTCGAGACCCTGGAAGAAGTGGCGATCGGCCTCGCCGAAACTTTCCGGGAAAGAGGCGGCGAGAAATTTTCCGCGGTGCCATGCCTCAATGATTCTCCCGCATCGATCAAGATGCTGGAAACCATCCTGCGCGGCGAGCTGGCCGGCTGGACCGGTTAGGGCGAGTCGCCGGACCGCAGCCCGATTTACGTGACGCCCAGCCGCAATAGGTCGTGAATGTGGATAAGGCCGAGCGGCTTGCGCTCGGCATCTACGACGAACAGGCTGGTGATCTTGGCGGCATTGAGCATTTCAAGCGCTTCCGATGTCAGGGCATCGGGATCGATGGTCTTGGGCGAATGCGTCATGACATCGCCGACCAGCCGATCGACGAGATCGCGGCTCATGTGACGGCGCAAGTCGCCGTCGGTCACGATGCCGATGAGCGCGCCCGCCGCATCGACGACGCCGAGACAGCCGTAGCTCTTGGTCGTCATGACGACGAGGGCGTCGGACATCGGCATCTCCGGCGGCGCCAGCGGCAATTCGGATTTGCGGTGCATGGCGTCGCGCACATGCAGGAGCTGGGCTCCGAGCTTGCCGCCGGGATGGAATTTGTGGAAGTCGGTAGCCGTAAACCCCTTGTCCTCGAGCAGCGCGATGGCCAGCGCGTCGCACAGGGCCATCTGCATGAGCGTCGACGTCGTCGGCGCCAGGCCGATGGGACAGGCTTCCTTGGCCTGCGGCAGCGGCAATACGACATCGGCCTCATGGGCGATGGTCGAGTCGGCGCGCGAGGTGATGGCGATGAGCGGCACGGCGAAGCGGCGGGCATAGGTGAGAATGGCGCGCAGTTCCGGCGATTCGCCGGAATTGGAAATCATCACCACCACATCGTCGCCGGTTATCATGCCGAGATCGCCGTGGCCGGCCTCGGCGGGATGCACGAAAATGGCCGGCGTTCCGGTCGAGGCGAGGGTGGCGGCGGCCTTGCGGCAGACATGGCCGCTCTTGCCCATGCCGGTGAAAATCACCCGGCCCCTGGCGCCGCGGATCATTTCCATCGCATCGGCGACGGCATCGCCGAGCCCGCCGTCGATGGCCTCCAGCAGGCGTGTCATGCCGAGAGACTCGGTCTCCAGCGCCCGGCGGGCCGAGGCCAGCCACTGTTCGCGGGCGGATGCAGGCTTCTTCAGGGGATTTGCTGACATGGCGGCAAACTAGGCGGTCGCGGCGGAAAAGGGAAGCCTGTAGGGAGGGTGGCGATATGCAGCGGATTCGGCCTAAAGTCCGCCGTGATCGGCGATGATCTTGCGCAGCGCCGCCTTGAAGGAAGGCCCGAGGTCCTCGCGTTCAAGGCCCATGGCCACATTGGCGGAGAGAAAACCGATCTTGTCGCCACAGTCGTAGGTCGTGCCCTTGTATTTGACCCCCCAGAACGGCTGGCGGGCCATGAGCCGGATCATGGCGTCGGTGATCTGGATTTCGCCGCCCGCGCCGGGGGCCTGATGGGCGATCTCGGCGAAGATTTCAGGCTGCAGGATATAGCGGCCGGAAATGATGAGGTTGGAGGGCGCGTCCTTGCGGGCGGGTTTCTCCACCAGACTGGCGACGGCAAAGGCGTTGTCCCGCCAATCCTTGGCGCCGACCACGCCGTAACGATGCACCTGATCCAAGGGCACTTCCTCGACCGCCACGCCATTGCCGCCGCCCCGGGCGTTGTAGACGTCGATCATCTGCTTGAGGCAGCCGGGCTTGGCATGCATCACCATGTCGGGCAGCAGCAGGGCGAAGGGCTCGCCGCCCACCAGCTCGCGGGCGCACCAGACGGCGTGGCCAAGCCCCAGGGGCTCCTGCTGGCGGGTGAAACTTGTCTGACCGGCGCCCGGCATATCCTGTTCCAGCAATGCGAGTTCGACCGATTTGCCGCGCTTGCGCAGAGTCTGCTCAAGCTCGTACTGCTTGTCGAAATGGTCCTCGATGACGCTCTTGTTGCGGCCGGTGACGAAAATGAAATGCTCGATCCCCGCCTCGCGGGCCTCGTCGACGGCGAGTTGAATGAGCGGCCGGTCGACGATGGTCAGCATTTCCTTGGGCATGGCCTTGGTGGCGGGGAGAAACCTTGTGCCGAGACCGGCCACGGGGAATACGGCTTTCTTGATGGGGCGCGCCATGATTAGACCTTGCAATCCTCGGGGATTTCACGAATCTGTGCCGATTAAGCCGGTTTTCACGGCAATCTCAACCTCGGATAGGCGGGTATGAGCGTTTTGGCGACAGGTAAGACGGGCTGTCTCGGCAGCTACATGGCGCTGGCGCTGGGGGACGCCGGCGATCGTGGCCGGGGCCGGAATGTGCGCCGGGGCGCTCGGCTGGGCGCCCTACATGGCGAACTGGATTTGGTCGTCGCTTCGGCGTTGGATTGGGAAACACGGCGCCCCCGCCGCGAGGCGGCCTGATTGAGGCCGCAATTGGCGGATTTTCTCACAGCCTGTAGAAAGGTCCCGGATTTGGACGGTGATTCATGTTGAGACGTCTCCTGGCCGCCGCGTCTGTCTGGCTTGCGCTGTTGGCCGCCGCCGCCCCGGCCCTGGCGGATGCGAAATTCACGGCCTTCATCGAGACCCTGTGGCCGCGGGCCAAGGCGGCGGGCATTTCCCGGGCGCTGTTCGACCGGGCCTTCGCCGGCATCACCGAGCCCGATCCAGCGGTCCTAAGACTGGCGGAGGACCAGCCGGAATTCACCTCGACCACGTCGCAATATCTGGCCAAGGCGGTGACACCCATCCGTATTGAAACCGGCAAGCAGATGGCGGTCGGCGAAGCCGCGCTGCTCGCGGCGATCGAGAAGAAATACGGTGTCGACCGCCATATCCTGCTCGGCATCTGGGGGATTGAATCGAATTTCGGCAAGGACAAGGGCTCGATGCGGGTGATGCGCTCGCTCGCCACTCTCATCTACTCGGGCCGCAAGAAGGACTATGCCCGCCAGCAATTTATCGCCGCGCTCAAGATCCTGAAGAGCGGCGTGGTGCGCCCGGAATCCTTCACCGGCTCCTGGGCGGCGGCCCTTGGCCATACGCAATTCATTCCGACATCGTATCTTTCCTATGCGGTCGACTGGACCGGCGATGGAGTCAGGGATATCTGGGATTCGAAGGAGGACGCGCTTGCCTCGACCGCCAATTACCTGGCCAGGGCGGGCTGGAAATCCGACCGGCCCTGGGGCTGGGAGGTGAAGCTGCCTGCGGATTTCAACAAAGCGATGATCGGCCGCAGCAAATGGCGCAGCGTGGCGGAATGGGAGAAGCTCGGCGTCGCCCCGGTGCGCGGCGGCTCCTTCGGCGCCGCCCGCGCGGAGGCCTTCGTCATGGTGCCGCAGGGCCTCGCCGGTCCCGCCTTCCTGGTGACGCGGAATTTCCTGGCGCTGATGGATTACAATTATTCGCATTCCTATGCGCTGGCCGTCGGCCATCTCGCCGACCGCATCGGCGGGGCGGGCCCCATCGCCGCCGCCTGGCCCGACGCCAGCTACGATCTCACTTTCGAGCAGCGCGTCGAGTTGCAGCGGCGGCTCACGCGGCTCGGCTTCGAGACCGGCGGCAGCGACGGCCGTTTCGGCGCCCGCACCTATGAGGCCATCATCGCCTACCAGAATAACGCCGGTCTGCCGCTCGACGGGGTGCCCTCGCTCAAGCTGCTGCAACGCATCCGGCGCGGCAGTTAGGAGCCGGCCATGATCCTCCGCGTCATCATCGCATTTCTCGTTCTCGCCACCGCGGCCGCGGCGCAGGATGTCCTGCCGGAGCAGCCGGCGTTCGGCTCGGGGCTGGACAACGAAACCTACCGCATTCTGGTGATCGGCGATGCCCTGGCCGGCGGCATGGGCGCGGGCCTGACGCGCATGGCGGATCTCGAGGGAGGCTTCGAGGTAACGAACCGCTTCAAGGAGGAATCGGGCGTGGCGCGGCCGGAAGTCCATGACTGGGGTGTGGCCCTGCCTAAACTGCTTGAGGGCAATGCCTTCGATGCCGTCGTCGTCATGCTCGGCAGCAACGACCGGCAGGCCATCCGCGTCGATGAGCAGCGGTTCGAATTCGATACGCCGGAATGGACGGCTGCCTACGTGGCGCGGACCGACCGCATACTCGATGCCCTGGTGGCGGGCGGCGGCAAGGTCTACTGGGTCAGCGTGCCGCCGATGGCGGATCCGGAATATGACGCGGCGATGCGCAAGATCGCCGATTTGCATAAACAGCGCGTCGAGGCCAAGGGCGGCAAATTCGTCGATATCCGCAAGACCTTTCTCAATCCCGACGGCAGCTACACCGACACAGGCCCCGGCGACGACGGCACTCTCCGGCGGCTGCGCTCGCGCGACGGCGTTACCTTCTACAAACAGGGCAACAACCGGCTCGGCCAATTGGTGCTGGCGGCGATCAAGGAAGGCATGACGAAAGAAGCGCCGGGTCAGGGCACCGAAGTCGCGGCCGGCAAGGGCGATGCCCCGTCGCTTCCGAAAGTGCCGCTGTTCGGCCAGGCGACAGTCGACGGCGCGGCGATGACGATGCGTCCGGAAGAATTCAAGGTGGCCGATCTTGTACCCAAGACCGATCTTGTCCCGAGCGGGCCCGGCGCGAAGCTCGCCGGATTGCGGACGATTGTAGTTCCCGGCAGCGCCGCCGAGAAGCTGTTTACGATCGGCCAGATACCGCCGCCGCCCGCCGGAAGGGCCGACGATTTCAGCTATGTGCCGCCGCCATGATCAGCGCGGCAGTTCGCTCGCTCCCATGAGGAATTCATCGACGGCGCGGGCCGCCTGGCGGCCTTCGCGGATGGCCCAGACGACCAGGGACTGGCCGCGGCGCATGTCGCCGGCGGCGAACACCTTGTCGAGACTCGTCCGGTAATCCTTCACATTCGCCTCGACATTGCCGCGCCCATCGAGCTTGACGCCGAGGCCCGCCAGCATGCCTTCATGGACGGGATGCACGAAGCCCATGGCGAGCAGCACGAGATCGGCCTTGAGCTCGAATTCGCTGCCGGCGATGGGTTGCATTTTCGCGTCGACGCGGGTGCAATTGAGTTTCTTGACTTCGCCGTTTTCACCCGAGAATGACTTGGTGATGACGGCGAAATCGCGCTCGGCGCCTTCCTGGTGGCTGGACGAGGTGCGCAGCTTGAGCGGCCAGTCGGGCCAGGTGAGAAGCTTGTTCTCCTTTTCCGGCGGCTTCGGCATGATCTCAAGCTGGGTTACCGAAAGCGCGCCCTGGCGATTGGAGGTGCCGATGCAGTCGGAACCGGTATCGCCCCCGCCGATCACCACCACATGCTTGGCCGTGGCGAGGATCGGCCGGTTGTCGAGCGGTGGCTCCTTGGAAACGCGGCGGTTTTGTTGCGGCAGGAAATCCATGGCGAAATGGATGCCGGCCAGATCGCGGCCGGGAATGGCAAGATCGCGCGGCTTCTCGGCGCCGCCGGTCATCAGCACCGCATCGAAGCTGTCGACCAGTTGCCGGGCATCCTGGCTGACGCCAATGTGGGTGCCATAGTGAAACACGACGCCTTCCGCCTCCATTTGGGCGATGCGCCGGTCGATCAAATGCTTCTCCAACTTGAAATCGGGAAAGCCGTAGCGCAGCAGGCCGCCGGCCTTGTGTTGCTTCTCGAAGACATGCACCGCGTGGCCGGCGCGGGCCAGCTGCTGGGCGGCGGCAAGGCCCGAGGGACCGGAGCCGACGACGGCGATTTTCTTGCCGGTCTTTTCGGCGGCGATCTCCGGCCCGATCCAGCCTTCCTTCCAGGCGCGATCGACGATGGCGCATTCGATGGTCTTGATGGTGACCGGATTGTCGTCGATGTTCAGCGTACAGGAGGCCTCGCAAGGTGCGGGACAGACGCGGCCGGTGAATTCCGGGAAATTGTTGGTCGAGTGCAGATTGCGCGAGGCTTCTTCCCAGTTGCCCAGATAGACGAGATCGTTCCAGTCGGGGATCTGGTTGTTGACCGGGCAGCCGGTGTGACAATAGGGAATGCCGCAGCTCATGCAGCGCGCGGCTTGCGATTTCGTGCCTTCCTCGGACAGAGGAATAACGAACTCATTGTAGTGGCGGATGCGATCCGACGCCGGCTTGTACTTCCGGTCCTGCCGTTCGATCTCAAGAAAGCCCGTCACCTTGCCCATGATTACGCCCGCATCTTCCCCTAATCCGTCATCCCGGCGAAAGCCGGGAACCATCCATCCGCGCGAAGATTCTTTCGGTCGAGTCCAGCCTGTCCATGGGTCCCGGCTTTCGCCGGGATGACGGAAGTGAGAGCGAGGAAATCGCGCGGCATCACGCACGCCTCGCGACGCCGATGGTCATGCCGTCGCTGGTGGCCTGGGCTTTCTCCAGTTCCTGCAGCGCCTTGGCATACTCGACCGGCATGATTTTCACGAATTTCGGCAAGTAAGCCGCCCACTCGTCGAGGATCGCCTTGGCGCGCGAGGAGCCCGTATACTTGTAATGCCGCGACACAAGTTCCCAGACGCGGGTGGCGTCGTGCTTGTCCATGCCGGCGGTCACATCGACCAGGCCGTGACTTTCAAGATCGCCGCCGTGGTGGTGCAGGCGCTCGATGGTGGCATCCTCGGCCGGGATCGGCGCCAGGTCGACCATGGCGAGGTTGCAGCGCTTGGCGAAGTCGCCCGCCTCGTCGAGCACATAGGCCACGCCGCCCGACATGCCGGCGGCGAAGTTGCGGCCCGTCTCGCCGATCACCAGCACGCAGCCGCCGGTCATGTATTCGCAGCCGTGATCGCCCACCCCTTCGACGACGGCAACCGCGCCGGAATTGCGCACCGCGAAGCGCTCGCCCGCGACACCGCGGAAATAGCATTCGCCGGAGATGGCGCCGTAGAGCACCGTGTTGCCGACAATGATCGATTTTTCCGGCACGAAGCCGATCCTGTCGTGGGGCCTAATGATGAGCCTGCCGCCGGAGAGGCCCTTGCCGACATAATCGTTGGCCTCGCCGGTCAGGTCCAGGGTCACGCCATGGGCGGCCCAGGCGCCGAAGCTCTGGCCGGCGACGCCGGTGAGCTTCACGGTGATCGTGTCCTCGGGCAGCCCTTCATGGCCGTAGCGCTTGGCGATCTCGCCCGACAGCATGGCGCCGGTGGTGCGGTCGCGGTTGCGGATGGCGGAGACGATTTCGACCTTCTCGCCTTTCTCCAGTGCGGGCTTGGCCTGTTCGATCAGCTTGCGGTCGAGGATATGGTCGATGCCATGATCCTGCTGCGTCGTCTTGCGGGTGGCGACGGGTCCGACCGCATCGGGCTTGGCG
>JANMQL010000279.1:0-1855 GCA_031370475.1 Hyphomicrobiales bacterium | reverse complement strand
GAACCAAAACATCTTGCCGGCCAAGTAAATGGCAATTGGTAACGACACGAGGCTAATTGCCGAATGACCGCTTATGGCCCTTCTGCGACATGACGAGGGACGCGAACGAAGGTCGCTTTCAAGCCGGAAGTGGACATCAGTACGCCGGTCCGGCTATGCCCGTTTCTGAGTTGACGCCTTTGTGCCGGAGAAGTCCGTGGGCGCTCGGCCTTCCTTGGGATACATGACTCCGTCATGTAATTTGGCTTCGAATCTGGTACTCAAACCCTCGCTTTTTGCAGCGAAAACGCATGCTTTTCATGGGCTCCCGCCGCCCAATTGCAAGCAAAAGCGCATCGACAACCTCTTGCATTCATGGTGGATTCCTGTCGTAGGAATTGTTTCACGTGAAACATCACGGCTTTCGAAACCGCGAATAGGCCGACACCCGCCCCTCGCGCCTGGCCTTGGCCTCATAGCGCGTCTCAACCCAGTTCTCGAAGGGCTGCGACCCATCGCCTTCCTCGGCGAAGCCGCCATGGACGCGCACGGCCTGCCGCGTCCAAGCCACGTAATCGGCGATGTCGCTGGCGAAGAGGAACAGACCGCCGGGCTTCAACAGCCGGTGGATGTGGCCGAGATTTTCGCCATTGACGAAGCGCCGCTTGGCGTGGCGCGCCTTGGGCCACGGGTCGGGATAGAGAAGATAGATGCGCTCGAGCGAGCCCGCCGGCAGCGCCTCGAGCAGATAGCGGGCATCGCCGTCATGGATACGGATATTGCCGAGCTTCTTCTCCTCGATAAGGGCCAGAAGCTTGGCCACGCCATTCACGAACGGCTCGGCGCCAATGAATGAAATTTCCGGATGCAGGGCCGCCTGGTGTGCCAGATGCTCGCCGCCGCCGAAGCCGATCTCGAGCCGGATCGGCGGCGTCAGTCCGGCCAGCGGCGCCGCCAGATCGATACGCAGCTTGGGCAGCAGCTCGTCCACCAGCTGCAAATGATGACGGCGCAAGGCATGACCCTTGCGCCGCCCGTAGAATTGATAGCGCTGCCGATCCCCGCTCACTTCACCGCGGCTTTGAGCGCTTTGACCAGATCGGTCTTCTCCCAGGAGAAGCCGCCATCCTTGTCGGGGGCGCGGCCGAAATGGCCATAGGCCGAAGTGCGCGCATAGATCGGCCGGTTGAGATTGAGATGGCTGCGGATGCCGCGCGGACTCAAATCCATGACCTTGGCGATCGCCTTTTCGAGCTTGGCTTCGGCGACCTTGCCGGTGCCGTGGGTATCGACATAGATCGACAGGGGCTGCGACACGCCGATGGCATAGGAAAGCTGGATGGTGCAGCGCCGGGCGAGCCCCGCCGCCACCACGTTCTTGGCCAGATAGCGCGCCGCATAGGCCGCCGAACGGTCTACCTTGGACGGGTCCTTGCCCGAGAAGGCGCCGCCGCCATGCGGCGCCGCACCGCCATAGGTATCGACGATGATCTTGCGGCCGGTGAGGCCCGCATCGCCGTCCGGTCCGCCGATGAAGAACTTGCCCGTCGGGTTGACGTGCCAGACCGTGTCCTTGGTGATCCAGCCCTTGGGCAGCGCCTTCTTTACATAGGGCTTGACCAGTTTCAGCATGTCCTGGGAGGTGAGGCTCTCGTCCAGGTGCTGCTGCGACACCACGATCTGGGTGGCGGCCACCGGCTTGCCGTTTCTGTATTCGACTGTGACCTGGCTCTTCGAGTCGGGCCCCAGCGCCTTTTCCTTGCCGGAATGACGCGCTTCGGCCAGCAGCTGCAAAATGCGCTGTGCGTAGTAGAGAGGTGCCGGCATCAAGTCAGGCGTTTCATCGCAAGCATAGCCAAACATGATGCCTTGGTCG
>JANMQL010000276.1:0-1953 GCA_031370475.1 Hyphomicrobiales bacterium | reverse complement strand
CCAGCGTACGCCGCGGATCGGATGCGCGCGGGCCAATGGACCGGGACGACGATAGTAGGAACCAGGACGTTCCCCACATCGAGTTGCATATCGCGCAGCGACGCGGATGCGATGAACGGCGACGCCAACGCAGTCCGAGCCTACCTGGAAACCATCATTCCCCCGCCATATGCAAAATCACGAATTTGAAGGCGGAAGGCAATCAGGTCAGCTACACCGCATCCTGCGGCAGCGCCGCTTCGAAAGTGGTGACCACGTCCTATCACGGGGACCGCTCCGAGGGCACCGATAGCACTGGCTCGAAGACTGAGGCCAAGCTGGTGGGGCCTTGCAAGTAGCGACGATGACTTAGCTTTTGAAGGACGCCATTAGAGAATGAAACAACCACACCCAAGCTGGTGCGGAAGCGGACGATCGTGACGGTCCGCTTTGGTTCGATTTCAGACAGCCGCTGACGTCTCGATCCGGCCTAGATCAGAAGATTTTGATCAATTCCTCCTGCGGCGCACCGCGAGTGTCTCAGTTCGGCCATTTGCAGACCTTCGGCCCCGACAGCCCGTTTCCCCGAAAGCGGCCGTCCGCGCCGGCCGCCAGGCGATCGCCATGCCATGACGCCGCCGCCCACGGGGGCGAGTGCGGCTCGCCGGCAACAACGCGACTCTTCAACTTACGATGTTGCCGCGGGGGGTCGTTGGCCATTGCGAGGATGCGGAGGCGACACCGCTGCGCCGCGACTGGAACCGTTCGTCGGGAACACGACCCTCGGCGTCGGCGGAGAATTCCGGTTTGATCCGATTGACGAAGAACATCGCCAGCTGGCCTTTGTTCTTGGCTTCGATCGTCCCGCGCGCCTCAGTCACGAACAGCTCCTTCACCCGGTGATGGGTGCTTTCGGAGATGTTGACCCGACCAGGCGTACCGTTTGTCTCCAATAGGGAGGCGACGTTCACGGCATCGCCCCAGATGTCATAGGTAAACTTGTGCTTGCCGACGATCCCGGACATGACCGGTCCGGTGTGCACGCCCACCCGGAGCTCCAGGCTGGGCAGGCGAAACTTGTCGCGCTGACGCTTCATCTGGTCAACAAATGCCTGCATGGCGAGTCCCATGAGGCAGGCATCGATCGGATGGGTGCGGTTCGTCTCCGGCAGGCCGCCGACGCACATATAGGAATCTCCGATCGTCTTCAACTTCTCCATGCCGTGGGCGACCGCCAGCTCGTCGAACTTGGTGAAGTACTCGTCGAGCAGCTGAATCAACGCCACAGGCTCCATGGTTTCGGCGAGGCGCGTGAACCCCTTGAAATCGGCGAACAGGATGGTGACCGCATCGTGATGGCGCGGGATGACCTTGCCATGCAGCTTCAACTCCTCGGCGATCGCCGCCGGCAGGATGTTCAGCAGCAGCTCCTCCGATTTCACCTTCGCCTCGGTGATGGCAGCGCGGCTTTCGCGCAACTCGGCGAGCGTCTGGTCGAGCTCCAGCACGCGCCGCCGCAGTTCCAGCTGAGTCACGACCTGGCGGGCCAACCGGCGCACGGTCTCGCCTTGTTCGAAGCTGATTTCGCGGGGCTGGAAATCGATGACACAAAGGGTGCCGAGCGCATAGCCCTCCGGCGTTACCAGGGGCATGCCGCAGTAAAATCGCAAGTGCGGTGGCCCGGTGACCGTCGCGTTGTCGCGAAAGCGCTCGTCCTTGGTCAGGTCCCCGACCTGCAGCAGGTTGCCGGCACAGATTGTGGTCGAGCAGATCGAGATCTCGCGCGGCATTCCGGTGAAGTTGGCCGGCAGTCCGTACTTTGATTTCTTCCAGTCCTGGTCCTCGTTGACGAAGCCGATCACCGCCACGGGGCAACCGCAGATCTGCGCCGCCAGCTCGGTGATTTCGTCGTAGGCCACTTCCGGGGCAGTATTGAGAATCTCGTAACGCCGGAGCGCTTCCAGCCGCCCGCTC
>JANMQL010000266.1:0-16030 GCA_031370475.1 Hyphomicrobiales bacterium | reverse complement strand
GTCCAAATTGGTGTCCTGATATGCTTGTTTTTTACGTTCGCTCCACGGTTACGGCGGTTCTACTGCTCGGCGGCGCCATGTTTTCTCCGGTCTTTGCCCAGTCGGCCTCCGACGTGGCCGTGCGCATGGGCCAGCTTGAAGAGCAGATGCGAACTCTGATGGGTCAGGTGGAGGAACTCACCTACCAAGTCCAGCAGTTGCAAGGTCAACTTGCCAATGGCGGCAAGACCGGCGAGGTGCCGATGCCGAAGAAGGACCGGCAACAGGCGGCGGCGCAGCCGGGATCCGGACAGGTTGAAGACCAGCCGCTTCCCCTGACCGGTGACGAACAGATTGTCACCACCGTCATGAAAGAAGACGGTACCGAGGAGCAGGCTGTCATCAACAAGGCGCCAGGCCCGAAAATTCTGGGGACACTCAGCGCCGAGGCGGCCCAGGCCGGCAGCGGTTTCCAGGATCAGGCCGGATTTGCCAGCGATCCCAACGCGATCGAAACCGTGGCGCTGTCGCCCGAGTCTCCCGAGGCGCTGTATGAGCGGTCCAATGAAAGCCTGTTGCGCCGCCAGTTCGGCGATGCCGAAGCGGGGTTCCGCGAATTCATCCAGAAATATTCCGACAACAGCCTGGCCGGCAGCGCCCATTACTGGCTGGGCGAGACTTATTACGCGCAGAACGATTTCCGCCAGGCGGCCCAGACCTTCCTGAAGGGCTATCAACAATATCCAAAAAGCCGGCGGGCCGCCGACAGCCTGCTAAAGCTTGGCATTTCGCTGGCCCGTCTCGGCCAGATTCAGCAAGCCTGCGCGGCCTATGGCGCGGTCGGCAGCGAATATCCAAAGGCGGTCGAAGCCAAGAAGCGGGCCCAGGCCGAAGCCAAGCGTGCCGGCTGCGCCGCCTGATCCGGACCTGATTTTCCAGCCCGTTGCCGATGCGCGCCATGTGGCGCTCGCCGTTTCCGGCGGTTCCGATTCGATCGCCGTGCTGCGGCTTGCCGAGGCTTGGTCGCGGCGGCGAAGCGGCGAACCGCGCCTGACGGTATTGACCGTCGACCACGGTCTGCGTTCCGGTTCCGCCGGCGAGGCCCGGCAGGTTGCGGCGTGGAGCCGGGCCCTGGGACTCGACCATAGGATTCTGGCCTGGACCGGCGCGAAGCCTTCGACCGGCATCCAGGCTAAGGCGCGCAACGCCCGCTACGATCTTATGGGCGATTGGTGCCGCCAGAACGGCGCCGCCTGGCTGCTGACCGGCCATACGCTGGAAGACCAGGCGGAAACCGTGCTGATGCGGCTGGCGCGGACGACGAGCATCGACAGTCTCGCCGGCATTCCGCGACTGGGCCAATGGCAAGGCATCCGGCTGTTCCGGCCACTGCTTTCGACATCGCGGCAAGCGCTGCGCGATTTGCTCAGCGAGCTGGGCCAAGAGTGGATCGACGATCCCAGCAACGAGGACGAGCGCTTCGAGCGGGTGCGCATCCGCAAGGCCATGCCGATCCTGACCGAACTCGGCATCACCGCCGAGGGGCTCGCCGACTTCGCCAGGCGGGCGGGCGATGCGGTGCAGGGCCTGACGGGCGCCGCCGAAGATTGGGTCGAGACACATGTGACCGCCCATGACGCCGGCTATTGCACAGTTCCGCTGGCGCCGTTCGGCGGCCGGAGCGCCGAAGTCAAGATGCGCATTTTGGGCCTGATCGTCAGCCGCTATGGATCGGGCAAGATGCCGGAGCCGCACGAGCTGGAGTTACTCGCGGCCTGGGTCGGTTCGGACGGCAGCCGCCGCACGCTCGGCGGCGCCATCATCGTCCGCCGCAAGGCAAGCCTGCTAGTGGGCCGCGAGCCGGGCCGCATCGCCGCCTTGCCCATCACCGTACCGGCCGGCGGCGAAATCGTCTGGGATGGGCGCTTTGCCGTCACAGCACCGGCGGGCGCCGCGGTAATTCCGGCGCGGGATTTGCCCGATATGCCCAGGTGCCGGGACATTCCGGCCTTCGTTCAGCAGGGGCTTCCGGCGGTAACCCAGGGAGGCCGACTGCTGGCGGTGCCGCAACTTCTGCCGGGCACGGGGGTTTCCGCCCGTTTCCTGCCCCTGGCGCGGCGATAACGCCATATTTACACTGATGCCGAGCTTGGAAATACCTAGGCGGCGACTTATGTTACACTGCATGTTCGGGTTGGAGACGCTTCGGGGCCGGTGGGCCCTCCGCGCCAGGATCGAGGGATTAAAGTGAATCAATTCCGTAACTTCGCCGTCTGGATCGTCATCGCGCTCCTGCTGTTCGCGCTTTTCAGCCTGTTCCAAGGGCAGGCGGGGCGCACGGCCTCGACCGAGATCAGCTATTCCGAATTTCTCAAAAAGATCGATTCCGGCGCCGTCATCTCGGTGACTTATGCGGGTGAATCGATCACTGGCACGCTGGCCGACGGCAAGGTCGTCCAGAGCTACGGCCCCGTCACCGAAGACCAGCTCAAGACCATGCGGGAAAAGAACATCGAGGTCGTCATGCGCCCGGCGCAGAGCGATTCGCTGCTGACCAACGCCCTCATCTACTGGCTGCCCATGGTGCTGCTGATCGGCGTTTGGATCTTCTTCATCCGCCAGATGCAGGCCGGTTCCGGCAAGGCCATGGGCTTCGGCAAGTCCAAGGCCAAGCTTCTGACCGAGCGCCAGGGCCGCGTCACCTTCGAGGACGTGGCGGGCGTCGACGAGGCCAAGGACGATCTCATCGAAATCGTCGATTTCCTCAAGGACCCGCACAAGTTCCAAAGGCTGGGCGGCAAGATTCCGAAAGGCGCGCTGCTGATCGGCCCGCCGGGCACCGGCAAGACGCTCCTGGCCCGCGCCATCGCCGGCGAGGCCAATGTGCCGTTCTTCACCATTTCCGGTTCCGACTTCGTCGAGATGTTCGTGGGCGTCGGCGCCTCGCGGGTGCGCGACATGTTCGAACAGGCGAAGAAGAACGCGCCCTGCATCATCTTCATCGACGAAATCGACGCGGTCGGCCGCCATCGCGGCGCCGGCCTCGGCGGCGGCAACGACGAGCGCGAACAGACGCTCAACCAGTTGCTGGTCGAGATGGACGGCTTCGAATCGAACGAAGGCGTCATCCTGATCGCCGCCACCAACCGGCCCGACGTGCTCGATCCGGCATTGCTGCGCCCGGGCCGTTTCGACCGGCAGATCGTGGTGCCCAATCCGGACGTGGCGGGGCGCGAGAAGATTCTCAAGGTCCACATGCGCAATGTGCCGCTGGCGCCCGATATCGATACCAAGACCATTGCCCGCGGCACTCCCGGCTTCTCCGGCGCCGATCTCGCCAATCTGGTGAACGAGGCGGCCCTGCTGGCGGCCCGGCGCAACAAGCGCATGGTGACGCAATCGGAATTCGAGGAAGCCAAGGACAAGGTGATGATGGGCGCCGAACGGCGGTCCCTCGCCATGACCGAGGACGAAAAGAAACTCACCGCCTATCACGAGGCCGGCCACGCCCTCGTCGCCATCAACGTGCCGAAGTCCGATCCGGTGCACAAGGCGACGATCATTCCGCGCGGCCGGGCTCTCGGCATGGTCATGCAGTTGCCGGAAGGCGACCGGCTGTCGATGAGCTTCACCCAGATGACATCGCGGCTCGCCATCATGATGGGCGGGCGCATCGCCGAGGAAATCACCTTTGGCCTCGACAATGTCACCTCGGGTGCCCAGTCCGATATCGAACAGGCGACAAGGCTGGCCCGCGCCATGGTCACCCGCTGGGGTTATTCGAAGGAACTCGGCACCGTCTCGTATGGCGAGAACCAGGAAGAGGTCTTCCTCGGCCATTCGGTGTCGCGCACCCAGAATGTTTCCGAAGCGACGGCGCAGAAGATCGACGCCGAAGTCAAGCGGCTGGTCGACGAGGGTCATGCCGTTGCCCGCAAGATCCTCACCAAGAAGAACAAGGATCTGGTGACGCTGGCCGGCGGCCTGCTCGAATTTGAAACGCTGTCGGGTGAGGAAATCAATAATCTGCTGAAAGGTATCCGGCCGAAGCGCGACGACGGCGGCGACGGCGGCAAGCCCGAGAAGGCCCACTCGGCGGTGCCGCGGGCGGGCGGCGCCAAGCGCGGCCGAGGTGCCGGCGACATGGAACCGCAGCCGCAAGCCTGATGTCCAAGACCTATCTCCGGCCCCTCGGCCTCTCATACGGGGCGGATGCGATGCGCGCCGTGGCGCAGGGGCGGGCCGGACGGCTGGGCGGCAGCGCATTCATCGCGTTCCACTGCGCCGAAATCATCACCCGCGACGGCAAGCATGTCTCCCGCGCGGTGGCGGACTATGGCGATCTCGCCAAGGAGGCCGCGCTGGCGCGGATCGAAGCTTGGCGGGCGCCGCTGTGCGGGCTGGCCCTCGACCGGCCCAAGCTCATGGGCATCGTCAATGTGACACCCGACAGTTTCTCCGACGGCGGGCAGACCGCCGAAGCGGAACCGGCCATCGCCCATGGTCTGCGGCTGGCCGCCGAAGGCGCCCAAATTCTGGATGTGGGCGGCGAGTCGACCAGGCCCGGCTCGGAAGCCGTTGCGATGGATGAAGAGCTGGCGCGCGTCATTCCGGTTGTCACCGGCCTGGCGCGAGCCGGTCATACTGTTTCGTGCGACACGCGCAAGGCCGGCGTGATGCGCAAGGCGATCGGCGGGGGCGCTGTCATCATCAACGATGTCTCGGCACTGCGATTCGACCCCGAAAGCCTTGCGACGGTGGCGGACCTCGGTTGCGCGATCGTGCTGATGCATGCCCAGGACGATCCGCGCACCATGCAGCTCAATCCCACCTATGACGACGTCGCGCTCGATGTCTACGATATGCTTGCAGCGCGGATCGCCGCCTGCACCGCGGTGGGCATCGCACCCGGCAATATCGCCGTCGATCCCGGCATCGGTTTCGGCAAGACGTTCCGGCACAATCTCGATCTCCTCGGTCAGCTGACGATATTGCACGGGCTCGGCGTGGCCGTGCTGGTGGGTCTGTCGCGCAAGAGCCTCATCGGGGCACTGACCGGCGAAAAGACCCCGGCGGCGCGGGCGTCCGGATCGATCGGCGGTGCGGTGCAGGCGGCTCTTAACGGAGCCCATATCCTGCGTGTACATGATGTGAAAGCGACGGCCGCGGCGTTGGCCGTGGCGATGGCCATCGCCGATCCGGAGACCAGCGGGCTGTGAGACGGGGAGATTGACCATGTCACGCAAGTATTTCGGCACCGACGGGGTTCGCGGCACGGCCAATAGCGGCGCCATGACCGCCGAGATGGTGCTGAAAATCGGCATGGCGGCGGGCAGTCTCTACCGGCGCGGCAGCCACCGCCACCGGGTGGTGATCGGCAAGGATACGCGGCTTTCGGGCTACATGATCGAACAGGCGCTGACGGCA
Organism: Hyphomicrobiales bacterium; assembly: GCA_031370475.1. GTDB lineage: Bacteria > Pseudomonadota > Alphaproteobacteria > Rhizobiales > Aestuariivirgaceae > Aestuariivirga. The sequence goes on along the minus strand of JANMQL010000266.1, from coordinate 10,624 downwards.
GGCCTGCTTGCTTCCGGCATGGATGTGTTCCTGCTCGGCCCGGTGCCGACCCCGGCGGTCGCCATGCTGACCCGCTCCATGCGCGCCGATCTCGGCGTCATGATTTCGGCTTCGCACAATCCCTATCAGGACAACGGCATCAAGATTTTCGGGCCCGACGGCTACAAGCTTTCCGACGAGCAGGAAATGCAAATCGAAAACCTGCTCGACGGTCCGGGCGGGGACCTGGCAGCGCCCGCCGAAATCGGCCGCGCCAAGCGCATCGAAGACGCGCAGGCGCGCTACATCGAATTTGCCAAGCGCACGTTTCCAAAAGATCTGAGCCTCGGCGGATTGCGGGTCGTCGTCGATACGGCCCATGGCGCGGCTTACAAGGTGGCACCGACGGCGCTGTGGGAACTGGGCGCCGAAATCGTGCAAATCGGCGACGAACCGGACGGGCTCAACATCAACGCCAAATGCGGATCGACGGCGCCGCAAGCCATGTGCGAAAAAGTCCGCGAGCTGCGCGCCGACATCGGCATCGCTCTGGACGGCGACGCCGACCGGGTCATCGTCGCCGACGAACGCGGAAATGTGGTGGATGGCGACCAGTTGATGGCGCTGATCGCGTCGTCCTGGCAGGAGCGCGGGCAATTGCAGGGCGGCGGGCTGGTGGCGACGGTCATGTCCAATCTCGGTCTCGAACGGTACCTGGCATCGAAGAAGCTGACGCTGGCCCGCACCAAGGTGGGCGACCGCTATGTGGTCGAGCACATGCGGGCTCACGGCTACAATGTGGGCGGCGAGCAGTCGGGCCATATCGTGCTGGCGGATTTCTCGACCACCGGCGATGGGCTCTTGGCGGCGCTGCAGGTGCTTGCCGAAGTGGTGCGCTCGGGCCGGTCGGTGAGCGAGGTGTGCAATCTGTTTGTGCCCGTGCCGCAGGTTATGAAGAACGTGAAGTTCAAGGCCGGCAAACCGCTGGAGGATGCCAAGGTGAAGGCAGCACTCGCCGATGCCATGGCCAGACTCGGCAATTCCGGCCGGCTGGTGGTGCGCCCCTCCGGCACGGAATCTCTGATCCGGGTGATGGCGGAAGGCGACGACGAAAGCCTGGTAGCCCGCATCGTCGATGAATTGTGCGGCATTATCGCGAAGGCTGCGGCTTGACGGCGCCCATCCGGCTCACGGCGATGCCGGCGAGAACCAGCGCAAGGGCCGCCAGCACGTTCCAGTGCAATTGCTCGCCCATGACCGCGGCGCCGAGCAGCAGGGCATAGACCGGCACGAGATAATTGGAATAGGCCACGAAGCTCGGGCCGATGCGGGCCATCAGCTGATACATCATCAGGGTGGCGATGGCGGTGGGCAGAATGCCGAGACCAAGCACCGACCAATAGGCAATCGCCGGCTTGCCCGTGAGGCCGGCGGGACTGACGATCAGCGCAAAGATGAGACCCATGGCCGCCGCGGCGGCGCAAATGGCGGCCGTCTGCTTGAGCGGATTTTCAAATCCGAGCCGTTTGGCGGCGACGGCATGGACGGCATAACACACGCAGCCGGCAAGGATGGCGAGTTCGCCCCACAGGGCGTCTCCCGACAGGGAGACATTCAGCAAGGCATCGGGACCGATGAGAACCATGATGCCGGCAAAACCCAGGAGGAAGCCCGCCGATTTCATCGCCGTCAACCTTTCGTCGGCGAGAAAGAAATGCGACAGCACCACGAGGATCAGCGGGATGGCGCCCATGAGTAGGCCGGAAACACCGGAGGACACGAAATGCGTGCCCCAGGTGATAAGGAAGAACGGGGCCACATAGCCCACCGCCGCGAGGAAGGTGAATTTCCGCCACACCGCCGCGGTGGCGGCCATGCCATGTCCGGCGGCCAGCGCATAGGGAACCAATAAGGCGGTGGCGATTATAAGCCGCAGCGCCATCACCCAGGCGGCATCGAGATGGGTGACGGCGATCTTGATCATGGCGAAGGACGAGCCCCAGGCGACAACGAGGCCGGTGAGCAGGAGCCAGTCGAGCGGGTGGGATTTCTGCACCATGGAGGATGCTGCCTAACGGTATGGTATGCGGCGCGTCAATGGCCTGTCCCGTTTCCGCACGCATGGCTGTGTCGTCCGGGCAACAGATGCATGTTGTCTTCTTCCCGCCGCATTGGCGCCCGTTTCGCGTCACGGACCATCAATAATTCACGGTTATCCAAGGGATGAATTTTGGAGGTGAGCATGATGAAGACGTTCAAGATATTGCTGCTGGCGGGTGGAATGCTGGCTTCGGCGGGACTTGCGGCCCAGGCGGCCGACGCGGATGTTTCCCCCGGCGCCTACCAGAACATGGGTTTCTATCTGCGCGGCGATCTCGGCTGGTCGTTCCTCGACTGGTCGGGCGGCTCCAACGACAGTGCCTTGGAATTGGGCGCCGGCGCCGGCTACCGCCTGTACGACAACATGCGAGCCGATCTGCGCCTGGACTGGGCGGGCGACTATAACGTGGCGCCCGGCGCCGATCTGAATGTGTCGTCGGTTCTCGGCAATCTCTACTTCGATTGGGCCAACGATACCTCGTTCACGCCCTATGTGGGCGCCGGCCTCGGCTATGGCTGGACCAACGCCTCGCCGGGCACCGACAAGGATGGCTTAGCCTATGGCCTGATGGCGGGTGTCTCGGTCGATCTCACCTCGAACATCGCCATCGATACCGAGTACCGTTTCCGCCAAGTCATGATATCGGGCTCCGACCCCTACGAGCACCAGCTGATGACCGGGTTGCGCTTCGAATTCTGAGGCTCGATCGAGAGTCCTCAAACCAGGGAGGCGGCGGCGGAGCGATCCACCGCCGCTTTCTTTTTATGAGGCAGTTGATTTTCCTCCCGGCATGCGGCATATGCGCGGCCGGGCTAGCCCTCCCCACCGAGGGCCGGTCCATCTGCAAGGATGGAGCACAAGATGACGATCGCCAAACCGGCAGTGCGGCCGGCCAATCCGCACTTCTCGTCCGGCCCCTGCGCCAAAATCCCCGGCTGGACCCCCCAACTCCTCGAAACCGCATTAACCGGCCGCTCGCACCGCTCGGGCGAGGGCAAGGCGCGCCTCAGGCAGGCGATCCAGTTGACACGCGAGATTCTCGAAGTTCCCGCCAGCCACCGCATCGGCATCGTGCCGGCCTCGGATACGGGGGCGGTGGAGATGGCCTTGTGGTCGCTGCTCGGGGCGCGCGGCGCCGATCTTCTGGCCTGGGAGAGTTTCGGCGAAGGCTGGATCACCGATGCGGTCAAGCAGCTCAAGCTCAAGGATGCCCGCATCCTCAAGGCGTCCTATGGCGAATTGCCCGATCTTGCCGCGGTCAACTTCGACAATGACGTCGTGTTCACCTGGAACGGCACCACGTCGGGCGTCAGGGTTCCCAATGCCGATTGGATCGCGGCGGAGCGCAAGGGTCTCACCATTTGCGATGCGACGTCAGCCGCATTCGCGCAAAATTTGGATTTCGCTAAGCTCGATGTCACGACATTCTCCTGGCAGAAAGTACTGGGCGGCGAGGGTGGTCATGGCGTGATCATACTCGGCCCCCGCGCCGTCGAGCGGCTGGAAAGCTACACGCCGCCCCGGCCCTTGCCGAAGATCTTCCGCATGACGTCCGGCGGCAAGCTGATCGAGGGCATATTCGAGGGCGAGACGATCAACACGCCGTCGATGCTGTGCGTCGAGGACTATCTGGCTGCCCTGCATTGGGCGCGCGGCATCGGCGGGCTCAAGGCGCTGCGCGCCAGGGCCGATGCCAACGCCGCCGTCATCGATCGCTGGGTGGCGGAAACGCCCTGGGCCGCCAACCTCGCCAAGCGTCCGGAGACGCGATCCAACACCTCGGTCTGTCTCATTTTCAAGACCGATGAGGGGGTGCCGAAGAAGATGGCGAAGCTCTTGGAAGCGGAAGGCGTGGCCTTCGACATCGGCTCCTACCGCGATGCACCGCCGGGACTGCGCATCTGGTGCGGCGCAACGATTGAAACATCCGATGTGGAAGCCCTGATGCCGTGGCTCGACTGGGCCCACGCCCAGGCAACAGCATAATCAAGGAGAACCCCATGGCGCCCCGCGTTCTCGTCTCCGACAAGCTTTCCGAAACCGCCGTGCAGATCTTCCGCGACCGAGGCGTTATGGTCGATTACAAGCCCGATCTGGGCAAGGACAAGGATGCGCTGCTGGCGGCGATCGCCGATTACGACGGACTGGCGATCCGTTCGGCCACCAAGGTCACGCCGAAACTCATCGCCGCCGCCACGAAGCTCAAGGTCATCGGCCGGGCCGGCATCGGCGTCGACAATGTCGATATTCCCGCCGCCACCTCCCGCGGCATCGTGGTGATGAACACGCCTTTCGGCAATGCCATCACCACGGCCGAGCATGCGCTCGCCATGCTGATGGCGCTGGCACGTCAGATACCGCAAGCCAATGCCTCCACCCATGCCGGCAAATGGGAAAAGAACCGCTTCATGGGGGTCGAACTCTTCAACAAGACGCTGGGCGTCATCGGCTGCGGCAATATCGGCGCCATCGTCGCCGACCGGGCGCTGGGCCTCAAGATGAAGGTGATCGCCTACGATCCGTTCCTGTCGCCGGAGCGGGCGCTGGCGATCGGCGTCGAGAAGGCGGAGCTCGAAGACATCTTCCGGCGCTCGGATTTCATCACTCTGCACGCGCCGCTGACCGAGAAGACCCGCAACATCGTCGATGCCGCGGCCCTTGCCAAGTGCCGCAAGGGGGTGCGCATCGTCAATTGCGCCCGTGGCGGCCTGGTCGACGAAGATGCGCTCTACGAGGCATTGAAATCGGGCCATGTGGCGGGGGCCGCGCTCGACGTTTTCGAGGCGGAACCGGCCACCAGTCACAAGCTGTTCGGTCTCGACAATGTGGTGGCAACCCCGCATCTCGGCGCCTCGACCGGCGAGGCCCAAGAGAATGTGGCGCTGCAGGTGGCCGAGCAGATGGCCGACTATCTGATCTCGGGGGCGGTCACCAATGCGCTCAACATGCCGTCGATTTCCGCCGACGAGGCACCGCGACTCAGGCCGTTCATCGCGGTTGCCGAAAAGCTCGGCTCCTTCGCCGGGCAGCTTACCGATGCGCCGATCCAGGCCATTGTCATCGAATACGCGGGCGATGTCGGCGAGATGAATACAAGGGCGCTCACCTCGGCGGCACTCGCCGGCGTGTTGCAGCCGATGCTCGGCACCGTCAACATGGTTTCGGCACCGGTGGTGGCGCGCGAGCGCGGCATCCGCGTCGACGAGGTGCGCCAAACTCAACGCGGCGCCTATGAGACCTATATCCGCCTCACCGTGAAGGCCGGCAACTTCGAGCGCTCGGTGGCGGGCACGGTGTTTTCCGACGGCAAGCCGCGCATCATTCAGATCAAGGGTATCGAGCTCGAAGCCGAATTCGGGCCGCACATGCTCTATGTGACCAACCAGGACAAGCCCGGCTTCATCGGCGCCATCGGCATGCTGCTCGGCAATGCCGGGGTCAACATCGCCACCTTCAACCTCGGGCGGAAGGCCCAGGGCGAGGACGCGATCTGCCTGGTGCAGGTGGACGAGCCGGTGCCCGCCGAGGTCTTGCAGGCGATCCACCTTTTGCCGCATGTGCGGCAGGCGAAGCCTTTGACGTTTTGAGCGGCGCGATCAGGCGCTTGGCCGCGAAGTTGGCGAGGACCTTGCCAAGGTCGGCGGACAGCCGTTGCGGCGAGACGGCAGGAAAGACTTCGCGCAAAATGGCATGCAGATCGCGACGCGAGGCCGGTTCCTCGAGCGCCAGCCAGACGACGGCCGCCGTGGCATTGAGATGGTGGATGGTGGTGCGGGTGACGATAAAGGCGTCGCTGTCGACAACATGGGTCTGGCACCTGACATTGCGGCTGTAGCGGGTCATGCGAACGTCTCGGCAAGGAAGCGCGCCGCCTCGCCGGGATCGCTATAGCGCAGACGGAATTTGCGGCGGGTGAGCGCCAGCCGGTGCAGGCGCTCGAAAATCGCCGGCATCGGCAACTTGCGGATGATGTTTTCCGCAATCAACTCCTTGAGGATTTCCGCCGTTCCCGCCTCGCTCAGTCCGGGCGGGCCGGTATCGCGGCGCTCGAGAATGACGAAGGCCTGGATCGGCGCGCTGTCGCCCAGCCTGGCGATCTGGCCGGGTTTGAGCTTCATATAGAGCCACTGACGATCGGTTGGCCCCTGGTGGCTTGCGATGAAGTTCCGCGCTTCGGCCGAGAGATTGGGCGCCAGGGGCACGCGCAACCGCGGCATGAGGCCCAGGGAGACGCCGCGCTCCTTGGGCGGTGCGAGGCCCAGAACATCGTCGCAGAAAACCTGGTGGCCGAGGGCGGCGAGATTGGCGGTGAGCGTCGATTTGCCGGTGCGGCCGCGGGCCGGAAAACAGACGAGTCCGCCGCCGATCTTGACCGCGGCACCGTGCAGGCAGAGCAGTTCGGGATTGTCGGCGAGGTACCAGTAGATCGCCGCGTCATGCACGTCGGTGAGAACCCGCATCGGCGTCCTGGGCGGAATCGGATCCCATTGCCGGGCCTTGGGAGCGCCCAATTCGCGCCAATGCCAGCCGGCGCCGCGACGGCTGATGACGGCGCGGGGCTTGCAGTGGGGGAAGTCGGATGGCCGGCCGATCTTCAGCTTCCAGCCGCGGAAGACATGGGGGAGGCCGGCAACAACGTTCTCGCAGCCGGTGAAATCGACGGTCCACCCGGTCGAGCCGAAAACGAGTCGTTGAACCGGAGGTTGGGCTGGCACGATCGATCAAAAATGAATGGGGCCGGAAATTCCGGCCCCATCATAGGTGCAGTTAGTTGTTTTCGCCAGCGTGGCCGCGGCGCTTCTTGGATTTCGTAATCTTGAACATCTTGGAGAGGTCGAGGTTGGACGTGTTGTCGTTGGTGTCATCGTTGGTGTCGTCGCCCTGGTCGTTGTTGTCGTCGCCCTGGTCGTCGCCGCCGCCGCCGGAACTTCCGCCGCCGGACGAATCGCCACCGCCGTCGCCGCCGCCATCGCCGCCGCCGGACGAACCGCCGTCAGCCTTTGCCTTGCTGATGGTCAGGACGGTGGGCACGATATAGGCGCTGAGCGCCAGAACGCTGATGCGGGCCAACGCCTTGCGCCGGTTGAGTAACAATGAATCGGACATGTGTTAATCCCTTTCCTATTCGGTGCCGCATCGCCTTGAGGAGTTTGCCGGGTCAGCACCGATTTCCGGCTTGATAGGAGGCTAACACCGCCGCCATGACAGGTGCCTGATGGGGGCTGTCAGCAAATTGTCATTAACCTGTTCCGCCGGCCTTTACTTTACCGCGCCGCTGCCCTGGATTTGCCGCAAGAGGGGGCCTTGATCGCGCCCGATGGGCCGGGGGGCCTATCGGAGGAACCCGCCCATGCGTTTGCGTCTCGCTGCAATCTGTCTTGTCACCACCGCCCTGACCCCCGCCTTTGCCGCTGAAATACCGGCACTTTCCCACATCGATGCAGTTACCGTGTTCCCCTCGGGGGCCGAAGTAACACGCACCGTCGAAGCCCGGATTGAGGTGGGCGAACACAGCCTGATCTTCGACGGCCTCCCCGGCGATTTGCAGGCCGAAACCATCCGGGTGGAAGGAACGTCCGGCGGTTCCATTGAAATTGGTTCAGTTGATTCGAAACTTGTTTACCTGCCATCAACCACGCTCGATGAAAGCCGCCGCCGCATCGAGCGCGCCATGGAGGCCCTGAATGACGAACGCGGCGCCCTCGACCAGGCGATTGGCGACGCCGAATACCAGAAAAGCCTGATGCAGCAGCTCGCCTCGGGCGCCTTCGCCATGCCGGTCAAGGAGGGCGAGCCGCGCATTGCCGTCTCCGAGGAACTGGGCAAACTACTCGGCCTGGTCGGCGGCAAGATGCAGGAGCTGTCCAAGACGGTTCTCGACGCCAGGCTGCGCCAGCGGGATATCGACAAGCAGGTCAACGATCTCGCCACCGAACTTGCCGCCCTCGCGCCGCAGGAACAGGCGAAGATGCGGGTCGTCGTGCATCTCGCCGCCCCGGCCGAAACCTCGGGAACCTTCCGGCTCAGATACCGCATCGCCAATGCCGGCTGGCGCCCCATCTACGATGCGCGGCTTACCTCGCCGGAGAAGGATGCAAAGGCCAGGATCGAGCTGGTGCGCCGCGCCGAAGTGATGCAATCGACAACCGAGGACTGGACCGATGTGGCGCTGACGCTATCGACGGCCAGGCCGGTCGGCGCCACCGCCGCGCCCGAACTTTCGCCGCAGCAAATCGCCATGTATGACGATCAGCGCAGTCGCGGCCTGGCCAGTTCAACCGATGCGTTGCAGAAACTGGAGGCGCCGGCGCCCGCGGCAGAGGCGGTTGGCGGCGCGCTTGACGAAGACAAGGCGAAGAAAGACGCCTCCATCGTCCAGCGCCAGGCGGAGGTCGAGATCGCCGGTTTCCAGGCCCTCTATGGGATCGCCGGACGGGTTTCGGTCGATAATACCGGCACGGCCAAGAAGGTGCGTATCGGCACCGATGTGATCGAGGCGAAGCTATCGGCGGAAGCGGTGCCGAAGCTCGATCCCAATGCCTATCTGACGGCCAGCTTCACGCTCGCCGGCGAAACGCCGCTGCTGCCCGGTCCGGTCATGCTGTATCGCGACGGCGTGTTCATGGGGCAGGGCGGATTGCCGATGCTGTCGCCGGGGGAAGAAACAAGGCTCGGCTTCGGCGCCGACAACCTGATCAAGGTGAAGCGCATCGAGGTCAAGCGCAACCGCGGCGAGGAAGGGTTGATCACCAGTTCCAACATCGACGAGCGCGCCTATGACATCACGGTGAAGAACCTGCATGATTTCGCCGTGCCGGTGACCGTCCTCGACCAGATGCCGGTTTCGGATGTCGAGGACATTACGGTCGAGACGCTGCCCGGCATGACGCCGCCCACCCAGAAAGACTACGAGAAAAAACGCGGCGTGCTGGCCTGGCAGTTCGATCTCGCCCCCAAGGCGGAAAAGGTGCTGAAGCACGGCTTCAAGATCGCCTGGCCCAAGACCATGCAGGTGGGGATGAACATCAATTGAGGGCGGCGTAGATCGTCCACAGACCCCATAAGACAAGGATCGTCCCCGCGAAGCGCGCCATCTGCGTTTTCGCGGGGATGAGCTTTTCGGCGGCGATATAGGCGGCGATACCGACAATCCAGCGCGGCTCCATCACGCCGCCGTAGAAAAGTAGGCCCATCAGCACCCAGCAGCAGCCGAGGCAGAAGACACCGTGCGAAAGCCCCATGCGGAGGGCGCCCGCCGCTCCCGGCCGCCAATTGTGGGCGAAGAACATGAGCGGGCTCTGGCACTTGCGGAGGCAGGCGAATTTGAGAGGCGTCATCTGGTAGATTCCGGCGGCGATCAGCAGTCCCCCACCGATCGCAGTACTCGCCACCGCCATCATGCCGGTCAACGGAACAAGGCCGCGCAGCAGGATCTGCAGCGCCACAACGCCGAGGCTGAAAGCCGTCCAGATTGCGGCATAGCCCGACGCGAACACCGCAACGGACGCGGATGATGCACCTCTTTCGGCGAATCTGCGGCTCATGGCGCCGTAGGTGAGGATGGCGGGCGCCGCCGAGGGCAGCATCATCGCCATCATCATGGTCCACCACATGACGAAGATGAGGGCCCAATAGGCCACACTGCCGTCGAAAGACATCGCCGGCATCATCAGTATTCCGCCGAGTTTCAGCGTCGTGACAAAACCTGTGACGGTTACCAGGGCCAGCCCCGCGACCACGATCCAGCGCTCATTGCGCGCGGCGCGCTCGGACATGGTGTCCGGGCGCGCCATTCCGGGAGAGTTCAATGCACGACGCCCTTGCCGGTCAAATGCAACATGGCGAGATGGGCGTGGCGGCCATTGGTGTCGAGTTTGATCGGGCCGGCCGACTTCACCGTTCCGCTAGCGAATTCCGCCTCGGCGAATTCGAAGCCCTGGCGCAAGGAAATCTTTGCGTGATGCGGCTTGCCGGTGACCGGATTACGAATTGCTTCGGTCTGCGTTTCAACCACACCTGGCACACTGAAATGGCCCACGCATGACTTCATGTCGACATCAAAGTCGATCTTCTTGAACATCGGAGGGTGAACCTTTTCACACATCGATACGTAAACCTGGAGGAAGGTTGCACCCGGCTCCGTGTCTTGGCCGGACATGATCTTGAGCAAAGCCTCTCGTTGTTCAGGGGTGGCGCGCTCATCGACAATTGGCTGTATTTCACCATGGCCCATGTGAATGGGACCCGGCCAGGCGGCGGTTGCGGCCCAGTTTAAGCCGTCAAGTTTCACCTTGCCATGATGGCCTTTCTCGATATGCATGCCGACCGCGGCATGGCAGTTGCCCTCGGTAGGCAGGGCATTGAACTGGCAGGGGCAACCATAAGAACAATTGCAGGAAGAAATCTGAGGTCCGCGTATCATCCATTCAGTAAAGGCCATTTTGTTCTCCTCTGAGATAGGGCCACCGGGACGATCCAACTGGATAGCACATATTTCAGACACACGACAGGCACTGTTTTTCAAGCCGATGGTTGACTTGCAGG
>JANMQL010000264.1:0-7264 GCA_031370475.1 Hyphomicrobiales bacterium | reverse complement strand
ATCGGGCTAAACATATAGTTGCAAACGACAACTATGCTCCGGTCGCTCTCGCCGCGTAATGCGGTGCGAGAACCGAAATCAAAGTCCTGAGGCTTAGCCGTTTCAGGCGGGGTCCGCCGGCACCTGGCAACAGAAGCCGGCACTTTCATTTGCGCGGTGCGTGACTTGGCCCGCCCCCGCCCCTAATATCCGCGCCCGAGTCGATAGCCGGAAGCCAGAATGCCCGAAGATCTGATGCGATACGACCAATTGGCGCAGAATGCCCTGCGCGGCGTGGTGCGCGAGGCGCTACGCAAGGTCGAGCGCTCCGGCCTGCCGGGCGAGCATCATTTCTATATCGCCTTCCATACCCGCCACCCCGGCGTCGATATCGGCGAGCGGCTGGCGGCGCGCTATCCGCGCGAAATGACCGTCGTGCTGCAGCACCAGTACTGGAATCTCGTGGTCACCGAGGAGCGATTCCAGGTTGAGTTGTCCTTCGACAACATTCCGGAAAAGCTGGTGGTGCCGTTCAACGCCGTTAAGGGCTTCCTCGATCCCGCGGTGCAGTTCGGATTGCAGTTCGAGGTCGTCAATGTCGAGGCCGCGCCGGCGGCGGAGGCCGATAAGGCGGCGGCAAGACCGCTGGCTGCCGAGACCGAAGTCAAGGAGGCCCAGGGCGAGGCGCCGAAAGTCGTCTCCCTCGACGCCTTTCGCAAGAAGTGAAGCCCATCCGCATGCACAAGACGGCCCTCTTCATCATCGCGATCCTTCTCACCACGATCCTTCCGGCCTGGGGCCAGACGGCCGCCGATCAGGCTGCGCTTGCCACTCTGATCGACGTTCCGGTAACCAAAATTCCAGCCAAGAAACTATTCGGCAGCATGAAGCTGCCTGCCAATCTCAAGTCCAGCGCCATCGGCTTCTATGCCAAGGGCTGCCTGGCCGGCGCCGAGGCGCTTCCCTCCGACGGCCCCGCCTGGGAGGTGATGCGCCCATCGCGCAACCGCAATTGGGCCCATCCGGCCATGATCAAGCTGATCGAGAAATTGGCCACCGAGGCCAAAGCGAATGACGGCTGGAACGGCCTCCTCGTCGGCGACATGTCCCAGCCACGCGGCGGTCCCATGCTGACCGGCCACGCCAGCCATCAGACCGGCCTCGATGCCGATATCTGGCTCACTCCGATGCCGGATCATGCATTGACGCGCGGCGAGCGCGAGAACATGTCCGCAACGCTGATGGTCAAGAGCCGCACCGAAATCGACAAGAAAGTGTGGACCGAGGCCCAAGCTCGGCTCATCAAGCGGGCCGCCTCCTATCCGGAAGTGGCGCGCATCTTCGTGCATCCGCCGATCAAGGCCGAGCTGTGCAAATGGGCCACCGGCGACCGTTCCTGGCTTGCCAAGGTGCGCCCCTATTACGGCCACAACTACCACTTCCACATCCGCATCGATTGCCCGAAGGGTTCGACGAACTGCAAGAACCAGCCCGCCGCCAGGCCCAAGGACGGCACCGGCTGCGGCGAGGAGCTTGCCTACTGGATGGGCGACAAGCCATGGAAGCCGAAAAAGAAGGACCCCAACGCCAAACCGGTAAAGCCCGCCCCACCCTTGACACTGGCGGGTCTTCCTGCTGAATGCCGCGCCGTCGTGACGGCCCAGTAGGACCGCCGGAGTCGATGACAAGGAGCGGCGCCCTCAGCGGCCCATGACCCAAGCAATCACCCAGGAATCCGGGCGCAATCCGGCTTCCCTCAAGCTGGCCTTCGCCTCGATCGGCGTCGTCTTCGGCGACATCGGCACGAGCCCCCTCTATGCCATGCGCGAAGCCCTGCACCATGTCGTGGCGGCGGGCGGCGACCTGCGCCTGGCGGTTCTCGGCGTCGCCTCGCTGCTCCTCTGGGCACTGATCCTCATTGTCACCCTCAAATACGTGATGCTGCTGATGCGCGCCGACAACAAGGGCGAAGGCGGCATTCTCTCGCTCGTCGTGCTGGTCGAGACGGTGTTGAAACGCAAGGGCGGCATCGTGCTGGCGCTGGGCATCGTCGGCGCCGCCTTCTTCTTCGGCGATGCCATGATTACTCCCGCCATGTCGGTGCTGGCGGCGATCGAGGGCCTCGAGGTCATCAACCCGGCCTTCGGTCCCTACGTGGTGCCGCTGACGCTGGCCGTGCTGGTCACCCTGTTCCTGTTTCAGTACCACGGCACCGCCGGCGTGGCCTCGCTCTTCGCGCCCATAACGACTGTGTGGTTCATCGTCATCGGTTCCATGGGCGTGGTCCACATCTTCGACGATCCGGAAATCTATCTTGCCTTCAATCCCGCCTATGGCGTCGGCATGCTGCTCGACCAGCCGGGACTGGCGCTGCTCGTCTTCGGTGGCGTGTTCCTGGCGGTAACCGGCGGCGAGGCGCTCTATGCCGACATGGGCCATTTCGGCAAGCAACCGATCCGCATGGCCTGGCTCGCCGTGGTATTTCCCGGCCTGATTCTCAATTATCTCGGCCAGGGCGCCTTCATCATCGCCAATCCGCAGGCGGTGGAAAATCCGTTCTTCCTGATGGCGCCCTCCTGGGCCCTTATCCCGCTGGTCGTGCTGGCAACCCTGGTCACCGTGATCGCCAGCCAGGCGGTCATCACCGGCGCCTTCTCGATCGCCCAGCAGGCCATGTCGCTCGGCCTGTTCCCGCGCATGAACATCACCCACACCAGTGAGACCGAGCAGGGCCAGATCTATATCGGCCAGATCAACTGGCTGATCCTGTGCGGCGTCATCCTGCTGGTGCTGGTGTTCAAGTCCTCGTCGAATCTCGCCTCCGCCTATGGCGTGGCGGTCAATACCTCGATGGTCGTCGACACGACGCTCGCCATCATCTTTTTCTGGAAGGCCCGCACCCTGCCCCTTTGGCTGGTGCTCCCAGCCCTGGCCGGCATCTTCGTGGTCGAATTGACTTTCCTCGCCGCCAACGGCTTGAAGCTGGCGAGCGGCGGTTACATGCCGGTGCTGATAGGCGCCATCATCATCCTGATGATGGTCACCTGGCTGCGCGGCCGTCAGGCGCTGGCCGCCAAGCTGCGCAGGGAATCGATCGAACTCATCGGTCTGCTCGAAAGCCTGGAGAAGCGTCCGCCGACAAGGGTGGCGGGCGCCGCCGTCTTCATGCAAACCGATCCCGTCTATGCACCGAGCGCGCTCATGCACAATCTCAAGCACAACCGCGTGCTGCACGACATTCTCGTCTTCATCACCGTCGAGACCACCGACGAGCCGCGCGCCGATCCGAACGAGCGCGTCGCCGTCAAGCAATTGCCGCTCGGCGCTTGGCTGGTGGAGGCCCGCTTTGGCTACATGGAGCAGCCCGACGTGCCCGCGGCCCTGCGCGCCTGCGAGCCCTTCGGCCTCGCCATCGATCCGCGCCAGGCTTCCTACTTCCTCGGCCGCCGGGTGATCCGCATATCTGCCCATTCGGCCCTGCCCTTCTGGCAGCAGCGCATTTTCATCATGCTGGCCAACCAATCGGCCCGCGCCATCGAATTCTTCCGCATCCCGCCCGACCGGGTGGTCGAACTCGGCATGCAAATGAGCGTATAGGAGAACCATGACCGCCCTCGCCCCTTTCTCCAGGCCCGGCCGTTTCTGGCGCGGCAATCTGCACACCCATTCCAACCTGTCGGATGGCGCCCTGGCGCCGCGCGATGTGGTCGAAGCCTACAAGAACGCGGGCTACGATTTCATGATGCTGTCCGACCATTTCATCGGCCATTACAATTGGCCGGTGGCAGACACGAGGGCTTTCCGCTCCAACAATTTCACCACCATCATCGGCTCCGAGGTCCACGCGCCCGCCACCCAGGTGGGCGAGCTCTGGCACATTGTGGCGGCGGGATTGCCGCTCGACTTTCCGCCCTGCGCCAAGGACGAGACCGGGCCGCAGCTCGCCCGGCGCGCCGCCGAGGCCGGCGCCTTCATCGGCATCGCCCACCCCGCCTGGTCGCAACTCACCATGGAGGACGGCCGCGCCATCGACTGCGCCCATGCGGTCGAAATCTACAATCACGGCTGCGCGGTGGAGACCGATCGCGGCGACGGCTGGTATCTGCTCGACCAGATACTGACTGAGGGCCGCAGGCTTTCGGCCTTCGCCACCGACGATGCCCATTTCAAGAGCGACGATCATTTCGGCGGCTGGGTGCAGGTCAAGGCCGACAGCCTCGATCCCGACGTGCTACTGGCGGCGTTGAAGCGTGGCGAATATTATTCGAGCCAGGGCCCGGTCATTCACGATATCTCGCTCGAAGGCACCGAACTCAATATCTCCTGCTCGCCCGTCGACACCATCGTGGCGATTTGCGGCAATTCGCGCAGCGCCGGCCGCGGCGGCAAATCCATCACCGGCGCCACCGTCGATCTCAAGAAATTCGAGGACGGCTGGCTGTTGCGCTCCAAGAGCCCATGGTTCCGCGTCTCGATCATCGATCAGGCGGGGAAGCGCGCCTGGACAAATCCGATCTGGTGGGACGAGCTAAGATAGCAAACCCGGCAAGTGCGGCGGCGGCAAAGCCCGCGCCCGCGAGAAATGTGGCCTGGGCGCCGGCCCGATCCCACAGCTCACCGGCAATCACGCTTGCCGCGAGAAGCGCCACGCCGCTCACCAGATTGAAGGCCCCGTATCCGGTGCCGCGCAGATTCTCCGGCGCCGTGTCGGCAACCAGCGTGGCGAGTATGCCCTGGGTCAGCCCCATGTGCAGGCCCCACAGGGCGACGCCCGCCATTACCGCTATAATCGATGTCGCCGAGGCGAGTACGAGGTCGGCGGCGACCAGCACGGCAAGCCCGGCCGCCAGCAGGCCAAGCCGGCCAATTCTGTCGGACAGCACACCCACCGGATAGGAGGAGAGCGAATAGACCAAGCTCATCACCACCATGACTGCGGGAACGTAGCGCGCCGAGAGCCCCACATCCGACGCCTTGAGAACCAGAAATGCTTCCGAGAAGCGGGCCAGCATCATCACCGCTCCCAGCAGCGCCACCAACCAGAAACTCCGGCCGAGCAGGCGCGCCGTGGCCAGGCTGAAGCCGGGCTTGCGGGCGCTTTGCGGCGGCGTTTCCGGTTCGCTGACCCCGAAGGCCAAGAAAGCCACGGCGATACCGGCCGGAATGACTGCGATCCACAGCACGCTTCGCACATCATCGGCGAGCGCCACCATCAGGACAATCGCCGCCAGCGGCCCCAGAAAGGCGCCGACCGTATCGAGCGACTGACGCAGGCCGAAAGCAGCTCCGCGCAATTCCGGTGGCGTGATGTCGGCAACCAGCGCATCGCGTGGCGCGCCGCGGATACCCTTGCCGATGCGGTCGGCAAAGCGGGCCACGAACACCTCAAAGGGTGTTACCGCGATGGGAAACAGCGGCTTGACGATAGCCGCTATGCCATAGCCCAGGAGCGCTAGACCCTTGCGGTTACGCCAGCGGTCGCTGAGCAGACCGGAGAAAAGCTTGAAAATTTGGGCGGTGGCCTCGGCCAACCCCTCGATTAGACCCAGCGTCGCCGCACTGGCGCCGAGCGTGAATACCAGAAATACCGGCAAGAGCCCGTGGATCATTTCCGACGAGAGATCCATGAACAGGCTGACCAAGCCGAGGACCCAAACGCCGCGCGGAATTTTCTGCATTCCCCCCTCACTGGCGGTCAGCACCGCGCCATGATAATCAGCGCCCAGTCATTCCCATGAAAAGCACACCATGAGCAAGACCCGCACCGAGACCGACTCATTCGGCCCTATCGAAGTGGAGGCGACCCGCTATTGGGGCGCCCAGAGCCAGCGTTCGATCGGCAATTTCAAGATCGGCTGGGAGAAGCAGCCGAAACCCGTCGTGCGGGCGCTGGGCATCGTCAAGCGCGCCGCGGCTGAAACCAACATGGCGCTGGGCCGGCTCGATGTGAAACTCGGCGAGGTCATCGTCAAGGCGGCCCAGGAAGTGATCGACGGCAGGCTCGACGACCATTTCCCGCTGGTCGTCTGGCAGACGGGCTCAGGCACCCAATCCAACATGAATGCCAATGAGGTGATCTCGAACCGGGCCATCGAGATGATGGGCGGCGTCCTGGGCTCGAAGCAGCCGGTGCATCCCAACGATCACGTCAATATGAGCCAGTCGTCGAACGACACTTACCCCACCGCCATGCACATCGCCTGTGCCGAGCAGATCCACCACGATCTCCTGCCGGCGCTCCGGCATCTGCACAAGGCGCTCGACGGCAAGGCCAAGGCCTGGGCGAACATCATCAAGATCGGCCGCACCCATACCCAGGATGCAACGCCATTGACTCTCGGCCAGGAATTTTCCGGCTACGCCAAGCAGGTGGAGAACGGCATCGCCCGCATCGAGCAGACCATGCCGATGCTCATGGAATTGGCGCAGGGCGGAACCGCGGTCGGCACCGGTCTCAACGCGCCGGTAGGCTTCGCGGAGAAAGTTGCGGCGCGCATCGCCGCCATCACCGGAATGGCCTTCACCTCCGCTCCCAACAAGTTCGAGGCGCTCGCCGCCCATGACGCCATGGTGATGAGCCACGGCGCCATCAACACGGTGGCGGCCTCGCTGTTCAAGATCGCCAACGATATCCGCTTCCTGGGCTCGGGCCCGCGCTCGGGGCTGGGCGAACTGGCGCTCCCCGAGAACGAGCCGGGCTCCTCGATCATGCCGGGCAAGGTCAATCCCACCCAATGCGAGGCGCTGACCATGGTCTGCGCCCAGATTTTCGGCAATCAGGCGGCGATCACCTTCGCCGGTGCCTCCGGCCATTTCGAGCTGAATGTCTTCAATCCGGTGATGGCTTACAACTTCCTGCAGAGCGTGCGGCTGATGGCCGATGCAGCAGTCTCCTTCACCGATAATTGCGTGGTCGGCATCGAGGCGCGCGAGGACAATATAAAGGCGGCGCTCGACCGTTCGCTGATGCTGGTGACGGCGCTGAACGGCAAGCTCGGCTACGATACCTGCGCCAAGATCGCCAAGACCGCCCACAAGAACGGCACCACCCTGCGGGAGGAGGCGGTCGGCGGCGGCTATGTCACCAATGAGCAGTTCGACGAGGTGGTGCGGCCCGAGAAGATGATCCATCCGGGGTGATCGAGGGCGCTCTCAGCTCACGCGGCTGACAGCGAAGTCGGCCAGGTCTTCCAGGGCTGGGCGCCAACTGTTGCTGGCCGAGAAGATCGCCAGCTCGCCCTTGGCCTGGCCGGCATAGTCGGCCGCCAGGTCCAGGGTGAACCAG
>JANMQL010000229.1:0-1578 GCA_031370475.1 Hyphomicrobiales bacterium | reverse complement strand
CGTCGAAGACCAGACCCGGGTCCGCGGCCGAATTTGGACGGACGTGGCCGGCACCCTGCCTGAAAATGACCAGCGGGTTCGTGTTCGGGCCGTCGAGGACGTCGTAGGCAGACGTCATGAGCGCCGACTTGATCGCCATCGGCGACCAGTCTGGGTGGAGGTCCCTGAGCAACGCCGCAAGGCCGGCCACGTGCGGGCTGGACATGGACGTGCCGCTATAGAGGTCGAAGTCGCGGCCGGCGTTGCCTGGAGGCGCAACCGCCGCCAGGATGTCCTGGCCTGGGGCAATGAGATCCGGCTTCAGCAGGTCGCCACCACCCGCCCGTAGCGGGCCGCGCGACGAGAAGCTCGCCGTAAACGGAGCGGCGGCATTGAAGACGATGGTGGCCTGGTTGATGGTTGCCGTGGCGCCGGCAGTGGTGGCGTACGCCTTGATTGCAAGGCCATCCGCGTTGTTGACGTGCACCGTCGGCACGAAGTGGAAGTCTGCGTTGAGCGAGCTATCGGGGCTGTTGAACAGCACCATGCCCACTCCGCCGGCATCCTTGACGGCCAGGCTCTTGTTGACGCGCGCGATCGCACCGCGCTGGCACACCACGATCTTGCCGACTACCTTCAGCGGGTCGAGCACGACATGGCCATCCGCCGCGCCATAGCAGAGTGCAAGGAGTGAGGCATCTACGCCGGGCAAACCGGCGGCCGTGGAGTCGATGAGCGGGGCGGTGACCAGAGTGGCCACGGAAGCACCGGCGTAGGTGACGCTATTGCCGAGCGTGACCGAGCCGGCGCCATTGCGATTGTGCGTGCCGGCAGCGACTGTGGTCGTCCACGGGCCGGGGTGCGCCACCGTCGATGTGGTCGGACCGCTGTTCCCGGCGGACTCCGCCACGAAGATCCCGGCGGCGGCGGCAAAGAGGAACGAGATCTCGACGGGGTCAAGGAAGTTGGTGCTCGTGCCGCTGATCGAATAGTTGATAACGTCCACGCCGTCCGCGACGGCCTGGTCGATTGCGGCCACCAGATCGGAGGTGAAGCCGCTGCCCTGGCCGGGGGCGACCGCCCACAGCGCCTTGTACATGGCGATGCGCGCGTGCGGAGCGATGCCACTGATCGAGCCGAACACGGATGCCGCGCCCGTGGTAGCAACGCCGTTGTTGCCGCCAGCCGTCGACGAAGTGTGCGTGCCGTGGCCGCCGAAGTCGCGTGCCGAGGTGAACTCCCAGGGCATGGTGGCGTCGACGCCCGCGTCGCCGCCGAAGGCTGCGTTGAACCATTGGGCGCCGATGAGCTTCTTGTTGCAGTCGCTCGCAGTGAACGCCTCACCCGGTTTGCACTTGCCGTGCCAGCCAGGGATCTGCCGGTAGTCGAGCTTGCCGTCCTGGCTGACATTGCCGTACAGCCCGGTCCGGTCGGAAAAGCTGAGCGACTCCGGCCAGATGCCGGTATCAATGACGCCGATGATGACCCCATCGCCGGCGCTGCCGACGCCGCCGAGCTGCTCCCACAGGCCACCAGGGTCGCTGAGGCCGAGGAAGGCCGGGGTGGACGAGGTATCGATGGTCTGGAGCTCGTCGGACG
>JANMQL010000212.1:0-32270 GCA_031370475.1 Hyphomicrobiales bacterium | reverse complement strand
CTCGGCGTCATGCCGCCGTCGACGCGCAGCACGGTGGCGGCTTCTTTCGAGGCCGGCCAGTCGGCACGCATTGCGTCGAGCAGGTCGCGCGTCTGGTATCCGACCGCTTCGAGCGCGGCGCGGCTGATCTCGGCCGGCCCGGAGTTGCGGCTCAGCCCATACAACGCGGCGCGCGCCTCGGCGTCCCACCACGGCGCGCCGAGGCCGACGAAGGCCGGCACGAGATAGACGTCCTGCCTGGCATCCGCCGCCTGCGCCAGTCTGCCCGTCTCGGCGGAAGTCTTCACTACCCTGAGTCCGTCGCGCAGCCACTGCACCGCCGCGCCGGCGATGAAGATGGCCCCCTCCAGCGCATAGCTGCGCTTGCCGTTCAGTTGATAGGCCACCGTGGTGAGCAGCCGGTTCTGCGAGTGAACCGGCTTTTCTCCCGTATTGAGCAGCGCGAAGCAGCCGGTGCCATAGGTCGATTTCATCATGCCGGGCTTGAAACAGGCCTGGCCCACGGCCGCGGCCTGCTGGTCGCCGGCCACCCCCGCAATGGCGATGGCGTGGCCGAACAGGCCGGCCTCGGTCGAGCCGAAATCGGCGGCGCAATCTTTTACCTCCGGCAGCATGGCGCGCGGCACATCGAAAAGCGCCAGCAACTGGTCGTCCCAGGCGCCGGAGTGAATATTGTAGAGCAGTGTGCGCGAGGCATTGGTGGCGTCCGTTGCATGCACGCGCCCGCCGGTGAGCCGCCAGATGAGGAAACTGTCGATGGTGCCGAAGCACAGCTCGCCGCGTTCGGCCCGGGCCCGGGCGCCCTTCACCTGGTCGAGCAGCCAGGCGATCTTGGTGCCGGAGAAATAGGGATCGAGCAACAGCCCGGTCCTGGCCGCGACCATGGGCTCATGCCCAGCGGCCTTGAGCCTGGCACAAATCTCCGCCGTGCGCCGATCCTGCCAGACGATGGCGCGGTGAATGGGCTTGCCGGTCTTGCGGTCCCACACCAAGGTTGTTTCGCGCTGGTTGGTAATGCCGATGGCGCGGATGTCTTTCGGCTTCGCCCTGGCCCTGCGCATGGCGGATTTGCAGGTGGCGAGCACGCTCCGCCAGATGTCTTCCGCATCGTGCTCGACCCAGCCGGACGCCGGGAAATATTGCTTGAACTCCTGCTGGCCGATCCCGCGAATCTTGAGCTTGGCGTCGAAGACGACGGCCCGCGACGAGGTGGTGCCCTGATCGATGGCCAGAATCAAATCCGCCATGCGGCCCTATCCCTTTTTTCGCCCGGCCACTTTGCGCACGGGCTTCGGGTTCATGTGCTGCTGCAATGCCGCCTGTTGTTCGAGCGACAAGTGCAGGCCCAGTTTCGAGCGCCGCCAGAGAATGTCCTCCGCCGTCTGCGCCCATTCATGGCTCTTGAGATAATCAAGCTCGCGCTCGCTGATGAGGCCGAAACTCTTGCCCATGTCCTGGGCGAAGCGGGCGCCGTCGAACATGTGCTCGGCCTCCGTGCCATAGGCCCGGAAAATGCGCCGCACATTGCGCGGGGTTAGAAAAGAGTAGCGCCGCTGCATGTCGGCGATCCGCGCCTCGACTTCGCTGAAGGGAAAATCGCCGCCGGGCAGCGATGCGACAGCCGTCCACGGCCGCCCCATGTGGGGGAAAAACGGTTGCATCTTTTCCATGACCGCTTCGGAGAGCTTGCGGAAGGTGGTGATCTTGCCGCCGAACACCGACAAGAGCGGCGCCTGGTTCTCTCCCGCCTCGAGCCTGAGCACATAGTCGCGGGTTGCTTCCTGGGCCTTGCTGGCGCCGTCGTCGTAAAGCGGCCTGACGCCGGCATAGGACCAGCGCACCGACTCGCGGGCCACCGGACGCTTGAAATATTCGCTCACCGCCGAGAGCAAATAGTCGGTCTCGGCCTCGGTGGTGCGTGGGTCCCCGGGATCGCCCCGGTAATCTTCATCGGTGGTTCCGATCAGCGTGAAGTGCTGCTCGTAGGGGATGGCAAAGCAGATGCGGCCGTCGGCATTCTGGAAAATATAGCAGCGGTCGTGATCGTAAAGCCGGTCGACGACAATGTGGCTGCCCTTTACCATCCTGATCTTGTCGGGCGCCGGATGCGCCACCACCTCGCCCAGAACCTGGCTCACCCATGGGCCCGCCGCGTTGACCAGGGCCTTGGCCCGCAGCGTTTCCGCCTTGCCGCCGCCGGCCGGCGCAACCGTCAATTCCCAACCGCCCTCCACCCGCCGCGCCGTCTTGCAGCGCATCCGCGTACGGATGACGGCGCCGCGCGCCGCCGCATCGCGCGCCGCAAGCACCACCAGCCGCGCATCCTCCACCCAGCAATCGGAATATTCATAGCCGCGCACGAACTCCGGCTTCAGCGGCTGGCCGGTCACGTCGCGCGTCAGATCGACGCTGCGCGTCGGCGGTAGGATTTTGCGCCCGCCGAGGTGATCGTAAAGAAACAGCCCGAGGCGGATCACCGGCCAGGGCCTGAGGCCCTGGTGATGCGGCAGCACGAAACGCAACGGCCAGATGATATGCGGCGCCGCCTTGAGCAGCACCTCGCGTTCGATCAGCGCCTCGCGCACCAGGCGGAATTCATAATGCTCGAGATAGCGCAAGCCGCCGTGGATAAGCTTGGTCGAGGCCGAGGACGTTCCGGAGGCGAGATCGCCCTGCTCGGCGAGAAACACCTTGAGGCCGCGCCCCGCCGCGTCGCGGGCGATGCCGCAACCGTTGACGCCGCCGCCGATGACGAAGAGATCGTAGGTCATGAACCGGGCCGCCCGCCTTCCGATCGCTCCGGCTCATCGCTGCCGCCGGTGATTTCGAGCCGCACGCCGTTGTGCCGGCAGACATCGGCGATCGTTTCCGGCGGCATCCGGTCGGTGACGAAGATATCGACCTGCGACATGTGGCCGATGCGCACCGGCGCCGAGCGCGTGAATTTCATCGCGTCGGAGACCAGGATGATATTGCGGGCGTTATGCAGAATCGCCTGGGCGGCGCGCACTTCGCGGTAATCGAAATCGAGCAGCGCGCCGTCGTCGTCGATGGCCGAGACGCCGATCACCGCGTAATCGACCTTGAACTGGCCGATGAAATCGACCGCCGCCTCGCCGACGATGCCGCCGTCGGAACGCCTGAGCGTGCCGCCCGCCACGATCACGTCGATCTTCGGGCACGGCATGAGTGTGGTGGCCACATGGATATTGTTGGTGATGATCAGAAGGCCTTCGTGCCGGACCAGATACCGCGCCACTTCTTCCGTCGTCGTGCCGATATTGATGAACAGCGAACTGTTGTCGGGAATGAGGCTGGCGGCGCGTTGGCCGATGGCCCGCTTCTCGGCCGCCGCCAATTGCCGTCGCGCATCGTAGGCGACATTCTCGACGCCCGAGGCCAGCATGGCGCCGCCATGGGTGCGGGTGAGCAGCCGGTCGTCGCAAAGATCGTTGAGGTCCTTGCGTATGGTCTGCGGCGTCACCTCGAAACGCAGCGCCAGATCGTCCACCAGCACATTGCCAGCCTGCTTGGCAAGTTTCAGGATTTGTTGCTGGCGCGGATTGATGACCGACATGGCGCCTCAGTCGCCCACCTCTTGCCGGCCGGCAAGGGCAAGCGATTCAAAGGGATAGTCGGATTCGTTCAATTTCATTTAGCGTTCGGAAATTTTCGTTTTTGGAAGAATTGACTGAGTATGGCAGGAGATTTCCTTTCAATCAATGCTATTGACCTTCGTTTTTTTTCGTTTGATAGTGATATAGGCTCCAACTCAGGTGCCGGTATTGTCAGGGAGGACAATCGATGAAAGTGAAGCTTCTGGCCGCCACCGCGGCCGTGGCGCTCGCGACCTTTGCCGGTCCGAGCTATGCCGACATGGCAGCGGCCCAGAAATGGGTCGACAACGAATTCCAGCCATCCACCCTCTCCAAGGAAGACCAGATGAAGGAGATGGAATGGTTCATCAAGGCGGCGGAACCCTTCAAGGGCATGGAAATCAACGTGCTCTCGGAAACCATTCCGACCCATACCTATGAATCGACGGTTCTCACCAAGGCCTTCGAGGAAATCACCGGCATCAAGGTGAATCACCAGCTCCTCGGCGAAGGTGAAGTGGTGCCGGCCGTGCATACCCAGATTCAGACCAATCGCAATCTCTTTTACGGCTATATCAACGACTCGGATCTCATCGGCACTCACTCGCGCTTGCAAAGCGCCATCAACCTGACGGACTGGATGGCCGGAGAAGGCAAGGACGTTACCGATCCCATGCTCGATATCGACGACTTCATGGGCAAGTCGTTCACCACGGGACCGGACGGCAAACTCTGGCAGCTTCCCGACCAGCAGTTCGCCAACCTCTACTGGTTTCGCAAGGATTGGTTTGACCGGCCCGACCTGAAGGAAAAATTCAAAGCCAAATATGGCTATGAATTGGGCGTGCCGGTGAACTGGTCCGCCTATGAGGATATCGCCCAGTTCTTCAGCGAAGACGTGAAGGAGATCGACGGCGTCAAGGTCTATGGCCACATGGACTACGGCAAGCGCGCGCCCGATCTCGGCTGGCGCATGACCGATGCCTGGCTGTCGATGGCCGGCGAGGCCGACGTTGGACAGCCCAACGGACGCCCGGTCGACGAATGGGGCATCCGCATGGAGAAGGGCAGTTGCAACCCGGCCGGCGCCTCGGTGTCGCGCGGTGGCGGCGCCAACAGTCCCGCTGCCGTTTATGCGGTAACCAAGTGGGATGAATGGCTGAGGAAGTACGCGCCGCCGGGAGCGGCCGACCTCGACTTCTATCAGTCCCTGCCGTCGCTCAGCCAGGGCAACGTCGCCCAGCAAATCTTCTGGTACACGGCCTTCACCGCTTCCATGGTGGCGCCGAAGAGCGACGGCAACAACACCGTGGACGACAACGGCGCTCCGCTCTGGCGTATGGCCCCCTCGCCCCATGGCCCGTACTGGAAGGAAGGTTCGCAACGCGGCTATCAGGACGCAGGTTCCTGGACGCTCTTCAACTCCACGCCGATCGAGGCCCGCAAGGCTGCTTGGCTCTATGCCCAGTTTGTCGTGTCGAAAACCGTCGACGTGAAGAAGAGCGACGTGGGTCTCACCTTCATCCGCGACAGCACGGTGCGTCACCAGCACTTCACCGATCGCGCGCCGCAGCTTGGCGGTCTGATCGAGTTCTATCGCTCGCCGGACCGCGTCGCCTGGTCGCCGACAGGCGTCAACGTTCCCGATTATCCGAAGCTCGCCCAACTCTTCTGGGAGAACATCGGTGACGTGAACTCCGGCGCCTTCACCGCCCAGCAGGCGATGGACCGCCTCGCCGAGCAGATGGACCAGATCATGGGCCGCATGGAAGCCGCCGACAAAGCCAACAACGCCTACCATGGTTGTGGCCCGCGCCTGAACGAGCCGAAGGATCCGTCGGCCTGGCTCAGCAAGGACCATGCGCCCTGGGCCAAGCTCGACAACGAAAAGCCGCCGGGCGAGACCATCGCCTATGACGAGCTGATCAAGCGCTGGACCAACAACCAGTAAGCGCGATCTCTCCTCCCAAGGCCGCCGGGGTGCATTGCTGGTGCACCCCGGTGGTATGTGCGAAGATCGGAAACCCTGCGGAAACCGATAGGCGGCAGTCACGTCATGGCTCTCGAACTCGACAATGTCTCCCTGCGCGCGGGCGCCGAGACTTTGATCCATGAGACGAGTCTCGTTTTGGAAGACGGCACCTTCAACGTGCTGCTCGGCACCACGCTCGCCGGCAAGACGACGCTGATGCAATTGATGGCCGGCATTCGGAAACCCGGCTCCGGCATCATCCGCCACAAGGGCCGCGATGTGACCGGCGTGCCGGTGCAGAAGCGCAACGTCTCGATGGTCTACCAGCAATTCATCAACTATCCGAATTTCTCGGTCTACGACAACATCGCCTCGCCCCTGCGCGTCGCCGGCATTGCGCAAGGCGAGATCAAGAGGCGCGTCGGCCAGGCGGCCGAACTGATGCGCCTCACCCCGATGCTGCAGCGCAAGCCGAACGAGCTCTCCGGCGGCCAGCAGCAGCGCACCGCCATTGCCCGCGCCATCGTCAAGGACAGCGACATCATTCTCCTCGACGAGCCTCTCGCCAATCTCGATTACAAGCTGCGCGAGGAATTGCGCGAGGAACTGCCGAAGCTCTTCGCCGGCCGCCAGGCGATCGTCGTCTATGCCACGACCGAGCCCGTCGAGGCCCTGCTCTTCGGCGGCAATACCGCCACCCTGCATGAAGGCCGCGTCGTCCAGTTCGGGCCGACGGCGGACGTCTACCGCCGCCCCACCGGCATCGTCTCGGCGCAGGTTTTTGCCGACCCGCCGATCAACACCGCCAATGTGACGAAGCGCGGCGGTGAAATCCGGCTCTCCGGCAAGATCAAATGGCCCGCCGGCAAGGCTGCCGCCAAACTCGCCGACGGTGACTACACGATCGGCATCCGGCCCCATCACATTTCGCCCGTCGCGCCGGGCAAGAGCGCCGCCAGCCTCGAAGGCCGCGTTCTCGTCACTGAATTGTCGGGTTCCGAAAGCGTCATCCATTTCGATCTCGGCGGCAAGACCTGGGTGTCGCAGTCGCACGGCATTCACCCCCTAAAGATTGGCGAGAAGGCGAAGCTCTATGTCGATGTCGAGCGCAGCCTGTTCTTCGGCGCCGATGGCGGGTTGATATCCTGATGGCCAAGATCGCTCTCGATAATCTGCGCCACTCCTACCTACCCGACCCGCAGCGGGACGAAGATTACGCTCTGAAGCGCCTGTCGATCGACTGGGCCGACGGCGGCGCCTATGCGCTGCTTGGCCCCTCCGGCTGCGGCAAGACCACGCTGCTCAATCTCATTTCCGGCCTGCTGGTGCCGACCGAGGGCCGCATCCTGTTCGACGGCAAGGACGTTTCGCGCGCCTCGCCCGAGGAACGCAACATCGCCCAGGTGTTCCAGTTCCCGGTCATCTACGACACCATGACCGTCTACGACAATCTGGCCTTCCCCTTGCGCAACCGCGGCGTTGCCGAACCCGAGGTCGACAAGCGCGTGCGCGAGATCGCCGCCATGCTGGACCTTTCGGCAACCCTGAACAACCGCGCCTCCGGCCTCACCGCCGACGGCAAGCAGAAGATTTCCCTGGGCCGCGGCCTGGTGCGCTCCGATGTCAACGTCATCATGTTCGACGAGCCGCTGACCGTCATCGATCCGCATCTGAAGTGGCAGCTCCGCTCGAAACTGAAGGAGCTGCACCAGCGCATCCGCCGCACCATGATCTATGTCACCCACGACCAGACCGAGGCCTTGACCTTCGCCGATCAGGTCGTGGTGATGAACAATGGCGAGGTGGTGCAGACCGGAACCCCGGTCGATTTGTTCGAGCGGCCGATGCACACTTTCGTCGGCCATTTCATCGGCTCGCCCGGCATGAATCTGCTGCCTTGCGAGATGAAGGGCGGCAAGGCGCGCATCGCCGGGCAAGTGGTCGAGGCTGTCAATGCCAAGTCGGTCAAGATCGGCCATGGCACGCTTGAGATCGGCATCCGGCCGGAATTCGTGAGTTTCGCCAGGAAGGGTCTCGCCGTCGATGTGGTGAAGGTTTCCGACGCCGGCCGCTTCCGCATCGTCGAAACCAAGAGCGCCGGCAAGAGCGTCAAGCTGCTGGTCAAGGAAGGCGAGACGATTCCGGCGGGCAAGGCGCATCTCGCCTTCGATCCCGGTCACACAAGGGTCTACGAGAACGGCTGGATGGCGGGGGCGCGGCGATGAACCGGACCGTCAACCAGAAGGCCTGGTTCCTGGTCGCCCCGGTCTTCATCCTGGTGGCCTTCAACGCCCTCATCCCGCTGATGACGGTGGTCAATTTCTCGGTCCAGGAAACCTTCGGCGACAACGTCTTCACCTGGGCCGGCGTCGATTGGTTCGAGCAGGTCCTGCATTCGGAGCGCTTTCATGGCGCCCTGCTGCGCCAGATCGCCTTCTCCGCCATCGTCCTGGCCATCGAAATCCCGCTCGGCCTCGCCATCGCGCTCACCATGCCGCGCAAGGGTCCCTGGGTCTCGGTCTGCCTTGTGCTCATGTCGCTGCCGCTGCTCATTCCGTGGAATGTCGTCGGCTCCATGTGGAACATCATGGCCCTGCCCGATATCGGGCTGCTTTGGAAAATCATCGATTTCTTCGGCATCGAATACAACTACACCCGTCAGCCGGTCGCCGCGTGGTTCACCATCGTCCTGCTCGACGTCTGGCACTGGACATCGCTCGTCGTGCTGCTCTGCTATGCCGGCCTCGTTTCCATTCCCGACGCCTACTATCAGGCGGCCAAGGTCGACGGCGCCAGGCCGTGGGCGGTGTTCCGTTATATCCAGCTGCCGAAACTCCGCCATGTGCTGACCATCGCCGTGCTGCTGCGTTTCATGGACAGTTTCATGATCTACACCGAAGCCCAGGTTCTGACCGGCGGCGGCCCCGGCAGCGCCACGACGTTTCTTTCGCTCGATCTTGTCAAGACCGCGCTCGGCCAGTTCGACCTCGGCCCGGCGGCGGCCATGTCGATCATCTACTTCCTGATCATCCTGGTTTTGTCATGGCTGTTCTACACGCTGATGATGCGGAACGAGGAGAAGTGACATGAAGGCCTGGACCCGCTTCGCTCCCGTGCTCTACATCGTCTTCCTGATGCTGCCGATCTACTGGCTGCTCAACATGTCGTTCAAGACGACCAACGAGATTCTCGGCGGCTTCTCGCTCTATCCGCGCGAATTCACGCTCGCCAATTACACCAAGATATTCACCGACCCGTCCTGGTACATGGGCTATGTGAATTCCATCGAATATGTCGTCATCAACACGGTCCTGTCGGTCGCCGTGGCCCTGCCGGCGGCCTATGCTTTCTCGCGTTACCGCTTTCTCGGCGACAAGCACCTGTTTTTTTGGCTGCTGACCAACCGCATGGCGCCGCCCGCCGTTTTCGCCCTGCCCTTCTTCCAGCTCTACTCGGAAGTGGGTCTGTTCGACACGCCCTGGGCCGTGGCGCTCTCGCACACGCTGTTCAACATTCCGCTCGCCGTGTGGATTCTCGAAGGCTTCATGTCGGGCGTGCCGAAGGAACTCGACGAGACGGCCTTCGTCGACGGCTATTCCTTCCCGCGCTTCTTCCTGCGCATCTTCGTGCCGACCATCGCCGCCGGCATCGGCGTCGCCTGCTTTTTCTGCTTCATGTTCTCCTGGGTCGAGCTGCTGCTCGCCAAGACGCTCACCGCCGTGGCGGCCAAACCGATCGCCGCCGCCATGACCAAGACCGCCAGCACTTCGGGCTATGAGCTGGGCCTCCTGGCGGCCGCCGGCTCGCTCACCCTCATCCCCGGCGCCGTGGTCATCTATTTCGTGCGCAACTATATCGCCAAGGGCTTTGCCCTGGGCCGCGTCTGAGCAAGGAGGGCGACAATGGACAACACCTCGCTTCTCTCCTGGATGGCCTGGACCTGGCCGACCGCGGCGTTCTTCATCTTCGTGTTTTCATGCATCGCCGCCATGGGCGTGTGGGAATATTACGTGCCCGGCGGCAGCCCGCGGCGCGGCGTCTTCAACCTCGACACCACCCGCGGCGACCGCCTGTTCATCACCCTCCTCGGCAGCGCCTTCATCTTCCTCGCCTGGCTCGGCTTCTTTGGCGTGCCGCTGTGGGGCGGACTTGTCCTGTCGCTGGCATGGGCCTTTTTCGTCTTCAAGTGGGTGTGACGGGCCACTGGAAAGCCCCACCGCTTGTTGCTATTGAAGCGGCCTGCGGGTCCCGTAGCTCAGCTGGATAGAGCATCGGTTTCCTAAACCGGGGGTCACAGGTTCGAATCCTGTCGGGGCCGCCAATTCCCCCTTCACGGCCTCACCGGCCCCTTGAAATACGGCAACTGCTCCACTCTCGGCTTGTACTGGCCGCCGGCCGAAACCTTCTTGACGTGGGCGATGATGTCCTCGAGCGGGGCGAACCACACCTTCTTGGTCTTCAGCGTGTGGTCCAGCCATTGCTCGACCAGGCGCCAGCGGGCCAGACGCCCGGTGATGAATGGATGCCAGATGCCCATCCAGAAGCCGCCGGCCTCATATTGGGCGTCGAATTCCTCCCAGAAGGCCTTGAGCCCGTCGGAGGGCGCCTTCACCGGCATCATATAGTCGATCTCGGCATAGTGCGCGAAGGGCGGCCAATCGTCGGTGCCCCAATGGGTGGGGGCCTCCCAGAGACTGCCGGCCTTGGCTTTCATCAGATAGGGAATGTCGTCGGCCATCAGCGATGAATCGTAGAGAAAGCCATGGCCGATCAAGAGATCGATCACCTGCTGGGTGACGTTATAGAGCGGCGCCCGGTAGCCGCGCGGCGCTTTGCCCACGCGTTTCTTGTGAATGGCGAGCGCCTTCTCGAACGCCGCCTTCTGGGCCTTGCCCTTGGTGGCGACTGGGTCTTCGTGGATCAGGCCGTGGTGGCCGATTTCATGGCCGTCCTTCAGCATTGCCTCGACGGCGGCTGGATACTGCTCGATGCACCAGGCGGGGATGAAGAAGGACTGCTTCAGGCCGAATTTCCGGTAGGTGTCGAGGATGCGCGGGATGCCGACGGTCGGTCCATAGCGGCCCATGGTGATCGGATAGAGCCGGTCATGACTGTCCTTGGGCTTGGCAATGTGGATGAGGCTGTCGGCATCCATGTCGAAGGTGATGGCGCAGGCACAGCGCGCGCCGTTCGGCCAGGGAATGGGATTCTTGATCATTGCATGGCCTTTCCACGATGGGTTGTCCGGATACGGACATTCTGCCCCGGCCGGCGTGCGATGTCATCCATGGTCTGCGGAAAATGCGGCATGTTTGCCTTTGACTCGCCGCCCGTGCTGCATGATGCTGCGGCGCCTGATGGGGAGGGAACCATGAAACGTCTTTTCGCAAGCGCAGCAATGTCCGCAATGATGGCTTCCACTGCGGCAACCGCAAATGCCGCCGAGACCATCCGCATGCTGGCGCCGACCTGGCTCGGCTTCGCGCCGGTGCATGTCGCCAACGATCTCGGCTGCTTCAAGGACGAGGGCCTCGAAGTCGACTACAAATTCGAGGACGACCGCACCAATGTCTTGGCGGCTTACACCCGCGGCGATATCGAGGTCGACATGCGCACCGTCGGCGAGCATCAGGGGCGCCCGCGCGACGCCTCCACCCCCGGCGTGATCATCGGCACCATCGACGAGTCGGTCGGCGGCGACGGCGTCATTGCCGACGATACCGTCAAGTCGGTTGCCGATCTCAAGGGCAAGATCGTGGCGGCCGAACCCAATATTCCCGCCCGCCTGCTGTTGCAGCTGGATCTCAAGAAGGCCGGAATGACCCTTGGCGACTTGCAGATCAAGGATATCGCCACCGCCGACACGGCCGCCGTCTTCACCGACGAATCGATTTCGGCGGTCGCCACCTATGAACCCTTCATGTCGCAGGCGGTGAAGGCGTCGACGCGGCCGGGCGCGCGGGTGTTCTCGTCGTCGAAAGACTATCCCGGCATCATCATCGACATCATCACCGCGCGAAAGGAGGACCTCGCCGCCAACCCGAAGAAATACGCGAGCTTCCTCAAGTGCGTCTACAAGGCGGTCGACTACAGCAAGAGCGACCCGGACAAATACGCGGAGCTGGCCGCGGCCCATTATGGCTTGACGGCGGACGAGGTGAAGGAAATTCTCAGCTCCAGCCTGGCCTACACGCCACTCGGCGAAGCTTTGGATTTTATGGGCAAACCCGGCCAGCGCGGCAAGCTGCACGACATTTTCGACACGGTGATGTCGCTCAATCTCGAAAACGGCGCGGCCGACAATAAGCTGGATTCCAATCAGCAGATCGACAGTTCTGTCATCAACCGGCTTGCCGGGCAGTAGCTTGGATCGGCCTCCGGCTGGCCCGAGCGGCAATGGGTGAAATACGCCAACTGCTGACGTTTCGCGGGCGCGCGTCGGCGCGCGCCGAGATCGCCGTCGGCGCGATCATGGCCGTTCTGTTGCTGTTGGGCTGGGAAGCCCTGGCGCGATCCCATGTGGTGGCCCCGCAGTTTCTCCCCTCGCCGGTCAGCGTCGTCGCGGCCCTGTGGTCGATGCTCGTGAGCCAGCATCTTCTGTGGCATGCGGCCATATCCACCTGGCGGGTATGGGTTGCCTTCCTGTTGGCGGCGGCCATGGCAGTCCCCATCGGCATCCTGATGAGCAGTTACCGGCTCATCGGCGCGGCCTTCGAGCCGATTATCGACTTCATCCGCTATCTGCCGGTTCCCGCCCTGGTTCCATTGTCGATCATCTGGTTCGGGGTCGGCGAAGAAACCAAGATGTTTTTGCTGTGGCTCGGAACCTTCTTTCAACTGGTGCTTATGGTGGCCGACGACATGCGCCGCGTGCCCCACGAATATGTGGAGATTGCCTTCACGCTCGGCGCCAGGCCGCGCCAGGTCTTGACCGATGTGGCGCTGCGCGCCATGGGCCCTTCGCTGGTCGACAATCTCCGGATCACGCTGGGCTGGTGCTGGACCTATCTGGTGATCGCCGAAATCGTCGCCGCCGATTCCGGCCTCGGTTATGTCATTTGGACGGCACGCCGCTACACCAAGACGCCGGAAGTCATGGCCGGCGTGGTCGTCATCGGGTTGATCGGCCTGATTACCGATCAGTTGCTGCGGGCCTTCCACCGCCGCATGTTTAAATATCTTTGAGTTAGGCGGCATGGCGGACAATTATCTGACATTCGATCGCGTCACCAAGAATTTCGGCGCGGTTTCCGTGGTCCTCGATACGACGCTTGCCATCGCCCGCAATTCGCTCGTGGTGTTCCTCGGCCCCTCGGGCTGCGGCAAGACGACCCTCATGCGCATGGTCGGCGGGCTTGATACGCCGAGCTCGGGCGCCATCAGCCTCGACGGTCAAGCCGTGCATGGACCCGACCGCCGGCGCGGCATGGTCTTCCAGTCCTATTCTTCATTTCCCTGGCTGACGGTCGAGGGCAATATCGCCTTCGGCATGCATTACCGCAACGACCTCACCACCGCGCAAAGGGCCGAGCGCACCCGCCATTACTTGAAGCTCATCGGCCTCGAGGACTTCGCAAAGTCCTATCCAAGCCGGATATCGGGCGGCATGCGCCAGCGCGTGGCCATCGCTCGCAGCCTGGCGGCGGGCTCCGACGTGCTGCTCATGGACGAACCCTTCGGGGCGCTCGATGCCCTGACGCGCGAGCGACTGCAAGTCGAACTGCGCCAGATCCAGGCACGGGAAGCAAAGACCATCGTCTTCGTCACCCACGACGTGGAGGAGGCCGTGTTCCTTGCCGACCGGATCATCCTGTTTTCGGCCCGCCCGGCCAACATTCTCCAGGACATCGATGTGGCGGCGGTATTGGGCGGCGAGCGCGGCCTGGAAATCCGCGAGAGCCAGGCATTCTTCAAGCTGCGCAACGACCTGCTGCATCTGATCCGCAATGTCGCGGGGCATGCGGCATGACCCACGGTCTCGACGGAAAAGTGACCGTCATCACCGGCGCGAGCCGCGGCATCGGGCTTGGCATCGCCAGGGGCTTCGCGGCGGCGGGCGCCAGGCTTCTGTTGATCGCCGACGATGCCGGTGTCGTGGCGCGGGCGCAGGAAATGGGCGCCACGGGCGCGGTTGCCGACATCACCGACGGCGAGGCCGTCGCCGCGGCGCTGGCGCCCCTGTCCCATATCGACGTCCTGATCAACAATGCCGGACTGGAACGGTTGACACCGCTCGCCGAGCCGGGACGCGAAGTCGAGGATATTTTCCGCCGCATTATTGAAATCAATATCATCGGCACCCAGATCGTCACCCGCCGGGTGCTGCCGAAAATGACAAGCGGCGGCGCCATCGTCAATACCGCGTCGGTGTGGGGGCGCACGGCGGAGGCCGAATTCGGCGCCTATGTGGCCTCCAAGCACGCGGTGATCGGGCTGACCAAGACCTGGGCCAAGGAACTGGGTCCGCGCGGCATCAGGGTCAACTCCGTCTGTCCCGGCTGGGTGCGTACCGAAGCATCGATGCGGTCGCTGGCGCACATGGCGGCACGCCGCAATGCCGACGAGCGGAAACTGTTGGCAAGCATCGTCGCTGGCCAGGCCATCGGCGGACTGATGGAGCCCGAGGACGTGGTGGAAACCTATCTGTTTCTGGCCTCGGAGCGGGCCAGGAACATCACCGGCCAGTCGCTCGGCGTCGACAGGGGAGAAATGCCATGGTGAACCGGCTTGACGGATTGCGGGTTCTCGTCACCGGAGCGGCCAACGGTATCGGCAAGGCCACCGCGGCCATGTTTCAGGATGCGGGAGCGCGCGTCGCCGGTCTCGATCTCGAGGAAAGCACCGGCGCCATCCGCATCTTCCGCTGCGATCTGTCGAGGGAAAACGACATCGCCGCCGGGGTCGCGCAAGCGGCGCGCCAGCTTGGCGGCATTGATGTCCTGGTGAACAATGCCGGCATCATGCGCGAGATGCCGCTCGCCGCCATCGATGGCGCCCATGTCGACTTGATGTTCGCGGTCAATGTCCGCTCCACGATCCTCGTCACCCGCGAGGCTCTGCCGCATCTGGGCGTAGGCGCGCGCATCGTCAATATCGCCTCCGAGCTTGCCTATCTGGGCCGCGCCAATGCCTCGGTCTATTGCGCGACGAAGGCCGCGATATTGGGCTTGACGCGATCCTGGGCGCGCGAGCTGGCGCCGCGCATTCTGGTCAATGCCGTGGCGCCCGGCCCCACCGACACGGCGCTGCTGGGATTTGCCGGCATGACGGCGGAACAACGCGCCATGGAGACGGCCCATCCGCTCGGCCGTGTGGCAAGGCCCGAGGAAATCGCCGCCGCCGTCCTGTTTCTCGCCGGGCCCGGGGCCACCTATTTCACCGGCCACTGCATGGGCGCCAATGGCGGCGCGGCGATGACCTGACGGGTCCGAGGGCGGGCCTTGGAGCACGTTCCGCTAATTGTGAATGCACTTTGGCGACACGAACATGCCGCCAGTAACGAAGCCGGCGCGATTTCTTCCGGCGAGGCGAATCCACTTCGCCGGAAAGCGCGCTAGCCGGTCTCGCGGGCGAGCCATCCGATCAGGGCCTGCACGCCGGCCCGGCGCGCCTTGCTGCGCGGATGCACCAGGCAATAGGGATGGCCGAGTGGCACCGCCGTCGCCGACAGCGGCACCAGGCGGCCGGCCGCGAGATCGCCGCCCGCCATCATGCGCTGACCCAGCGCGACGCCCACCCCATCGCGGGCCAGATCGAGGGCCAGGCTGGACATGCCGGCCCGGTAGCCCTTGGCGTCGCTCGGCCGGGCGGTGCCGGATTTGGCGAACCAGGCATGCCAGGTTGGATGGGAGACGAAGCTCGGTCCCCAATTGGTGTGGATGAGATCGTCGTCGGGCACGCCCTCCATGCCCGAGGCCGCCGCCGGATTGCGTTCCAGATAGGCGGGGCTGCACATGGGCAGCACCTCATCCTGGAGCAGATGGATGGTGTTCATTTCCGGATAGAGATTGGTGCCGTAGCAAATCCGCAAATCGATGTCGTGGCGGGCGAAATCGACCGGATCGTCTTCAACCCGCAGATCGAAACGCAGGCCGCGCTCATGCAGCACGAAGACCGCCAGCCGCGGTTCAAGCCAGCGATGGCAACCGACGGCAGCACGCTGACCACCAGTCGCGATTTCGCTCCCCCCGACATGGCCTGTTCGGTGAGCGCCGAAATCGACTGCAGGGCGTCGGAAGCGCCCGCGAAAATCGCCTGTCCCGCATCGGTCAGCACCACGCGGTTATTGAAGCGCATGAACAATTGCCGGCCGAGAAACTCTTCCAGATTGCGCACCTGCTGGCTGACGGCGGCGGGCGAGACATCGAGCTCCTCGGCGGCGCCGACATAGCTGCCGGCCCGGGCGGCGGCCTCGAAGGCCCGCAAGGCATTGAGGGGAGGAAGGGAAAGGGGCACGACAGTTCTGCCTCAGTTTTTCTATCTTACACTAACATTTTCCCGCCTTGAGAAAAGGAATTACTTGGTCAAACATCCCCATGCCGGGTTTTGGAAAGATCAAGATGAGCGTCGAACGGCGTGGCCGCCGGGCCAGTGCTGCCAGCCAGCCGGTCAATCAACTGCCCTGGTCGCAGCCGCGGCTGACGCTCGAACCGTCGCGCATAATTTCCGACGACCAGATCGAGACCATCCATCGCCAGTCGCTTCGCGTGCTCGAGGAAATCGGCATGGAAATGCTCTAACCCGAAGCCCGCGATATTCTGGCCCGCGCCGGGGCGAGCGTTACCGGCGAGCGGGTCAGGATCGGCGGCGACATT
The DNA here is from genome assembly GCA_031370475.1 of Hyphomicrobiales bacterium. GTDB lineage: Bacteria > Pseudomonadota > Alphaproteobacteria > Rhizobiales > Aestuariivirgaceae > Aestuariivirga. Next base: position 15,888 of record JANMQL010000212.1, on the reverse strand, counting down.
ATCGAGGAAGCGCTGAAGACGCCGCCGTCCGAGTTCACCATTCATGCCCGCAATCCCGCCCACAATATCCGGATCGGCGGCAAGTGGATCGCTTTCGGCCCGGTCGGCGGCCCACCCAATTGTTCCGACCTCGATCGCGGCCGCAGGCCCGGAACCCTCGAAGACAACGGCAACTTCATCAAGCTGTGCCAGTTCTTCAATTGCATCCACACCTCCGGCGACGGCTCGGTCGATGCCCTCGATTCGCACGCCTCGGTGCGCCACCTCCACATCATGCGCAACAAGATGCGTTATTCCGACAAGATGCCCTTCGTCTATTCGACGGGCCGCGCCCGCCTGCTCGACAGTCTCGAGATCGTTCGCATGGCGCGCGGCATCTCCGAAGCACAAATGCTGCGCGAGCCCTCCGCCTATACGGTGATCAACACCAACTCGCCCCTCAAGCTCGACACGCCCATGGCCATGGGCATCATCGAAACGGCCCGGCGCAAGCAGGTCTGCGTGGTGACACCCTTCACGCTGCTAGGCGCCATGGCGCCGGTGACGCTGGCCGGCGCTCTGGTCGAGCAGAACGCCGAGGCACTCGCCTGCCTCGCCATTTCGCAGCTCGCCAATCCGGGTGCTCCCTTCGTCTATGGCGGCTTCACCTCGAATGTCGACATGAAGTCGGGCGCCCCCGCTTTCGGCACGCCGGAATATATGAAAGCCTGCATCGTCGGCGGGCAACTGGCCAGGCGTTATAAGCTTCCCTATCGCACCTCGAGCACCAATGCCGCCAACAGCGTCGACGCCCAGGCGGCCTACGAGACGGTGTTCTCGCTGTGGGGCGCCATCATGGGCGGCGGCAATCTGATCGTCCATGCGGCCGGTTGGCTGGAGGGCGGCCTGGTTGCTTCTTATGAAAAATTCGCCCTCGATGCCGATTTGCTGCAGATGGTCGCGGAATTCCTGAAACCCGTGATCGTCGACGACGACAGCATGGCGCTCGATGCCATGAAGGAAGTAGGTCCCGGTGGCCATTTCTTCGGCGCCAAACACACCCTGGAGCGCTATGCGACCGCCTTCTATCAGCCGATGATTTCCGACTGGCGCAGTTTCCCGCAATGGCAGCAGGCCGGCTCTCCCCAGGCCGCGCAAAAGGCCAATGCCCTGTGGAAGCAGGCCCTCGCCGAATACCGCGAGCCCTATTTGGACCCGGCGATTTCGGAAGCGATCGATGCCTTCGTCGCCCGCCGCGTCGCCGAAGGCGGTGAACCGACCGATTTCTGATTCCTGAGTTGAGTTCCCGGAGTCCTTCTGGCTCAATTTTTCTAAGCCATACTAACATTTTCCCGCCTTGAGAAAAGATATTACTTGGTCAAACATCCCCCGATCCAAGTCACGAGGATCAACATGCGCGACATTCTCGATCTCGACCGCTATCCGCTGGACAAGCCCGGCTCGCCGCAATGGCAGGACCTGGTGCGCCAGTGCCGTGCCGATCTTGTCAAGGATGGCATGTTCAATCTTGAAGGCCTGGTAAAGCCCGCCGCCCTCACCCGCGCCATGGCCGAGATCAAGCCGGTCATGGAGACGCTCTCCTTCGTCCACAAGCGCTCCCACAATATCTACTTCAAGAAGGAAGTGCCGGGTCTGGCGCCCGATCATCCCGCACTCCGCCTGGTCGACACGATCAATCACACGGTGTGCGGCGATCAGGTCCCGCAAAGCGTGACCGCGTGGATCTATGAGTGGCCGCAATTCGCCGTCTTCCTCGCCGCCGCCATGGAGAAGGAGACGCTCTTCACCATGCGCGATCCCTTGGCCCGGATGAATGTCATGTGCTACCGCGAAGGCGAGGCCCTCAATTGGCATTTCGACCGCTCCGAATTCACCACCACGCTTCTGCTTCAGGCCCCCAGCGGCGGCGGCGATTTCCAGTACCGTTCGAATCTCAGGACCGACACCGATCCCAATTACGACGGCGTGGCGCGGCTCTTGGAAGGCAAGGACAACCAGGTGAAGACGCTCAAGCTTTCCGCCGGCACGCTCAATGTCTTCAAGGGCAAGAACACCCTGCACCGGGTAACGCCGTGCAAGGGCCCGAATGAACGGTACATCGCCGTCTTCTCCTATTATGAGCGGCCCGGCGTCATGTTCTCGAAGGAAGAGCAGATCGGATTTTACGGCCGCGCCGCCTGACCGGCCACGCGGACGTTTCGGCACACGGGGGAACTCGCAATGGCACACGACAGTCTTGCCGGCCTCGGCAAAGCCCTGAAGCAAAGCGAAAAGCTCGGCTACGACCAGGCCTGGTCCATGCCCAAATCCTATTACACCGGCCCTGCCGTTCTCGAACTCGAGCGCCGGCACCTGTTCGGCCAGGAATGGGTGTGCATCGGGCGCGGCGAGGAAGTGCCGAAGACCGGCGACTACTTGACCTTCCAGCTCTGCGACGAACCGCTGCTGGCGGTGCGCGGCGATGACGGAAAAATCCGCGTTCTCTCCAACGTCTGCCGGCATCGCGGCGCCTTGCTGGCCGAAGGCCGCGGCAATCGCAGCCGCCTCGTCTGCCCCTATCACCACTGGTCCTACGATCTCGAAGGCAAGCTCGCCGGGGCACCGCGCATGGATGCGCATAAGGCCTTCGACAAGTCGAAATGCCGGCTGCCGGAATTCGCCAGCGAAGAGTGGCACGGATTTCTGTTCGTCAGCCTCGCCAAGAAACCCAAGCCCCTGGCACCGCGGCTCAAGCCGCTCGAGAAGCTCATCCGCAACTATCACATGGAGCAGATGAAGCTGCGCTATGCGGCCGATGAGGTTTGGCACACGAACTGGAAGTGCCTGATCGAGAATTTCATGGAGGGCTACCATCTCTCGCCCCTGCACAAGACCACCCTGCATCATGTGAACCCGACCAAGCTGTGCAGCCATATCGAGGCGGGCGATGCCTATTTCGGCTACAATGCCGGCTATTCGCCCGATCTGCCGCGCTCCCAGAAGGGCCATCCGGACCTCAGCGACGCCGAAGCCGGCAATTGCGTCATGTTCGCCGTGCCGCCCGGCCTCGTCTCCGGCTGCGGTGGCGATTACAGCTCCTTCATCTGCGTGCAGCCGGAGTCAACCGATCGGGTGCGCGCCAAAATGGGGTTGATCTTCTATGGCGATGGCTGGCCGAAGCAGGCGGTCGATCACGCGGTGGAACTTTTCAACGCCACCATGGCCGAGGACAAGACCGTGCTCGTCGACCTGATGCGTGGACTTGCCTCGAGCCGCCACGAGCGCGGCCCCCTGGCGCCGGCCGATTTCGAGGGGCCGGTTCTGGATTTCTACCGCTATTACAGCCGCAGGCTCGGCCGCGCACTCGCCAATGCTCGCTGACCCGCGCCAGGCGGAACAAACCGGTCATGCGGCCGTCTTCAAGGACGCCCGCAAACGCGCCTTCCTGAATGCCGAAGGCGCCGACAGGCCGCTCAAGAGCCCCGTGCCGCGCGAGACCTTGCTGCGGGCCCGGCACTACCGCCTGTCGCGCATCCGCAAGCTGCTCGTCGAGCACGACTGCGCCGCCATCCTGCTCTACGACCCCGTCAATATCCGCTACGCCTTCGACTGCGTGAACATGCAGGTCTGGACCCTGCACAATCCGCTGCGCTACGCCCTGATCTTCGCCGAAGGCCCCGGCATCATGTTCGAGTTCAAGGGCAGCGAGCATGTCTGCGACGGGCTTGAGACCATAGACGAATTGCGCCTCGCCACCGGCTGGATGTACATGACCTCCGGCGACCGCGTTACGGCCAAGGTCGAGCGCTGGGCCGCTGAAATTGCCGATCTGGTCCGTGAACATGGCGGCGGCAACCGGCGCGTGGCCATCGACCGCCTCGATCTCGAAGGCCTCCGCGCCCTCGAAAAACGCGGCATCGCCATTATCGACGGCGCCCCCATGACCGAACGGGCCAGGTCCATCAAATCGGCTGACGAGATCGAGCTGATGCGCTGGACCATCCGGGTCTGCGAGGCCGGCATGGCGCGCATCTACGAGCATTCCGTGCCTGGCGTCACCGAGCAGGAGTTATGGGCGCATCTGCATTTCGAAAATGCCCGCTCGGGCGGCGAATGGATCGAGACGCGGCTGCTGACCTGCGGCTCCCACACCAATCCCTGGTACAGCGAATGCGGCGAGCGCGTCTGCCAGGCGGGAGAGATGATCTCCTTCGATACCGACATGATCGGCCCCTATGGCTATTGCGCCGATCTGTCGCGCTCCTGGACCTGCGGCTATGCCGCCATGACGGCCAAGCAGCGCCAACTCTACACGGCCGCCGTGGACCAGATCGCCCACAACATTTCGCTGATCCGCGATGGCATGACTTTTGCCGAATTCAACGACAAGTCCTGGCGCATTCCGGAGCGCTATCAACCCTACCGCTATTCCATGGCGGTGCACGGCGTCGGCATGGCCGACGAATGGCCGGTGGTTCTGCTGCACCCGGATTTCGAACACAATCACGGCGGCCGCTTCGAGAAGAACATGGTCCTCTGCGTCGAAAGCCTGATCGCCGAGGCCGGCAGCGAAAGTATCAAGCTCGAGACCCAGGTTCTGGTCACCGAGACGGGAGCGCCGCGGCTCGATAGTTTTCCATGGGAGGATGTTTCGTAATTCCGGCTTGCGAAGCCCCTATTGACAGGAAACCGACAATCGCGCCTCATTGCGACAACGGCGAACGCGGTTCTTGGACGACAACCAAGAAATCGGCAACAGGAGAGGGAACATGGCTATCAATTACAGGCTTCTCGACATGCTGCGGCGCGGCCGCGGCGAACATGAAAATCATCTGATCGACGGCCTCGTCAGAGGCAGCGTCAATCGCCGCGAATTCATGCGTTACGGCTCGGTACTGGGCCTCACAGCGCCCTTCCTCGGCAGCGTCGCGGCGGCAGTCGGCTATTCGGTGGCGCCCAGGCAGGCCCGCGCTGCCATGGCCGGCGGCACCATCCGGGTCGGACAGATCGTGCCCGCGGCATCGATCGATCCGGTCAAGATCGCCGACGGCGGCGGCATCACGGTATTGTCCCAGGCCGCCGAGACTCTCGTTCTTTCCGGCAAGAACCTTTCCGCCATCCCGATGCTGGCCGAAAGCTGGTCGCCCAACAAGGACGGCACGGTGTGGACCTTCAAGCTGCGCCAGGGCGTCAAGTTCCACAACGGCAAGTCCATGACCGCCGACGATGTCGTCGCAACCTTTGACCGCCTGTCCGATCCCGAGATGGGCTCGAACGCGCTCTCGGTGTTCTCCGGCATGCTGTCCAAGGGCGGCACCCGCAAGGTCGACGACCACACCGTCGAATTCCATCTCGACGTGGCCAACGGCAATTTCCCCTATGCGGTGTCCACCGACAATTACAACTCGGTCATCGTGCCGGCCGACAATCCGGCCAATTACGAAGAGACGATGATCGGCACCGGGGCGTTCAAGCTCGAGAAATACACGCCCAAGGTCGGCGCTTCGTTTGTGCGCAACCCCGACTACTGGGGCCCGCAGGCCAACGCCGATCGCGTCGAGCTTAACTTCTACGACGATTATCAGCCGCAGATTCTGGCGCTGCAGGGCGGGCAGATCGACATCATCCAGCAGATTCCGGTTCTGCAGGGTGTGGGCCTGCTCAACGATCCGAATTTCACGGTCATCAGCACGCCGTCCACCGCCCATCAGCAGGTGCACATGCGGGTCGACATGGATCCGTTCAAGGACAAGCGGGTGCGCCGCGCCATCGCCCTCTGTCTCGACCGGCCGGCGATCGTGCAAGGCCTGATGAAGGGCCGCGCCCAGATCGGCAACGACAGTCCGTTCGCGGCCGCCTATCCGTCGACCGATCCGAGCGTTCCGCAGCGCCGGAAAAACATCGCCGAGGCCAAGCAGCTCATGGAAGCGGCCGGCATGGCGGGCGGTTTCAAGACCACTCTCACCACCGAGAAGTATCTGGAAATCCCCGACTACGCCGTGCTCATCCAGAATGCCGTCAAGGAGATCGGCGGCACCATCGAGCTCAACATCATGGATCAGGGTGCCTATTATGGCGATGCGGTTCCCGGCAAGTCGCCGTGGCTCGACTCCGACATGGGCATCACCGACTATGGCCATCGTGGCGTGCCCAACGTCTTCCTCCAGGCGCCGCTCGCCTCGACCGGCACGTGGAATTCGGCGCATTTCGCCAATGCCGAATATGACGCGCTGGTGACGGGCTATATCGCCTCGCTCGATCTCGAGTCGCAGCGCGCCGCGGCCAGCAAGATCCAGACCCTGCTGCTCGACGAAACGCCGTTGATCTTCTCCTATTTCTATGACTTCCTGACGGCGACGAAGGCGGGTGTAACGGGCGTCGAACCGACGGCCATGGGCCACCTGATGCTCGGTCAGGCAAGCCTCTGACGAAACTTGCGATCCCCCGGGCTTCCGGCCCGGGGGCCGGCGCGCCGGCGGCAACCAGGGGGTTAGTGCCATGACCGGTTACTTGCTGAAGCGAATTCTCCTGGCGCTGGCGACATTGTGGTTGCTCAGTCTTCTGGTGTTTGCCGGCGGCCGCATGCTGCCGGGCAATGTCGGTCGCGCCATGCTCGGCCCCTTCGCCGACCAGCGCGCCGTCGACATCCTCAACCATGAAATGGGAACCGACCGGCCGTTGCTCATCCAATACGGCGACTGGATATCGGGCTTCGTCACCGGCGATCTCGGCAAATCCTATGCCTACCGGGCCCCCGTGGCGCCGTTCCTCGGCACCGCCCTGCGCAATTCCGCCAAGCTGGCCCTGGTGGCATTTCTGCTGGTGGTGCCCTTGGGAATTTTCGGTGGCGTGATCGCCGCCCTCTACCGCGGGCGCGCCGCCGACCGCATCATATCGGTGGCCGGACTCTCGGCGACCGTCGTGCCGGAATTCGTTTCCGGCATCGTGCTCATTCTGATTTTCGGCGTCTGGCTGCGCTGGTTCCCGATTTCCGCCACCTGGCCGGCCGGTGCCGGGCCGTTCACGCAGATCTATTATCTCCTGCTGCCGTCGCTGCCGCTCGTCCTCATCCTGTTCGGCTATATCGCCCGCATGGCGCGGGCCGGCATGATCGAGGCGCTCGATGCCGAGTATACCCGCACCGCCATCCTCAAGGGCCTTTCCTATCCCAAGGTGATCTGGCGCCATGTGCTGCGCAACGCCTTGCTGCCCACCATCAGCGTCATCGCCACCCAGACCGTCTATTTGATCGGCGGCCTGGTGGTGATCGAGATTCTGTTTCACTACCAGGGCATCGGCAGCCTGATCTTCACGGCGGCGCACAAGAAGGATTTTCCCATGCTGCAGGCCGGCGTCATGGTGGTGGGGGCGCTGTTCGCCGTGGCGACGCTGATCGCCGACCTGCTCTATGCCGGCCTCAATCCGCGCATCCGCTTCGGGGGAATGGAGTGAGCGCCGCGCCGCAAAGCTCCGGCGACGGCGAGCTGGCCCGCATGCCCGAGCTGCGCCGCGACGCCGCCCGCCTGTTCGGCTCGGCGTCCTTCATCATCGGCGCCGCCATCGTGCTCTTCTGGGTGGGCTGCGCCGTCCTCGGCCGCTCGCTCGTGCCCTATGATCCCTTTGCCGACGACATGCTGAACGCGCTTGCGCCGCCCTCGGCCGCGCACTGGTTCGGCACCGACCAGCTGGGCCGCGATGTCTTCTCGCGGGTCATTGCCGGGGCCCGCGACATTCTCACCGTGGCGCCGCTCGCCACCCTCCTCAGCACCCTCCTCGGCACCGCCCTGGGATTGGCCATGGGCTATTTCGGCGGCCTGATCGACGAAGTCCTCAGCCGCGTCGTCGATGCGGTACTCGCACTTCCCACCGTCATCGTGGCGCTGCTCGCCCTTACCGCCCTTGGCACCTCCACGGTAACGGTGCTGTTCGTCATCGGCTTCACCTTCGCGCCGATCATCGCCCGCACCGTGCGGGCCGGCGTCCTGGCCGAGCGCGGCCTCGATTATGTCGCCGCCGCCGAGCTCCGGCGCGAAAACAAGCTTTACATCTTGTTCGTGGAAATCCTGCCCAACGTCACGGCGCCCATCCTGGTCGAGACCACGGTGCGTCTCGGCTATGCCATTTTCACCGTCGCCACCCTGAGCTTCATCGGCTTCGGCATCCAGCCGCCCTCGCCCGATTGGGGCCTGTCGATTTCCTCCAACTACGGCCTCATCGGCGGCGGCTACTGGTGGACGGTGGTGTTCGACAGCCTCGCCATCGCCTCCTTGGTGATCGGCGTCAACCTGATGGCCGACGGCATCCAGAGTGCGCTTGATGACTGATGCCGGACATCCCGCCCTCAGACTTGAGAATCTCGGCGTCGAATACCGGGTCAAGGGCCGGCCGCGCCAGGTTCTGCAAGGCATCGATTTGGAAATCGCCCGCGGCGAGGCCTATGGGCTGGTGGGCGAATCGGGTTGTGGCAAGTCGACCGCCGCCTATGCGGTGCTGCGCTATCTGCCGCGCAACGGTTCGGTGAGCAGCGGCCGCATCCTCATCGACGGCCGGGATCTGCTGGCCCTCGACGGCGATGGCTTGCGCGAATTGCGGCGCAAGTCCGTGGCCATGGTCTATCAGGATCCCGGCCGCGCCCTCAATCCGTCGCTGCGCGTCGGCCGCCAGGTCGAGGAGGTCTTCGAGCTGGCCGGCGTGGCGCGCCACGAATGGCCGCAACGCGCCGCCGGCATTCTGGCGCGGGTGCGCATCGGCGATCCGGCCCGCGTCATGCGGCGCTATCCCCACCAGCTCTCCGGCGGCATGCAGCAGCGCGTGGCCATCGCCATGGCCCTGGCCAGTGAACCCGCCCTCCTCGTTCTCGACGAGCCGACCACCGGCCTCGACGCCACCGTCGAGGCCGACGTTCTCGACCTGATCGTCGAGTTGCGCCGCGAATTCTCCACCGCCATCCTGTTCATCAGCCACAATCTCGCGGTCATCGCCAGGATGTGCGACCGGGTGGGCGTGCTCTATGCCGGCCGCCTGGTCGAGCAGGGCCGCACCGAGGAAATTTTTCAAAATCCCCGCCACCCCTATACGGTGGGCCTGCTGCGCTGCCTGCCGCAGCGCGGGCGGGCCAAGGATGTGGCGCCGCTCGCCACCATTCCGGGCTTCCTGCCGGCGGCGGGCACCGCCGTGCAAGGCTGCGTCTTCGCCGCCCGCTGCGCCCTCGCCGACGACAAGTGCCGCACGATTGAGCCGCCGCTCGCCGATCTCGGCGGCCGTTTCAGCAAATGCCATTATCCCGATCGCGCCGCCACCCTGCCCATGGGCGATTCAATTGCCGAGCCGCGCGCCATGGCACCGAAGGCGGGCCGCCCGATTCTGCAGCTTCAGCATGTCAGCAAGACCTATGGCGGCGGCTCCCATGCCTTCAAGGCGCTCAACGATATTTCGGTGGAATTGCGGGCCGGTGAAACGCTGGGCCTGGTGGGCGAGTCCGGCAGCGGCAAGACGACCCTCGCCCGCGGCATCCTCGGGCTGGTCCGTCCCGATCCCGGCGGCATCATCCGGCTCGACGGCGAGCCGGTCGCCGCCGTGCTGGCGGGCCGCACTCGCAATCAGGTGAAATCGATCCAGATCGTCTTTCAGAATCCCGACTCCGCCCTCAACCGCTCCCACTCGGTGCGCCGCATGATCGGCCGCACCCTCGCCAGACTGGCCGGGATGACCGGCCGGTCCCGCGACCGGCGTATCCACGAGCTCGCCGATTCCGTGCGGCTGGCCGAGCGCTATCTGGCGGCCCGGCCGAGCCAGCTCTCGGGCGGGCTGAAACAGCGCGTCGCCATCGCCCGGGCCTTCGCCGGCGATCCGCAGATCGTGGTCTGCGACGAGCCGACTTCGTCTCTCGACGTCTCGGTTCAGGCCGCCATCCTCAATCTGCTGGTGGAACTGCAGAAGTCGAAGCAGGTCAGCTACGTCTTCATCTCCCACGATCTCGGCGTGGTGCGCTACCTGTCGGACCGCATCGCCGTGCTTTATCTGGGCCGCCTTATGGAATTGGGACCGGCGGAGGAGGTCTTCTCCGGTCCCCACCATCCCTATACCGAGGCGCTGCTGTCGGCTGTGCCGGCCATCGACGGACGCCATCCGGAGCGCAAGAAGCTTGCCGGCGAAATCCCGAGCGCGGTCAAGCCGCCCGGCGGCTGCGTCTTCCACACCCGCTGCCCGCGTAAGCTCGGCGCCATCTGCGAGGAACAGGTGCCAGGGGTCACCGCCCTCAACAGTCATCATTCGATCCGCTGCCATATCCCGCCGGATCGATTGCCGCGCCAAAGTGCAAAGCCGGTTGGCACTTGATATTGCGCGGCAACCCGGCATTCTCGGGCCAAACCTGAGGTCCGGCGCCCGCTGCGATGCCCAAGACAACCAAAGACGAGCCGCAAGGCTTTACCCGGCAAACCGCGCAAGCCCGGCGCCGGTCGCTGATCGCCGCCGCCATCCGCTGCCTGTCGCACGGCGGTATCGCCGAATTCACCATCGACCGGATTTCACTGGAGGCCGGTGTCTCCCGCGGCCTCATCAACCACCACTTCAAGAGCATCGGCGGCCTGATGGCGGCGGTCTATGATGCGATGACCGCATCGATGCGATCGGCCGGCCAGGCAGCGCTTGCCGTCGAGGGCGGCGCCGAACGGCAGCTTGCCGCCGTCATCGGCGTCATGTTTGCCGCGCCGATATTTTCCAAATCGAGCCTGCGGGCCTGGCTCGCCCTGTGGGGCGAGGTGGCGGTCAATCCGGAACTGAAAGCCGCCCATCGCAGGTCCTATGCCGGCTACCATGAAGCCATGGCGCGGGCCATCGGCGAAATCGCCGGGCTGCGCGGCGTCCCGGTCGCCGGCGGCGAATTGGCCACCGCCTGCATCGCCCTCATCGACGGATTGTGGATCGAATGGTGCCTCGAATCCGGCGTGGTCTCCCGCCAGTCCGCCCGCCAAGCCGTCTATGGCGTGCTGGAGGCAAAACTTGGCCCGCTTCAGCGGTAGTCCAGCTTGCGCCGGGCGACGAAATCGCCAAGCGCCTCTTCGATTGCCGGATCGATGGGCGGCTTCTCGTAATCCTTGAGCAATTGCTTCCACACCCGGTTCGCCTTGATCGGCGCCGTCTCGCGGCCGCGCTCGACCCAGGTGTCGTAATTGTCCCAGTTCGAGAGGATCGGCTGGTGGAACGCCGTCTCGTAGCGCTCCAGCGTATGCGCCGTTCCGAAGAAATGCCCCGCCGGCCCCACGTCGCGCACCGCCTCGAGGGCCAGCGTCTCGGGCGTCACCGCCGGGGGTTCGCAATAGGCCGCCATCATCTGCAACAGCTCGGCATCGATGATCAGTTTCTCCAGGGAAGCGGTAAGCCCGCCATTGAGCCAGCCGGCCGCGTGCAGCACCATGTTGGCGCCGCCCATGATCGATCCCCACAGCGCCATCATGCTCTCATAGGCGGCCTGGGCATCGACATCGTTGGCCGCCGTCACATTGCTGGAGCGGAACGGCAGGCCGAGGCGCCGCGCCAGCTGCCCCGAGGCTTGCGCGGCTTGCGCGTATTCCGGCGTGCCGAAGGCGGGAGCGCCGGTCTTCATGTCGACATTGGAGGTGAACCCCCCATACATCACCGGCGCGCCGGGCAAGACGATCTGGGTCAGCACGATGCCGGCCATCGCCTCGGCGTGCTGCTGCGCCAAAGCGCCGGCGATGGTCACCGGACTCATGGCGCCCGCCAGGGTGAAAGGCGTGATCACGTTGCATTGGCCGTGCTCGGCCATGGCGATCAGCCCCTCCGCCATGGGAATGTCGAGCTGCAGCGGAGAATTGGTGTTGATGATGGCGGTGAAGACGCAAATGTCGCGCAGCGCCTCGCGGGTCAGGCCCAGCGAGATCGCCGCCATGTCGAGCGCGTCGATCGCCACGTCGCGGCCGAGCCCCTGCGGTTGCCAGTTCTTGTCGAGCAGCGTCGTCTGCGCGTAATAGAGATCGAGATGGCGGCTACGCGGCGGCAGGTCGAGCGCCTCGAATGGGCCGCCGCCCTCCTGGTGCAACACATTCAGGCTCTGGACGATCTTCAGGAAATCGCATTGCTCGGCAAAGGTTCCGGGCCTCCTCCCGCCATCGAGGTCGCAGACATAGGCCGGTCCGCCGACCGATGAAAAGATCGCATGCGGTCCGCCCACTTTCACCGTCTTGGCCGGGTCGCGGGCCGTCAGCGTGAAGGAGGCCGGCGCCTTGGCGAGCCAGTTCATCACCATGTCGCGGCCGAAGCGCACCCGGTCGGAGCCGGCCGCCACCTCGGCGCCGCCACGCTCATAGAGAGCCCGCGCCTTCTCCGACAAGACTTTCATGCCGATCTCTTCGAGAATGGTCATGGCCGTGCCGTGAATCGTCTCGACATGCCCGGCGGGGAGAACTTCGATGGGCCGGTAGGGGAGGGTGAATTGTTTCCACGGCCGCTGCGCAATGGTCGGCAGGCTTCGCTGGGACCGGTCGCGGCGTCTGGTCATGGCTCGGGCCTTTCCCGCGATGGCCAGGCAAGCGGACGCGGCTCGCCATATTGGCGCGCCAGGCGATGCCCGGAGAAAACCGCGTCCGCGATATGCGACGGCGACAGGCAGTCGCCGATCCGGCTCACCCGCCTCATGTCGAAGCCGGCCGCAAGCTGCCGATACAAGTCATCTTCGGGCTCCCGTCCGGTCACCAGAATGAGGCTTCCCACCGGCATCGTCACGTGTTCTGTCGACAGCGCCGCCGCGAACACCGCATGATCCCGCCCGGCCGTCCGCAACACATGGGAGACGGCGATCCTGACACCGAGACCCACGAGGCGCGGCTCGATCAGATATTGCTCATCGGTCATCTGGGTCCACGACGATATGACCGGCTGGCTGGTCACATAGGTGACATCGCGGCCGTCGCGCTTGAGTTTTTCCGCCAGCGCCCCGCCCATGAAATAATGGTCGTCATCGTAGATAACCACCGGATCCTTCAACCTCGTGAGATCGTCGGGCGTCGCCACCGGCGCATCCGGCGCGATCCCGGCCGGCGTGTCGCGCACCACGCCGATACCGTCCCGCCGCCAGCGGCTTCCCGTCGCCAGCGCCACATGGTCGGCGCCGAAGGCCGCGATATCCTCCGCCGTCAGCGGGCTCTCGCGATAGATCGTCACATTGTCCAGTTTCGCCAGCATGTGCTGGCGGTGATCGCGCACCCTGATCCAGGTTTCAAGTCCGGGCAGGGAGGATTCGAACAGGAGCCGCCCGCCCAGTTCGCGCCCCGCTTCCGCCAGATGCACCTCGTAGCCGCGCCGGCCCAGAGCGAGTGCCGCCTCGAGCCCGGCAGGCCCGGCGCCAACCACCAGTATCTTGCCGTCCGCCGATTTCGGCGCGATCCGCTCCGGATGCCAGCCCCTCCGCCACTCCTCGCCCATCGTCGGATTCTGCGTGCAACGGATCGGGACTGCCTCGTTGTTGGCCGCCCGGCAGATATTGCAGCCGATGCATTCGCGGATTTCATCCTCGCGGCCGTCGCGGATTTTCGCCGGCAGGAACGGGTCGGCGATCGACGGCCTGGCCGCGCCGATCAGATCGAGAATGCCGTCGCGGATTTGCGCCGTCATCGTGTCCGGCGAGGTGAAGCGGCCGACGCCCACCACCGGTTTCGTGGTCAGCGATTTCACGAAACCCACATAGTCCCGCTGGAAGGCCTCGTTCGAAAACCGCGCGCTCATCGAATCATTGCCAAGTGCGCCCGCCAGGTTGACATCCCAGAGGTCGGGCAGTTCGGCGAGCAGCGCCACGATATCCCGCGCCTCGCCGTCATGGCTGATGCCGCCGGGCCCGTGCAGCTCGTCCACCGCCAGGCGCACCGCCACGGCGCATTCGCCCTTTACGGCCCCGCGGGTGACATCGATCATCTCGCGGATCAGCCGTGTGCGGTTCTCGACGCTGCCGCCATACTCGTCGCCGCGCCGGTTGCTGCGCGGCGACAGGAACTGGAACGGCAGATAGTCGTGACCGGCATAGACATAGACGATATCGGCGCCGGCCTTGCGGGCGCGCGCCGCCGCGTCGCGCTGCCAATCGAGGAATTCCCGGATATCGGCCTTGTCCATGGCTCTGGCCGAACCGGGCCCCGGAAATCTCGGCCGCTGCCCCGACGGCGACAGTGTCGGCTCGCGGGTCAGGCGGTTGTTGGTGTGAAAGCCGCCATGCCACAGCTCGACGCCCATCAGGCTGCCGTGCCGGTGGATGGCATCGGCGGTGGCGGCCAGCGCCCGCACATCGTCCTCGTCCCACAGCGACAGATAGCCATGGGGAAAATCGTCCGATGACGGATGAATGGAGCAGTATTCCGTGCACACCACGCCCCATCCGCCCTCGGCCTTGACCGCGCGGAGCGCCGCCGACGCTTTCGGCATGCGCCAGCCCATGCCGGTGGCGTGCGGCGTCTGGTAGAACCGGTTCGGCGCGGTGACCGGACCGATCCTGACCGGCTCGAACAGAATATCGTAGCGGGGATTGCGCATTGCGTTTCCTTGTTGAACTGTTGTACAACAAGAATATGTCCCGGCGCAATACCGGGCCGGCGCTGGCTCCGCCGCCGTCACGGCGCCGGATTGACGACCTTTGTTCCTTCCGCCGCCAGCCGCGCCATGATCTCCAGCTTGATGCGTTCGGCCTCTTCGATCGTCACGTTCCAGGTCGAGATGCTGAGCTTGAAGCCTTCATAGCGGCCGGCTTTGAGCCACGCGCACAGCGCCTCGTGTTCGGGCTTGGAAATTTCCTTGGGCCGCTTGACCGCCAGCTTATAGACATCGGTCAGCGACGCGCCTTTCCAGATATGCACGAATGCGGTGCCGTTGCGCTCGATGAGCCCGACCGACATTTCCCCCCACAGGCCCGCGGCCTTCTGGGCCTCCTCATGGGCGATGCGCTTGAGCCGCAGCGCATCGTTGCGGCCGTGATGATCGCTGAGTCCGTATTTGTACTCAATCTTTCGGCTGGTTGCTGATTTCGGCGGGCTCATCGTTTTTCCTTTCTGGTTCGGCCAACTGGCTTTCCGTGACCACGCGGTCGAAAACCTCGGCGTCGTGTTTGATGCGGTAACGCGGTTCGCTTCTCTCGTTGGGCATGACGCGAACGATGGTATAGAGTCCCTGCGCTTGGCTTTTCGGCGAGCGCAGATCTTTCAGAAGATGCAGGGATTGCCCTGCGGAAAACCGTGCCGCTGCCATGAGGCCTCTCGCTGGTGTAGGCGGGAGCATTGCACTCTCGGCCATCGGCGCCCAATTCAATAAAGCCGGTGATGGGCCCTTATGCGCCTTCCCGGCGCGAATAGCGATCTATTTGCAACTCCGCTTGGTATTTGCCGCCGAAGCTGTTAGACGGACCCCGCGAAGTTCCGGCTCATTCACTGTCGGTCCCGGAACGTTGAAGTTCCTGAAGGTCCGCGGTAATCCGCTCGCACGTGACCGTTCACCGCAATACCGGAGTTAAACATGGCATTTCCGCCAAACTATAACCAAGAGCGAAACAACCGGGCCCGCTCCAAGGCCCGCAAGGCGCTGGAGAAGCAGTTGAAGCGCGACGAAAAATCGGCCCAGCGCAAGCAGGACCGCCCCGACGCGCCGGGCGAAGTCGCCGCGGCGGCCGAGGAAAAGGAGCAGTCGTAATGGCCAAGAAGAAATCCCGGGTGGACGACAGCTTCATCCTGTTCGATGTCGTCTATGAGGATGGCACCAGAAGTTCGCGCCGGCGCATCGCCGCGGCCGATCTGTCGCAATTCGAGCCCGACGCCGACGCCAAAACCGTGATCATGACCCAGGACCGCAAGATCGCCGAGATGTCGGGCAACGATCGCGGCCCCATCCGCTCGATTATCCGCTCGCCGG
>JANMQL010000173.1:0-2877 GCA_031370475.1 Hyphomicrobiales bacterium | reverse complement strand
CCGCCGGCGGCGGCACCGGCGGCGGCGGCACCAGTGGCGGCACGACCGGCAGCGGCGGCGACAATGGCAATGCTTCGCCTTCCGCCAAGGATTGCAAGAAGGGCGAAGTCTGGGACAAGAAAAAGAAGAAATGCGTCAAAGTCGAATCCGGCGTGCTGCCCGACAAGGAGCTGTACGCGCAGGGCCGCGCCCTCGCCAAGGAAGGCAATTACGATTGGGCCCTCGAGGTTCTCGCCGCCATCCGGAACCAGAACGACCCCTTTGTGCTGAACTATATCGGCTACAGCAACCGCAAGGCCGGCCGTCTCGAGATCGGCATTTCGTTCTACCGCAAGGCGCTGGCCATCGATCCGAATTTCGTGCTGGCCCGCGAATATCTCGGCGAAGGCTATGTGGCGGCGGGCCGCATCGATCTGGCCAAGGTGGAACTGGCCGAAATCGCCAAGCGTTGCGGCACCAAATGCGAGGAATACAAGGACCTGTCGAAGGCCATCGCCACGGCGGTCAATTAAACCCGGGCATCATTCCGGGGGCACCAGCCAGTCGATGGCCGCGTGCCCCCAATCGCCCAGGCCCAATCGCGACGCAAGTGCCGGGACCAGCAGCCGCAGCTCGCCATCGAGCTGCCAGGGCGGATTGACGATGACGAGGCCCGAGCCCGCCAGGCCGCCGCCCTTGAAAGCTTCGCGGATGCGCATCTCGACCTTGAGCGTGCCCGGCAGGCCCAGCTTGGCGCAGGACTCGACGATGCCCTGCGCCAGGTTGTCGTCCTTCACCGGATACCACAGCATGAAGACGCCCCCGGCGAAGCGCCGGTGGCCCTGCGCCAGCATGCGGAGCGCCCGCTCAGTCTCGTTCAGTTCCTCATAGGGCGGATCGATAAGGATGAGGCCGCGCCGCTCCGGCGGCGGCAGATTGGCCTTGACGCAGGATTCGGCATCGAGCCCGGTCACGGTGACGCGGCGATCGCCGCGGAAATTCCAGCCAAGCGCGGCACAGTCGTCCGGGTGCAGTTCATTGGCGATGAGCCGGTCCTGTTGCCGCATCAGCCGCACGATCAATTCGGGAGAGCCCGGATAGCGCGCAACGCCGCCGGCCGGGTTGAGCGCCGCAATCGCCCCGCGATAGGGCGCCAGCAGCGCCTCGATCTCCGGCGCGAAGGCCTCGGCCATCTTGCCGATGCCGCTTTCCCATTCGCCGGTCTTGCCCGCCTCGATGCCGTCGAGCGCATAAACCCCGATGCCGGCATGGGCATCGACGGCGCGGAACGGCTTGTCCTTCTTCTTCAGATGCTCGAGGACCCGCGCCAAAACCGCGTGCTTGAGCACATCGGCATGGCTTCCGGCATGATAGGCGTGGCGGTAATTCATGATGGCTCGGTGCGGAAACCTTTCCGCGCCGCTTTAGGAGAATGGCGGCGGCCGGGTCAAGTGCGGCCGCCGCAAGCTTGCAAATGCCGTTCAGTTCACCGCCGCGGCCCTGGCCACATTGACGCCGAGATCGAACACCAATTGCCCGCCGTAATAGGCGGTCGTCGCCACTAAACCCGACGCGCCGGCGGCCGCCAGCGGAAACACGGCGGCGGCAATGCCGCGGATGCGCGCATCATAGAGCCACAACGCGCCGCGGATGACGGCCCACACCGACAGCACGGCGGCAACGCTCATGCCGAGGCCTTCGTGAATCTCCGCAACCTCGCTGGAGAAACCCTTGCCCTCGGCGATCGACAGGGCCACGTCGCCGAAGACATAGGCGGCAATCGCCGAGGCCGCGGCCATGATGGCCAGGCCGGTCGAGACATTGCCGACGCTGTTGCGGCCGGTCACACTGTAGCCACGCACCGTGGCGGCAAGGTCGAAGGCCGCAAGAATGAAGACGAGGACGATGGGGAAATGAACGAGCATGGGATGAATATGTTGTAGGGCGATCACGATTGGTCTCCTTGAAGCGGTTGCGCCGTGCCGGCCGAACTAGCCTGCGTCGCCTGACAAAACACTGACGATTCGTCCCGCCCTCGATGAAATCTTGGTAATGAAATTCCGGAACTGCGGCGCGCCTCAGGCGCGGAACACGAAGACCGCGCCCGCCGCGATCCGCGCCCGGTCAATGGGCCGGGCCTTGCGGCGTGCGGCCGGAAGGGCAATAAGGCGGCGATGGACGCCACGGCCGCCCGCCCCTCCTTTCTCATTCTCGTCGCCATCAGCGCCATCGGTCCGCTGGCGCTCAATATCTTCATGCCTTCGATGCCGGGCCTGCAGGGCGAGTTCGGCATTTCCTACGGCGTGGCGCAACTTACCCTCACCCTCTATCTCGTCGGCATGGCGGTGTGCCAGTTGTTCTACGGCCCCCTGTCGGACCGTTTCGGCAGGAGGCCCCTGCTGCTCGGCGGCATGACGCTGTTTGTGATCGCCAGCCTGCTGGCCGCCGTGGCGCCCACCATTGAGCTATTGATCGCCGCGCGCCTCGTCCAGGCGCTGGGGGGTGCTGCCGGCATCGTCCTGGCCCGCGCCATGGTGCGCGATGTCTATGACCGCGACAAATCGGCCAGCGTCATTTCCTATATCACCATGGCCTTCGTGGTGGCGCCGATGATCGCACCCGTGCTGGGCGGCGCGCTCGACACACTGGCCGGCTGGCGGACGAGCTTCTGGCTGCTGTCGGTCCTCGGCGCCGCCGTGCTTGCCGCCGCCTGGTTGAGCCTGCCGGAAACCCATGTGAACCGCGGCGACCCAGCGCTACTGCTGCTCAAATACATAGCTTCCGATCTGGGTTTCCATCAGGTTGAAACAGCCTTGGCAATCTCCACCGGCGCCCTAGCCACGTCGGAGGATGGTCGGCGATGGTTGAACATCAACGGGGTGAATGTTCGTAGGTGTA
>JANMQL010000156.1:0-35630 GCA_031370475.1 Hyphomicrobiales bacterium | reverse complement strand
TCCAGAAGAAGTCGAAGTCGGGCCGCAAAACGCCCGGGCCTGATGTTGACCTGATCGAACGAAGACTCAAAGCATTGCTTCAACGCCACCGCTCCGATGGAGAACAATGACATGGCCGCAAAAGCCAAATATCGCGGTACGGACAATGTCCTTGCCGATCTGGGATTTCCGGATGCGGAAGAACTGACGGCAAAGGCGATCCTGGCAAAGAAGATCAATGATATCGTCGAAAGCCGAAGGCTCAGCCAGTCGGACGCGGCGGAGTTGCTCGCTATGCCGCAACCCAAGATCTCGGCGATCCGCAACTACAAGCTCAGGGGTATTTCGCTGGAGCGTCTCATGCTGGCGCTCACGGCGCTGGGACAGCACATTGAGATTACCGTCAGACCGTCGAACCGCCGCGCACAAGCGCGCATTGATGTCGCGGCTTAAATAATCATTCCGGGCAGGGCCCTCTTCCTTCTGCCCCGCAGGAGAAGGTGACCGAACCTCGGCTCGCCGGACGCGAGCCGTCCCGTCTCCGTTGGGCTTCTCGGCGATGCGGCGCGAAGGCTTGAGCGCGTCTTGTGGAACGACCCCGGCACCGGCGTCATGCGCCATGCCGACGCCGGCTACCGGATCGCCGTCGATTGCGCGAAAGAGCAGGGATTGAAACTTCCGGGAATCACGATCTGACACATACGCTTCGTCCACAAACGAAAATGCCCGGCACGAGGCCGGGCATGACGATGTCGTACAGGGCCTGAGCCTTACTTCTTCAGGTTGGTCCAGATCTTGTTGTAGATTTCAACCACATCCGGCGGGCACGGCGGCACGAATTCCGGAACCGGCGCGGCGGCCGGCCGGTTCAGCTCCGGCGAGGCGGCGAGATCCTTGGACATGTATTCATGGCTGCCGGTAACGCCATTGTCATAACCGGCGAAATCCGAAGCCAGAGCGGCGTTCTGCGGATCCATCATGAAGTTCTGGAAGAGTTTTGCGTTTTCCAGGTTCGCCGCGCCCTTCAGCACCGCCACATTGTCCATCCAGCCTTCGATGCCTTCCTTGGTGTAGGCGAAGGCGGCGGTCGGAAGCTGCTGGCGGATGCGATAGGAATCGCCATTCCAGTCCTGGGTCACGTCGACATCGCCCGAGGTGATCTTCGCCTGGGTGTCATAGCTGAAAGTGCGCCAGAAGGGCTTGGCCGATTGCAGCAGATCGTTGAGCTTCTTGAGATTGGCCTTGTCGGCGCCGCAGCGCGGGATGTCGAGGTAACGTTCCGCGGCATGGATCACCGAGTTGATGTCGTCGAGCATGTTGATGCGGCCCTTGAGCTCGTCGGGCGGATTGAACATGATGGCGAGCGTATTGTAGTCGCCCTTGTACTTGGCCGTGTTGATGGTGAACGTCGTCATGCCGAACTGCCACGGCACCGTATAGTTGCGGCCCTTGTCCCAGTAGATGTCGACGAATTCCGGCCGCACGTTCTTGAAGTTCTCCATCTTGTTCGGTTCGGTCTTCTCGAGCAGGCCGTCGTCGATCATGATTTTGACCGTGTAGTCCGACGGCACCACGATATCGTAACCGGTGTTTCCGGCCCGCACCTTGGACAGCATGGTTTCGTTCGAGTCATAGTCGTCGAGCGTTACCTTGACGTCGAAGGCCTTCTCGAATTTCTTGACCAGCTCGGGGTTGGTATAGTTGCCCCAGTTGTAGATATGGAGTTCGCCCGCCGCGAGCGCGGGTCCCGCCACGGCCAGCAAAGCGGCTGCCAGGACGGACGTCAACATTGTCTTCTTCATACTCACTCTCCTTCTTTCTATTGAATTTATGTCGGCTTGCGCCTGCGCGCAATGAGGAACGACACGGCGACGAAGCCGATCGAGACCATCAGCAGGATGGTCGAGATGGCATTGATTTCCGGCGTCATCGGCCGGCGGATCTGGTTCCAGATGAACAACGGCAAGGTTGTCTGCCCCGGGCCGGCCACCAGCTGGGTGATGGTGAAATCGTCGAACGACACGATGAAGGCCAGCGCCAGGCCGGACATGATGCCGGGAACCAGCAGCGGCAGGGTGATCCGCCGGAAGGCGTTCCACGGGGTGGCGTAGAGATCGGCGGCGGCATTTTCCAGCGTCAGGTCCATGTCCTCCAGCCTTGCCTTGATCGGCATATAGGCAAAGGGAATGCAGAACACGGTGTGGGCGATGATCAGGTTGCCGATGCCGAAATTGATGCCGAACAGGCCCGCCAGCAGCGCGAAGAAAGAAAGCGTGGCCACCGCCGTGATGATTTCCGGCACCATCAGCGGCAGATTGATCACCATGAAGGCCGCCGGCATGCCCGACCACGGCTTCACCCGCGTCGTGCCGACCGCGGCCAGCGTCGCGGCCATGGTCGAAAGAAGCGTCGCCGAGGCCGAAATCGTCAGCGTGTTCCTGGCGGCGCTGTGGAATTCCTCGTTGAAGATGGCGCTCACATACCAATGCCCGCTGAAGCCCTCGAAGCGGGTGATGGCGATGCCGGAATTGAACGAGAAGATCATCAGGATGACGATCGGCGCATAGAGCAGGAACACGCAGGCCACCGCCATGGCGCGGAATCCCGGCTGCGTCTTGAGGTCGATGGGCTTTGCCGCCTTAGCCATGTTTCACCCTGCCCGAGGTGTTGCGCACGTAGAAATAAAGCGCCACTAGCACCGCCACCATCAGGATCAGCGCCTGCGCCGCACCCAGCGGCCAGTTGCGGCCCGAGCCGAATTGCTGGGCGATCAGATCGCCGATCATCAGATGCGTGCCGCCGCCCAGGATCAGCGGCGTCACATAGGCGCCAAGGGCGGGAATGAACACCAAGAGGCAGCCGGCGACGATCCCCGGCATCGACAGCGGCACGATCACCCGCCACAGCACCTTGCGGCGCGTCGCATAGAGATCGTAGCCGGCCTCCACCAGCCGGAAGTCGAGCTTCTCGAGGCTCGAATAGAGCGGCAGCACCATGAACGGCAGATAAGAATAGAGCAGGCCGAGCATGATGGCGAAATTGCTGTAAAGTATGGTGATCGGCCGGTCGATCGCATGCAGCGCCAGCAGCACATCGTTGATCAGGCCCTCGTCGCGGATGATGAACATGATGGCGATCGTCCGCACCAGAAGGTTCGACCAGAACGGAATGGTGATCAACAACACCCACCAATTGCGCTGGTTGGGCGGCCTGGTCGCCATGAAATAGGCGGTCGGAAAGCCGAACACCAGGCAGATCGCCGTCGTCGCCAGGGCAAAGACCACTGAGCGGAAATAGATGAGCAGATAGTCCGGAACGAATTGCAGCGTATCGTCGAAGATATCTTTCTGGAACAGGAAGTTCAGATAGGCGTCGGTCGAAAACTTCCACACCACGCCGCCATAGGGTCCGGCCTGAAGAAACGAATAGACCACGATGATGAGCAGCGGCGCCACGCCGAAGAGCGCGATAAAGGCGACGGCCGGCATGGTGAGCAGCCGGTTGCGCGACGTCTGCGCCTGTTCCACCTGGCGGGCGGCCTGCTCGGCTCTTGAAACGGGTTCCGCCATCGTCAGTCCCGCAAGATCTGGGCCGCGCCGGCGTCGACGGCGATGCCGACCTTGGCGCCTTGGGCGAAATCCACCCGGTCGGTGCGGCTGTTCTGCTGGCGCACGGTGAATTCGGCGCCGTTGTCGAGCCGCACATGATAATGCGTGTCGGTACCGAAATAGACGATGGTTTCGAGAACCCCCTTCAGTGCCGCCGCTTTTTC
Organism: Hyphomicrobiales bacterium; assembly: GCA_031370475.1. Classification (GTDB taxonomy): domain Bacteria; phylum Pseudomonadota; class Alphaproteobacteria; order Rhizobiales; family Aestuariivirgaceae; genus Aestuariivirga. The sequence goes on along the minus strand of JANMQL010000156.1, from coordinate 31,879 downwards.
CTTGCTCAGCCGCGCATGTTCCGGCCGGATGACGACCGTCACCTTACCCTTTGGCAAAAAGTTTTCCGGCAGGAAAGCCTGGATTATTGCCCCCGAAGCAAGCTTGATCTTCGCCTTGTCCGTGCCGAGGCTCTGCACATCGCCTTCGAGGAAATTGGTTTCGCCGATGAAATTGGCGACGAAACGCTCCGACGGCCGGTCATAGATGTCGTGCGGTGAACCGACCTGCAGGATCTTGCCCTTCGACATGACGGCGATGCGATCCGACATGGTGAGCGCTTCTTCCTGGTCGTGGGTGACGAAGATGAAGGTAATGCCGGTCTCGTGCTGCAGTCGCTTCAATTCGATTTGCATGTCCTTGCGCAGCTTGGCGTCGAGCGCCGATAGCGGTTCGTCGAGCAGCAGTACTTTCGGCGCCGGCGCCAGCGCCCGGGCCAGCGCCACGCGCTGCTGCTGGCCGCCGGAAATCTGGCTGGTCTTGCGGTCCTTGAGCTCTTCCATGCGCACCAGCCGCAGCATTTCCGCGACCCGCGCATCGATTTCGGCCTTTGGCTTGCCCAGCATTTCCAGGCCGAAGCCGATGTTCTGCGCCACCGTCATGTGCGGGAACAGCGCGTAATTCTGGAACACCGTGTTCACTGGCCGCTTGTAGGGCGGCAAGGGTGCAATGTCCTCGCCATAGAGCAGGATTTCGCCTTCGGTCGGATAATCGAAGCCGGCGATCAGGCGTAGCAATGTGGTCTTGCCGCAGCCCGAAGGCCCGAGCAGCGTGAAAAACTCATTCTCTCCGATGGTGACCGACACGTGATCGAGGGCGCGCACCGCCTCCGAACCCGTGCCCTGAAACAACTTCGTGACGCCCTTCGCCTCGATGGCGGATCGGCCTGCAGCCAAGATTTTCCCTCCCCCCGCGCTTCTGGATGGCGGTTGTAAGCCTATCCTATGCCGGGAGTGAGGCCCTTGCCAATGGGGTCGGTTCGCCGCGCTCAAACCGACCAGCCGCCATCGATCACGAAGGTCTGGCCGGTCACGAAGGCCGATTCATCGCTCGCCAGGTAGACCACGAGCGTGGCGATCTCGCTTGCCTCCGCCATGCGCCCCATCGGCTGCCTGGCAACAAAGGCGGCCCGGGTCTTTTCAAAGTCGCCCTGGGCCTTCATGCGCTCGATCAGCGACGGGCTTTCCACCGTGCCCGGGCAAATGGCGTTGACGCGGATACCTTTGGACGTGAAGTCGGCGGCCAGCGCCTTGGTCATGCCGATGACCGCCGCCTTGGTGGCGCCGTAGACGAAACGGTTGGGCACGCCTTTGATCGACGAGGCGGCCGAGGCCATGTTGACGATGGTGCCGCGGCCGCGCGCCAGCCAGCCCGGCATGAAAGCCTTCATCGTGCGGTAATGGGCCTTGACGTTGAGGTCGAAGGAAAAGTCCCAGGCCTTGTCGTCGGTCTCGAGAATGGTACCGGCATGCACATGGCCCGAACAGTTGAACAGGATGTCGGGCAGGCCCACGCGCTTGGCCGCCTGATCGACCTGCTCCTGCTTCAGCACATCGAGGACGAAGGTTTCGATCCCCGCCTGTTCTTTCTCCAGGGTCTTGAGCAAATCCTCGCGAATGTCGGTGGCCCAGACTTTGCAGCCCTCCTTCGCCATGGCGATGGCCGAGGCGCGGCCGATGCCTTGGCCCGCCGCCGTCACCATCGCCGTCTTGCCCTGCAGCCTGCCAGCCATGGACTTTTCTCCCAATTCCGGTTCAAACTCTCCGCCATTGCCTAGCGCCAACCCACCGAGCCTGTCCATGACCAATGACGATCTCTGCTATCTCTCCGCCACCGAAGCCCTGAAACTTTACAAGTCTCGCAAGCTGTCGCCGGTGGAACTGCTCGCCGCCCTCGTCGCCCGGACGGAAAAACTGAACCCGCCCATCAATTGCTTCGCCGACCGCTATTTCGACGAGGCCATGGCCGCGGCGCGGCAGTCGGAAGCCCGCTACATGAAGCGGGGCGCAAAACTCAAGCCCCTCGAAGGCATCCCCCTCGCCGTCAAGGACGCCCAGCGCGTCGCCGGCAAGCGCACCACCCAGGGCTCGCTCATTTTCAAGGATCACATCGACGACCATTCCGATCCGTCGATCGAGCGCCTGCAACAGGCCGGCGCCATCGTCTTCGCCCGCACCACCACGCCGGAATTCTGCCTGTCGGGCGTCACCCGCTCCCGCATCTGGGGCAATACCGTCAATCCGTGGAACCGCGATTATGGGCCAGGCGGCTCCTCCGGCGGTTCCGGCGCGGCCTTGGCGGCGGGTTTCGCGACATTGGCCACCGGCACCGACATCGGCGGCTCGATCCGCATTCCCGCCTCCGCTTGCGGCGTCGTCGGCTTCAAGCCGCCGCACGGCCGCACCCCGGACGGCCCGCCGGCCAACTACGACCGCTTCAACCATTGCGGACCCATGACGCGCACGATCGCCGATGCCGCTCTCATGCAGTCGGTGACGGCCGGCCCCCATCCGCTCGACCACGATTCGATCCGCCAACGCGCCAGGCTGCCGATGAAGGCCGACAGCATCAGGGGCATGAAGATCGCCTATTCGGCCGACTTCGGTTACGTCGAGGTCGATGCCGAGGTGCGCAAGAACACGCTTGCCGCCATTGAAGTCTTCCGCGCGCTCGGCGCCAAAGCGGAAGAGGTCGATCTCGGCTGGACCGCGGATGTCGATCGCGATTGCTTCCACTGGTACAACATGATGGATTTCGGCCGCCAGACCGTCTGGCACCGGAAGAAGAGCGCTCACCTGATGACCGATTACGCGCTCAAATTCGCCGATGCCGTCGAGCGCAATTCGGCCATGGACGACATTCACAAGCCCTGGGCCCGCATCCATCAAATGTACCGGACACTCGGGCCCGTGCTGGCGGGCCACGATGTTTTCGTCTGCCCCACCAACAATCTTGCCGCGGTCAAGGCCGATCACGATCCCTGGGACGAAACCTTCACCGTCAACGGCAAGAAGGCCGATCCCGAATATGGCTGGGTGATGACCCACCAGTTCAACATGCTGCACAATTGCCCGGTGCTCGCCGTGCCCTCGGGCTTCACCTCATATGGCGTGCCGACCGGCATCCAGATCGTCGCCCGCACCTGGGACGATGCCCGCTGCTTCCGCGCCGGCCTTGCATATGAAAAGGCCCTTGGCGGCTGGTACATGGACAAGAAGAAGCGGCCGAAATTCTAGTTCGCCGCACTCCGGCTGCGCCCGTCCAGCGTCATGAGCGCGCCGTACATTTCCGGCCGGCGGTCGCGGAACACGCCCCAGGAGCGGCGCAATTCGCCGATGGCGTCGAGGTCGAAGCTGTGAACCCGCACGCCCTCTTCCGTGCGGTTCATCTCTTCGACTTTCTCGCCCTGCCAGTCGCTGATGAATGAGCGGCCATAGAAAATATTGAAACGCCCGTCCGGCGCGGTTTCCTTCCCCACGCGGTTGGCGGCGGCCAGCGGCATGATGTTGGCGGCGGCATGGCCGCGCATGGTGTTCTGCCAGTGTGTGCTGGAGTCATAATCGGGATTGGGCGGTTCCGAGCCGATGGCGGTGGGATAGAGCAGGAGCTCCGCCCCCATCAGCGCCATGGAGCGCGCGCATTCGGGAAACCACTGGTCCCAGCAGATGCCAAGCCCAATTCGCCCCGCCGCCGTATCCCACACCTTGAAGCCCGTGTCGCCCGGCGAGAAATAGAATTTCTCCTGGTAGCCGCGCCCATCGGGAATATGGGTCTTGCGATAATGGCCCAGCCGCTTTCCGTCGGCATCGACAATCACCGTCGTGTTGTAATGGGCGTTGCCCGCCCGCTCGAACACGCTGACCGGCAGGACCACGCCCAGTTCCTTGGCCAGCGCCGCGAATCGCGCCACGGTCCGGTGCCGCTCGAGCTCCCGCGCCTGGCCCAGGAACTTGGCATGCTGCTCGATGCAGAAATAATCGCCGTCGAAAAGTTCCTGCAGCAGCACGACATTGGCGCCCTGCTTGGCGGCCTCGCGCGTCAGCGCCTCCGCCTTGTCGCAATTCTTCGCCCAGTCATGGGCCGAGGCCATCTGGGTAATGGCCACCGCCATCTTGCGCTTCTCAGCCATCGAGAAAACCCTCCAGCACATTCACCGTATTGACGCCGATGGCCTCTATGGCATAGCCGCCCTCCATGACGAACAGCGTCGGCAGTTTCAGTTTGGCGATGCGCCCGCCGCAGGTCTTGAAATCCGACGAGGTGAGCTTGAAGAAGCTGATCGGATCGTCCTTGAAGGCATCGACGCCCAGCGACACCACCAGCGCGTCGGGTTTGAAGGCCTTGATCTTGCGGCAGGCGTCCTCAAGCGCCTTGCCCCACACGCCATAGGCCGTGCCCGGCGGCATGGGATAGTTGAAATTGTAGCCTTGGCCCGCGCCCGCGCCGGTCTCGTCCTTGTAACCCAGAAAGAACGGATACATCTGGTCGGGGTCGGCATGCAGCGAGCAGAACAGCACGTCCTTGCGCGTATAGAAAATATCCTGGGTGCCGTTGCCGTGGTGAAAATCGATATCGAGAATGGCCACCCGCGCCGCGCCCGCGTCGCGGAAGGCCTGCGCCGCGATCGCCGCATTGTTGAGAAAGCAATAGCCGCCATAGAGATCGTCATGGGCATGATGCCCCGGCGGCCGGCACAGCGCGAAGGCGGCGCCCGCTCCCGATGCCACGATCTTCTGCCCCGTCAGCGCCACCGCCGCCGAGGCCCGCGCCGCATCCCAGGTCCCCGCCGTGATGCAGGTCTCGATCGAGTGCGCGTAGTAGCCGGCCTTGCCGTCGATCTGCCGCGGGCAGCGCTGCCGCATGGAGCGCGTCGGAATCATTGTCACCACGATCTCGCCGCGGTATCCGGCCGCCACCCACTCGCTCCAGGCTTTTTCGAGGAATTCCAGAAACCCCTTGTCGTGCACCTTGCGCACGGCGCCCATGTCGAGCCGCCCCGGCGCCACGATGTCCGTCATCTTCCGCTTCTTCAGTTCGCGCAGGATATATTCGACGCGCGACGGCCGCTCGAAGGGTGTCACGAACTCGCCGCCGTAGATTTCGCCCTGCGGGAAATGCGCCCGGTGTTCGTCGCTGTGAACGATCTTCATGAATCCCCTCCCTGGTTGCGGCGAGCCAAGCAACCGCGGCGGGTTTCGTCAAGGGTATCGGGCGGCGTTGGAAACTTGCGCCGCCCGCGCCGGCAGCCGGATCGAGGCTGTCAGGCCTTCGCCCGGCGCCGACGTGCAGATCAGCGCACCGCCATGGGCTTCGCAGATCGCCTTGGCGATGGGCAGCCCCAGGCCGAGACCTTCGGCCGGCCGCCCATAACTCATGTCGTCCTGGACGAAGGGCATCAGGCATTGTTCGAGGCCTGCCGGCGACAGGCCGGGGCCGTTGTCGCGCACCGCTATTGTGAGATATCCGCCGTCTTCTTCGGCCCATATTTCCACCGTGCCGCCGGCCGGCGAAAACTTGATGGCGTTGTCGACGAGTTTCTTGATGGCCTGGCGCAGCAGTTGTGCGTCGCAATCCACCAGCAATCCCGGCGCCGGGGGCCTGGTATCGATCCGCACGCTTCTCTGCCTGGCCTTGAACTTCAGCCCGACGATGCCGTCGTCGAGCAGCGCCGCGGCCTCGGTGGCGGCAATCGCCAGGCGTCCGGGCCCCGCCATTGCCTTGGACAGCAGGATGATGTCGGTCACCATGCCGTTAAGCCTTTGCGCCGCATCGACGATGTGCTCGAGATGTTCGGATTCGATGTCCTCGATCTTGCCCTTGAGCGCGCCGGCCAGAACGCCGGTCAGGCCGATCAAGGCGGTGAGCGGTGTCTTGAGCTCATGGCTCATGACCCGGAACAGGCTGTTCTTCATCTTCACCAGGGCGACGGCTTCCGTCCTGGTGCGGCGCAACTCGCGCTCGATGTCGCCGTTTCTCGCCACGAACTGGGCGTGATGAATGAACAGCGGCCAGTTGATCGGCTTGGTGACGAAGGACGACGCCCCCAGCTTGTAGGCGCGTTCGATCGACTGGGGATCGTCCGCCGACGTCGCCACGATGATCGGCAGATCGGCCGATTTCGGCTCCAGCCGCAGGTATTTCAGCAGTCCGAAGCCGTCGAGCCCGGGCAGACCGAGGTCGATCACCGCCAGGTCGAAGTTCTGCCGCGCGGCGATCTTGCATGCGTCCTCGCCGTTCTCGGCGCAGGTCACCGCATGGCCCGCATCCGCGAATAGCGCGATCATCACCTCGCGTACGAGCGGGTCGTCGTCGACCACGAGTATGCGCCGGCGCGCCGCCGCCACGGCGTCAATTGCATCGTCTATACTGGTCATCGGCCTTCCTGATGCCCTTGCCGGCAAACTAGGACGGCGCCTGTTAACGACTCGTTAGACTGGCGGGATCAGGCGATTCTTAACTTCTCGTGGTTAAGCCAATGTGATGCGCCAAACGGGACTGGTTGCCGGAGACATGGCCGAAGTATTGCCGGTGATCGATGCGGCCGCGGTGGCGGTACTCAAGGCGATCGGCGGCAACGATGCTCTGTTTCGCCGCGTCGTGAACCTATTCGTCAAGAACGTGCCTGAATCCCTGCGCAAGATCGAGGCGCTGCAATATGCCGGCGACGATCTCGATCTTGCCGATGCCGCCCATGCGCTGAAATCCATCTGCATCAGCATCGGCGCCAAGCGCGCCCAGCATGCCTGTCACGAACTGGAAGTCCTGCTGCGCACCGGTCAGACTTTCGACATGGTGGAGAAAGTTGGGACCATCGCCCGCGAGGCCAAAGCGGCTCTGAGGGAAGCCGAGAGGCTCAGCGCGGCCTGATTTTTTCGGCAAAGCGATTCCACTTCGCTGGAAAGCGGGCTATTCCAGCACTTCGAACTTGACCTTTGCGATACCCGACTGGTTGAGACGGACGATTCTTGCCGCTCCAAGACTGAGATCGATCACCCGGCCCTTGATGAAGGGCCCGCGGTCGTTGATGCGCACCACGACGGTCCGGCCGTTTCGCAGGTTGGTTACCAAAACCTTTGTGCCGAAGGGCAGCGTGCGGTGCGCCGCCGTCATCCCCATCGGGTTGAAGCTCTCGCCATTGGCGGTGCGCTTGCCCGATTTGTAATAGGAGGCCCAGCCGGTGATCGTCTTGGCTTCGGCCACACCGCCCACGAATAACGCGCAGGCGCATAGCGCCGCGAAAAAATGTCTCATCAACTATTCCTCTGCATATTTTTGTTGCGGCGCAACATAGCGCCGGATGCGGCGACAATGTGGCGCTCAGGCCGGCGCCGTCATGCCCTCGAGCGGAATCGCCGGCGCCTTGCCGGCGATCAGATCGGCGGTAATTCGCGCCGCGCCATGGCTCATGGTCCATCCCATATGGCCCTGGCCCGTGTTGAACCACAAATTGGCGAGACGCGAGCCGCCGAGAATCGGTGTGCCTTGCGGCGTCATGGGCCTGAGGCCGGCCCAGAACTCGGCCCTGGTCCAGTCGGCGCCATCGGGAAACAAATTCCGCATGGTGATAATCATGGTGCGGAAATCCTCCGGGCGGTGCGAACGGTCGTAGCCGGAAAATTCCGCCGCGGCCGTGACCCGCACCCGGTCGCCATAGGGCGCATAGGCGACGAGCGTATCCTCGTCGACGCCGCCGATGGTTGGCGGGTTGTTGCGCCCCGCCACCGGCGCCGTTATCGCATAGCCTTTCACCGGATAGATCGGCAACTCGTGCCCGAGCTGCCGCGCCAGGTGCGGGCTGTAGACGCCCAGGCACAGCACCACTGCTTCGGCGCGCTCGCTTCCCTTGTCCGTCACCACCGCCGCGATGCGGCCGGCAGAACTTTCAAATCCGGTTACCGTGGTTCCGAACTTGAAGACAACGCCCTGGCCCTTGAGCCACTCCGATAAATTGCGCGAAAACAGCCGGCAATCGCCGCTCTCGTCGTTCTTGGCATAGAGCGCGCCGGCAAATCGTTCCTTCACCGGCGCCAGGGCCGGGTCGGTGCGCGCCACGCCGTCGCGGTCGAGAGTTGCGATGTCGCAGCCGTTTTCCGAGAGAATCTTGGATTTTACGGCCGCCGCCGCCAGCGCTGCCTCGCTGCGGTAGAGATAAAGGAGTCCGCCGCCGCGCCCGTCATATTTGACATTTGTCCGCGCCAGCGTCTCGTGAAACACGCCTTGCGAATAGTTGCACAGCCGCACCTTGCGGATGGTGTTGAGTGCCGCGCGCTCCGCCGTGCATTCCTTCCAGAAGCCCCACATCCAGCGCCAGAAGGCCGGGTCGGCCCGGGGTTTGAGCCGCAGCGCCTGATCGCCGCGCCACAGCGAGCGCAGCAGAATGCCCGGCGCCGCCGGCGACGACCAGGCATAGGCATGGCCCGGCGCCAGCAGCCCGGCATTGGCATAGCTCGTGAGGGAGGCCGGCTCCACCTCGCGCTCGATCACCGTCACTTCGTGGCCGTCGCGATTGAGCTCATAGGCCGTGGTGATGCCGGCGATGCCGGCGCCGAGGACGAGAACCTTCATGGGCCGGCTAGATCGCCGCTTCCACCATGATCTCGACGTCGAGGCCCGGGGCGGCGAGTTTCGATTCGACCGTCGCCCGGGCCGGCGTCTGGCCCTTGACCACCCAGGCATCCCAGGCTTCGTTCATCTGGGCGAAGGTCTTGATGTCGGTGAGCCAGATATTGGCCTTGAGAATTTTGGTCTTGTCGCTGCCCGCTTCTTTCAGCGTCTCTTCGATCTGGTCGAGAATATCCTTGGTCTGTTCCTTGACCGATTTGCCCACCGTCTTCTCCGCCACGAAGCCCGCCAGATAGACCTTGCCGCCGTGAATGACCGCCTCGCTCATGCGGTTTCCCGCGCCGATCCGCTTGATGCTCATGTTCTTCTCCCGTTGAATGAGGTGGCTTTCTTAGATCGCTAATCGCCCGCCGTCACGCGAATTTCCGGTCGTATTCGAGAACCGCGTTGAGAAGAACCTGCGAGCCCGCGCCGCATTCATCGAAACTGGTCGATTCCGCCTCATTGTGCGAAATGCCGCCGAGACAGGGCACGAAGATCATGGTCGTCGGTGCGGCGCGCGCGATATAGGCGGCGTCATGCCCCGCGCCCGATGCCATCTCGCGCATCGTGTAACCGGCCTGAGTCGCGCCCTGCCGCACGCATTCAATCAGTTCCGGCGCGAACTTCACCGCCGGCGATTTCCAGATGCGCTTTTCTTCCAGCTCGAGCCTCAGCTCGGATGCGATCTTCGGCAATGCCGCTTGATATTCCATCTCCATCCTGTCGAGCACGGTCTCGTCGGGATGGCGCAGGTCGACGGTGAAGAATACTTCGCCCGGCACCACATTGCGGCTGTTGGGCCGGTTTTCGATGAGCCCGACGCTCGCCACGCCCGGCAGATGCCCCATGCCCACTTGATGGATCGCCTCGATCATCCGCGCGGCCCCCAGCAGCGCATTCTTGCGCAACCCCATCGGCGTGGCACCCGTATGCGATTCCTGGCCCTTCACCGTCACCTCGTACCAGCGCATGCCCTGCACGCCGGTGACCACGCCGATCGTCTTGCTCTCGGCCTCGAGGATCGGCCCCTGCTCGATGTGCAGCTCGAACATCGCCTGGAACTTGATCGAGCCCGCGGGCTCCGGTCCCAGATAGCCGATGCGTTTCAATTCATCGCCGAACTTGATGCCGTCGCGGTCCGCTCGCGAGTAGGCGAAGTCCGGCGTGAACACCCCCGCATAGACACCCGAGCACAGCATGGCCGGGGCAAAGCGCGAGCCCTCCTCGTTGGTCCAGTTGACGATCATCAGCGGCGCATTGGTCTCGTAGCCCATGTCGACCATGCTGCGCATCGCCTCGAGCGCGCCCAGCACGCCCAGCACGCCGTCGAACTTGCCCCCCGTCGGCTGCGTGTCGAGATGCGATCCCATGGCGATGGGCGCCACATCCTTCCGCTTCCCCGGCCTTGTCGCGAACATGCTGCCGCAGGCATCGACCTGCACCTTGCAGCCGAGCTTCTCGCATTGCGCCTTGAACCAGTCGCGCACCTTCTTGTCTTCATCCGAGACGGTCAGCCGCTTGATGCCGCCCTTCGCCGTGGCGCCGAACTTGGCGGTCTCCATGATCGCATCCCACAGCCGCTGCGGATTGATGGTGAGATTGGTTTTCGATGTCATGAGGAACTTTCAAGCGATGGCGATGTCGGTATGAACGAAGTCATCGCCCTTGCAAAGCAGGGGCACGCGATGCATCTTCGCGCACGCATAGGCAAAGCAATCGCCCATGTTGAGCGCGGCGCGGTGGCGTCCCCTGCCGAAACGATCAAAGGCATCGAGCGCCATGTCTCCAATGCCTTCATCAATATTGGCGATCTCCGCTTCGGCCTCCTTGAGAAAATCGGCGACAGCGCGCCGCGCATCCCGGATACTGCACGACAATTTGCGCACAATTCCAAGGACTGCCTCATAGATCGCGAGCGGCGACGTAATGATCTCATCCGCATTCTTCAGCGTCGTTTCAAAGTGCTCTTTTTCCGGTTCATAGGTCAGGATAGCAATGATGGCCGAGGCATCGACAAACATCACATATCGCCGGAAAGCTCGTCGAAAAACGCCTTGTCCGCCTCCAACCCGCTTCGCGGAAACTTGGAAAGCCGCTGCGCGATTGCGTCCAGCCTCTGTGGCAACGTCCCGCGCCGCTCCTTCCGTAACTCTTTCTCCACCGCCTCGCGGATCGTCTCGGTAAGCGTTTTGTTCTTGAGTTTCGCCAGCCGCCGCACCGCCTCGTCGGTTGCCGGATCCTTGACATAGAAAGTCATGGCCTGTTCTCCGTATATACAAATATCATAGGCAGTATATACCATGAAGTCAACAATTCTCCCGCGACTTTGCGACCCTCGCCAGGTGCGCAAATGCGCTGCCGCCGCAATTTCCGCTCTTACATCTCCGTTGGTTTGTCCGGTGTCTTCGGCCAGTTGATAAAGAATGTCCAAATGGCGTAGGCCAGAAAACCGCTCGCCACGGCGATCCACAGGCCATCCCGCACGTGATAGAGCTCAAATGCCAGCCAGAGCGCCACGCAACAGACGATGGCGACGCGCCGCCACAGGGGCCGGTAGAACGCATTGTGCTGTTCCAGGGGCTTCATGATTCCCAACTCGGTCTTTAGTTTAAGGCGTCACTTCCACCCGCTTCACCGGCTGCGGCTGCGTCATCCCCTTCCAGATCGCATTCGCCACATGCACCGGGGCATTCGGCTGCCGCGCCACGAAATCGCCATCGCCGGGCTTGGCCCGCATGTCGCCCTCGGTCCAGGCGATGCGGCCGCGCGACAGCACCGTCCTTGGCGCGCCCTTGCATTCATAGCCTTCGAACACGTTGTATTCGATGCGGCTCACTTGTTTCTTGGCGGTAATCGTCTTCGTCGCCTTCGGGTCCCAGATGACGATGTCGGCATCGCTGCCCACCGCCACCGCGCCCTTTTTCGGATACATGTTGAGAATGCGCGCGATGTTGGTGGAGGTGACGGCCACGAATTCTTCCTTGGTCAGGCGGCCGCTGTTGACGCCGGCGTTCCACAACACCGGCATGCGGTCCTCGAGCCCGCCGGTGCCGTTGGGAATCATGGTGAAATTCTTCAAGCCGTTGCGCTTCTGCTTCACCGTGAACGAGCAATGATCGGTGGCCACCACCGACAGCGTTCCCGATTGCAGTCCGGCCCACAGCGAGTCCTGATGCTTCTTGTTGCGGAACGGCGGCGACATCACCCGGCCCGCCGCATGGTCCCAGTCCTTGTTCTGGTATTCGCTGTCGTCGAGCACCAGATATTGCACCAGGGGCTCGCCATAGACGCGCTTGCCCGCCTGCTTGGCGCGCCGGATCGCCTCGTGCGTCTGTTCGCAGCTCGTGTGCACGATATAGAGCGGGCATCCCGCCATGTCGGCGATCATGATGGCGCGGTTGGCGGCCTCGCCTTCGACCTCCGGCGGCCTGGAATAGGAATGGCCCTCGGGGCCGGTCACGCCCCGCGCCAAAAGATCGGCCTGCAGCCGCGCCACCACGTCGCCGTTCTCGGCATGAACCAGCGGCAGGGCGCCCAGCTGGGCGCAGCGCTTGAAGGAATTATAGAGTTCATCGTCATTGACCATGAGCGCGCCCTTGTAGGCCATGAAATGCTTGAAGGTGTTGATGCCGTAGGTCTTGACCACGGTCTCCATCTCGTCGTGGACCTGTGGGCTCCACGACGTCACCGCCATGTGGAAGGAATAGTCGGCGCAGGCCTTTTCCGCCTTGTGGCGCCAGGCCTGATAGGCCTTGAGCATCGACTCGCCGGGTGCGGGAATGCAGAAATCGACGATCATCGTGGTGCCGCCGGAAAGGGCGGCCTTGGTGCCCCATTCGAAATCGTCGGCCGACACGGTGCCCATGAACATGAGCTCCATGTGGGTGTGCGGATCGATGCCGCCCGGCATCACGTAACAGCCGCCGGCGTCGATCGTCTCGGTGCCCGAGAGCTTGCCGCCGATGGCCGCGATCCTGCCATTGTCGATCAGCACGTCGGCGCGGACCGAATGGTCGTGATTGACGAGAGTGCCGCCGCGAATGAGGATTGACATGATGTCCTCCGTAGGCTGACGAAAATGGGAGGGCCGCAGCCGGCCCTCCCGCCGATTGCTTACATGGCCTTCGCCGCGTCGGTCACAACGCTGGTCCAGGCGCCTTCCGGCTTCTTGGTGATGACCGGATCGGAGCCGCCCTTCATCAGCGTTTCCACCGTACGGTCGGCGGCGGCCACGTCGAGTGTGCCGTCGGAACCTTCGGTGAGCTTGTTGATCTCGTCCATCATGGTCGTCTGGTGCGCCGCCGTCTGCGAGCCGGTCGTATCGTTCTCGAGAACGATCTTGACCGCCTCGGCCGGATTGGCGCGGGCGTCGTTCCAGCCCTTCATCGAGGCCTTGACGAATTTGGCCATGGTGGCGACGAAGGCCGGATCCTTCAGCTTGGCCTCCAGCACATAGAGGCCGTCCTCCAGCGTGGCGACGCCCTGGTCCTCGTATTTGAACACCACCAGGTCATCCGCCTTCATGCCGGCCTCGATCACTTGCCAGTATTCATTGTAGGTCATGGTCGAGATGCAGTCGGCCTGTTTCTGCAGCAGCGGATCGACGTTGAAGCCCTGCTTGAGAACCGTGACGCCGTCGGCCCCGCCCGTCGTCGGGATCTTGAGCTGGCTCATCCACGACAGGAACGGATACTCGTTGCCGAAGAACCACACGCCCAGCGTCTTGCCCTTGAAATCTTCCGGCTTGGTGATGCCGGTCTCCTTGCGGCAGGTGAGCATCATGCCCGAGCGCTTGAACGGCTGGGCGATATTGACCAGCATGTTGCCCTTCTCGCGCGAGGCGAGAGCGGCCGGCATCCAGTCGACGATCACATCGGCGCCGCCGCCGGCGATCGCCTGCTCGGGCGCGAGGTCGGGGCCGCCGGGCTTGATGGTGACATCGAGGCCCGCATCCTTGTAGTAGCCCTTCTTGAGGGCCACGTAGTAGCCGGCGAACTGCGCCTGGGTGACCCATTTCAGTTGCAGCGTGACTTTCGCCGCTTGCACCGGCTTCGTGGAGTATTTGTTCCACACGAAGTAACCGGCGACGATGATCGCCAGCGCCGCGATTAAGGCAATTGTCCTCTTGGTCATCTTGATCCTTCTCCTTATCTGCCGCCTACTTTCGGTAGGACGGATGCCAAAACGTCACCCCGCGCTCGATGAGCGTGAGAAGACCGTAGAATGCCGAACCCGCCAGTGCTGCCATGGCGATCTCGGCCCAAACCAGATCGAGGCCCTGGCGGCCCACTTCCGTCGAAATGCGGAATCCCATGCCGACGATCGGGGTCCCGAAGAATTCTGCCACGATGGCGCCTATCAGCGCCAGAGTCGAGTTGATCTTGAGAGCGTTGAAGATGAACGGCATGGCGGCGGGCAGGCGCAGCTTGATCAGCGTTTGCAGCCAGCCGGCCCCGTAGGAGCGCATCAGGTCCCGCTCCATGTGGCCGGCGGCGGCGAGCCCCGCCAGGGCGTTCACCAGCATGGGAAAGAAGGTCATCACCACGACCATCGCCGCCTTGGACTGCCAGTCGAAGCCGAACCACATGACCATGATCGGCGCCACGCCGACGATCGGCAGCGCCGATGCGAGATTGCCCAGCGGCAGCAGGCCGCGCTTGAGAAAATCCACCCGGTCGCAGACCAGTGCCGTCAGAAATCCCGCCAGGCAGCCGATGATCCAGCCGGGAATGACCGCGCGCACGAAGGTCTGCACGAAATCCGCACCCAGAATCGGCAGCGACGTGATGAGCTTGGCCCAGATATCGGAAGGCGCGGGCAGCAGCACGAATGAAATATTGAAGCCCCGCACCGCCGCCTGCCAGAAAATCAGCACGGCGGCACCGAACGCCGCGGGTGCAATGGCATTGCGCAGCAGGCCGGCGTTCATGGGCTTGCCCCCATGTTTCGCGCCGTCAGCCGTTCGGCGGCGCCGATCGCATGGACGAGCCCTGCCGCCGCCGCTGAGGCCGCCACCAGCGCCGCCCAGATCTGGGCGGTCTGGCCGTAATAGGAGCCGGTGAGCAGGCGCGCCCCGATGCCGGCCTGGGCGCCGGTCGGCAGCTCGCCGACGATGGCGCCGGTCAGCGCAATGGCCACCGCCACCTTGAGGGAGGCAAACAGGAATGGAACCGAAGCCGGAAAGCGCAGCTTCCACAGAACCTGCTCGACACTGGCATTGTAGGTGCGCATCAGGTCGAGCTGCATCGGCTCCGGCGACGTCAGCCCCTTCACCATGCCGATGGTGACGGGAAAGAAGCACAGATACATGGAGATCAGCGATTTCGGCACCAGCCCGGTGAGGCCCAGCGAACCCAGCACCACGATGATCATCGGCGCGATGGCCAGGATCGGAATGGCCTGCGAGGCGACGATCCACGGCATCAGGCTCTTGCTCAGGAGCTTCGAATGCACGATGGCGATGGCAAGCCCGATGCCGAGCAGCGTGCCGAGGACGAAGCCGAGCAGCGTCGAGGAAACCGTCACCCACAAATGATAGACCAGCGACTTCGCCTCCCACGGCGCCACCAGGAAGACGGTGTTCCACAATTCGGCGGCGATCTGGTGCGGCGCCGGGATCACCGGCCGCGGATGGTTCCACGAGATTGCCAGAATGTTGTAGAGCCCGCCGCCGGCCTCGGCGATCCTGGCCTCCGTCACCACCCAGTTCATCGGGATTGCGGCGATGTACCACACAACGAGGATGACCAGGCAGATCGCCGCCACGGGAAGGGTCTGGCCCTTCCGGGCCTCGGGCGCTGAGGATTTTATGGCGGCGGCCGAACTCATCGGAAATTCGTCATCCCGGCGAAAGCCGGGACCCATGTCTCGGTGTGATGATGACTCGCAAATAGAGTCCCCGCGTTGAAGGATGGGTCCCGGCTTTCGCCGGGATGACGGCTATTGGGATCAATCCTCATAGCTGCGTCCCGCCCTGAGGCCCTCGCGCACCCGGTGCGCCACCTTGAGGAATTCCGGCGTCTCGCGGATATCGAGGGTGCGGCGGCGCGGAAATTTTGTCTCGATCACGTCGATGATGCGGCCGGGCCTTGGCGACATCACCACGATCTTGCTCGACAGGAACACCGCTTCCGGAATCGAATGGGTGACGAACACCACGGTTTTCTTGGTTCTGTCCCACAAATCCAGGAGCTGCTGGTTGAGCTTGTCGCGGACGATTTCATCGAGCGCCCCGAAGGGCTCGTCCATCAGCAACAGCTTCGGGTCGAAGGCCAGCGCCCGCGCGATCGACACGCGCTGCTGCATGCCGCCGGAAAGCTGCCAGGGAAATTTCTTCTCGAAACCCGCCAGATTGACCAGTTCGAGATTGCGCCGGACGCGTTCCGCCGGATTGTCGAGCCCCATGATTTCCAGCGGCAACCCGACATTGCCCTCGACGTTGCGCCACGGATAGAGCGCCGGCGCCTGGAACACATAGCCATAGGCGCGCTTGAGCCGCGCTTCCTCGGGGCTCATGCCGTTGATTGTGATCGTCCCTTCGCTCGCCGTTTCGAGATCGGCGATGACCCTGAGCAGCGTGGTCTTGCCGCAGCCGGATGGGCCGATGAAGGAAACGAATTCGCCCTCCGCCACGCTAAGATCGACCTTGGACAGCGCATAAACCGGCCCATCCGCCGTGGCGAAGGTAAGGCTTAAATCCCTGGCCTCGATTGCGGCGCTTGCCGCCATGATCCCTCCCCCGGGGCGATTATTGGGTTTGGCCGGACGCTATCCGCTCTTGACCATTTGATCAAGAATTATGAGGATGCCGGAATGCCACAGGCCAAACCCGTTGCCGCCCGCAAGACCCGCATCCAGACGCGGAATGAGCAACTTATTCTCGATGCCGCGCTTGAGGTGTTTTCCGTCTACGGCTACCGCGGCACCACTGTCGACCAGATCGCCGCCAGGGCCGGCATGTCGAAACCCAATCTCCTCTATTATTTCCGCCGCAAGGAAGACATCTACGTCGCCGTGCTCGAACACACGCTGGCCAACTGGCTCGAGCCGCTGCGCGCCATCGATGCCGCCGGCGATCCGCTGGATCAGCTTTCCCGCTACATCGCCGCCAAGATGCATCTGTCGCGCGAAAAGCCGGAAGCCTCGCGCCTCTTCGCCAATGAAATTCTGCACGGCGCGCCGATGATCGGCAAATTCCTCAAAGGTCCGCTCAAGGACCTGGTCGATGCCAAGGCGGCGATCATCCGCGCCTGGAGCGAGGCGGGCCGCCTGGCGCCCGTCGATCCCCATCATTTGATCTTCGCCATCTGGGCGACGACCCAGCACTATGCCGATTTCGACGTCCAGGTCCGCGCCGTCCTGGGCAACGGCCGGGGCCACATGCGGGCCGCCGAAAGGACCCTCATTGCCCTCTTCATGAACGGCCTGCGGCCGCGTTAGAGCGGGACGATTGCAACATGATTCCCCCCTATGGCGGGGAATCACGGGTTTCAACAATCGCTTGCGAAGCGCCCGAAATTGAGGCTAAGAAATTACTGAGGGGCAAGCGATCCGGCATCGGCTAAGACCAAGTGGGCGAAGCCGGCTGAGCGATAGGTGCGGGGCAATGAGCGGCAAGAGCTCAAGGAAGCGGAATTTTCTGCTGTTGCAGGGACCCTGTGGCGCTTTTTACCGGGAGCTGCAGAACGCCCTTGAAGCCCGCGGCCATGCCTGTGCCAGGGTGGTGATCAATGGCGGCGATTTTGTCGACGCGCGTTTCGGCAAGAAACTGATTTTCCGCCGTTCCTTCGCCGATTGGCCGGCCTGGCTCACTGCGCTGGCGGCTCGCCGGCACGTCACCGACATCGTGCTATACGGCGATTGCCGTCCCTATCATCGCGCCGCCATCGCCGCGCTGCGGCCCATGGACATAGCCGTTCATGTGCTTGAGGAAGGCTATCTGCGGCCCAACTGGATTACCTGCGAACGCGACGGCGTAAACGGCAATTCCCGTTTCGTCGGCCTCGATCTGGGCGGCGTCGACAAGGCCAAGCTGGCCGACAGCGGTCGCGCTCCGGAACCCGAATTCGAAGGCTCCCAGTTCCGCTACATGCTGTCCGGCTTCATCTATTACTTCTGCTCGCTGCTTTTGACGCCGCTCTTTCCGCGCTATGTTGCGCACCGCGACCTCGACATTCTCGGCGAGGCGGCACTTTGGTTCGGCCGTTTCGCGAGCTGGCCGGGCCGCCGTCTCGAAACCCGGCGCGCCCTCGAACGGATCGCCCGTCTCGGCCGGCCTGCGCATCTTGCGCTGCTGCAACTGAACGGCGATTCCCAGATCAAGCACCACAGCGGCTTCGGCTCGGTCCGCCATTTTGTCGAGTTCTGCATCGCCGAATTCGCCGCATCCGGCGGCGCCGATGCGATTTTGGTCTTTAAGAATCATCCCCTCGACAATGGCGTCATCAATCTGTCGAAGCTGATTCGCGATAAGGCCGCCAAATGCGGACTCGCGGACCGCGTATTTTTCATCGATACCGGCAAATTGGTTCCGCTCTTGCACAACGCGATCTCGGTTACGGCCGTCAATTCCACGGCCTGCCATCAGTCGCTGCGCCGCGGCATTCCGACCCTGGTCCTCGGCAAGGCCGTCTATAACCACCCGGAAATCGTGCCGCACATGCGGCTGGCGGATTTTTTCCGGCTGCGGCCCGTGGGCCGGCGCGAACACTATGAGCGCCTGGTCAAGCTGCTTCGCCTCACCTGTCAGGTGTACGGCAGTTATTATGGCAAGGCCGGGCGCAGGATCGCGCTCGGGCCGCTCTGCGACATGCTGATTGACGGCGCCATGCCGCTCGAGGCATTCCTCAAGTCCTCCGCTTCCGAAAGCCGGACGGAAGTTAAGACCGGCACGTGAGCGCGCCCGCGCCCTTGCGCGGTGCCCATATCCCGAATCAGGCAATGAATGAATTCATCCATATCTTTTCCGCCGGCCTGTGGCGGCTGCGGGACGAAGTTGCCGCGATGTCCGGCCTGACGCCAAAGCGCGCCCTATTCGCCGCCGGCCGCTCCGGCGCGGTTGCCGGCTGGGGCCATAAGGCTACCGCCGGCCGGGCCCGGCGGGCGGCGGCGCGCCGCGGCCTTCCCTATCTCGCCTTCGAAGACGGCTTCCTGCGTTCGATCCGGCCCGGTGCCGCAATCAGGCCGATGTCCATGGTCATGGACCGCACCGGCATTTATTATGACGCGCGCCAGCCCTCCGATCTCGAAATCGCGCTCGAGACGGGCGGCTTTTCCGATGCCGAACTGGCCGGAGCGGCCGGCCTGCGCGGCGCCGTCGCCGCCCGGCGCCTGTCCAAATACAACAATGGCCAGGACCGGCTCCCGATCGGCCTGGACCTGCGGCGGCGCAACATCGTTCTGCTGGTCGATCAAACTTTCGGCGACGCCTCGATAGCCGGGGCGCTGGCCGGTCCTGCCGATTTTGACCGCCTGGCCGCGGCGGCAATCGCCGAAAATCCCGGCGCCCTGCTGATCGCCAAGCTGCATCCGGAGGTGCTCGCCGGAACCAAGCGGGGCCATCTTGGCCGGCTTGCCGGCCAACCCGGCATTCATGTGCTGACCGAGAGCATCAATCCCTGGTCGCTGCTCGAACTTAGGCCCAAGGTCTACACCGTCTCATCTCAGCTCGGTTTCGAGGCCTTGCTGGCCGGCTGCAGCGTTGTCTGTTTCGGTGTCCCCTTCTATGCCGGCTGGGGATTGACCGACGATCGCCGGGCCGTGCCCCGGCGCACCCGCCGCTGCACCCGCGATGAGCTGGCCGCGGCGGTTTATGTGCGCTACAGCCGCTATTTCGATGCCTGGACCCGCCGGCCGGTCGATGCCCTGACGGCGATCGATCAGCTTGATTTTCTCCGCCGCCGCTTCCTCGAAAACGATCGCCCGGTTATCGTCTATCGCATGCCGCTGTGGAAACGCCGCCCCGTGGCGGCGCTTCTCGACGGCCCGCACGGAGAGCCGCGTTTCTTCGACGATCTGACCCCGGCGCTCGCCCAGGCGAAACGCCTTGGCGGCAGCGTCGCTGCCTGGGGCGCCAAGGCGCGCGCCATTCGTGGCCGCTGCGACAGGGAAGGCGTTCCCTGCCTGACCATTGAAGACGGTTTCATTCGCTCGGCCGGCCTTGGCGCCGCTTTCGTGCCCCCTCTCTCCTTGGCAATCGACGGGCTCGGCATCTATTACGATGCGGCGCAGCCGTCCGCTCTGGAAGAGATTCTGAACCGCACGGAGATGGACGCCGCTCTCCTGGCCGAGGCCCATGAGCTGGGCCGCCTCATCGTCGCGGCCAAAATCACCAAATACAATCTCGCCGCCGCCACGCAGCTGCCGGCCCTGCCGCAAGACCGGCGGAAGATTCTGGTCGTCGGTCAGGTCGCCGATGACGAAGCCGTCCGGCTTGGATATCCGGACGGCGCGGCCCCGGATCGAAACGTCAACGCGGCGCTTCTCGCCGCCGTCCGCCGCCGCCATCCTTCGGCCTTCGTCATATTCAAGCCACACCCGGATGTTGAAAGGCTCGGCCGCGCCGGCGCTTTGACGGCGCAACAGGAACGCCGCGATGCCGACTGGATTGCCCGCGATTTTTCCCTCGATATCCTGTATTCCGCCGTGGACCGCGTGGAGACCTTCGGTTCCCTGGCCGGTTTCGAGGCGCTTCTCAGAGGACTACCGGTGACGGTGCACGGCATGCCCTTCTATGCGGGTTGGGGACTGACCGAGGATCTCGCGTCTTGTCCGCGCCGCGGCCGCCGGCGCGGCCTCGATGAACTCGTGGCTGCCGCCTTGATTCTTTATCCGCGCTATTTCGACCCCGAAAGCGGTCTGCCGTGCCCGCCGCGAGTGGTGCTGGGCCGGGTTGCTCGATTGAAGGGCCGCGCGCCTCCGCGGCTGGCCGCGCTTGCCGGAAGAGCCGTTATCGCCTGGCGCAAACTGGCCGCCTGGAAATCGGCGAGACCCCGCCCATGAGCCTCGCCGGCATAGCGCCGCGATCGCGATGGTCGCGATTTGTCCACGAGATGCGGACCGGTTTCCGCCGCCAGTGCAACGTGGTTTTCGCCCTCCTGTTCAAGGAGTTCCGCTCCAAGACGTCCGATGGCCGGCTCAGCCTGCTCTGGGTGGTGCTCGAACCCATCACCCAGATTGTGGTGCTCGGCACGCTGTGGTATCTGGCGGGCCGCACGATGATTGCCGGTGAGAATGTCGGTGTCTTTCTCGCCACCGGCGTTCTGCCTTATCTCATTGTCAGGTATTCGCTGCAGGACATTCCTACGTCCATGAGCGCCAACGATTCGTTCTACAATTACCAGCAAGTGAAACCCATCGATGCCGTCATTGCGCGTTTCATTCTCGACATGCTGCTGCTCATCGTCGGGGGCTTTATCGTCTTCTTTCTGCTCGCCTGGTTTCTCGGCGTCTGGATCAAACTGGACAACGCCCTTCCGCTCATCGGCATTATCCTGACCGCCATGACCATGAGCTTCGGGGTCAGTCTTCTGCTCGCGACCTACGACTACATCTATGACGGCTTGCTGAAGGCCGTTTCCGTCTTTTCACGCCCGATGATGTTCATTTCGGCGGTTTTTTACACGCCAAACGATCTCCCCGCCGCGGCCCGTTATACCTTGAGCTGGAACCCGGTCGTTCAGATCAACGAATATGTCCGCTACTATGCCCTCGGCATTCGGCTCTTCCCCGAAGCCGACTTTTGGTATGTGTTGGCGTGGGCATTGTGCGCCCTTTTCCTCGGCGTCATCGGCTATTATGCCAACCGCTTCCGGTTGATTGAAAAATGATTCAATTCGTCAACGCAACGAAGTACTATCCGACCAGCTTCGGACGGCATTACATCTTCCGCGATGTTTCGTTGTCCATTCCCGAAAAGATCAATGTCGGCATCATCGGCGGCAACGGCGCGGGTAAATCCACTCTCATGCGTCTGATTGCCGGCGTCGACGTCCTGAGCGCCGGGCGAATCGTCCGTACTGGCAATATTTCCTGGCCTCTCGGCCTGACCGCCGGCCTGCAAGCCAGGATGACCGGCAAGGAAAACGCCCGCTTCGTTTGCCGCATTCACGGTCTTTTCGGAAAGACTATCGACCGGCAGCTCGAACAGATTCGAAATTTGTCGGGCATCGGCAAATTCTTCGAAATGCCGGTCAAGACCTACTCGTCGGGCATGAAAGCGCGCCTGAGCTTCTCGATCTCGATGATGTTCGATTTCGATTATTATCTGTTCGACGAGCTTGGCGCTGTCGGCGATCGTAATTTTCGTAAATCGAGCAAGGCCATCCTCGATGAAAAACGGCGCAATTCGAATTTCATCATGGTTTCGCACAATGTCGCCGAGCTGCTCGAATTTTGCGAAGCCGCCATCCTGATCAGGAATGGAACGCTTACCTATTACGCGGACATCCGCGAGGCGCTCACCGAGTATGGCGAGGAACTTGGTCCATCCGCTGGCCGGCAGGCGGCACTGAGAAACCGGGGTCCCTTTTACGAAGACCGCGGGGCCCCCGCCTCCCGACAACCCGAAGCAACCGATGGAACCGATATTACATGAGAAGCTTGACGCGCGTTGTTCTCTTTTTCCTCGTTTTCGTCTTGCCGCTGGCGATTGTCGCCGGCTATGAGGCCTTCGTCGTCAGCGACCGGTATCACAGCGACAGCTCCATCATCGTTTCCCAACAGCAGAGTCAGGTGCCCACGCTCGATCTTTCGGTCCTGGGGCTACCGTCGACGTCGACGTCCAAGGATGCCCTGGTGATCCAGGAATTCATCCTGTCGGCCGACATGCTGAAATATCTCGACGAGACTCTGAAATTGCGCGCCCACTATTCGCAAGCCTCAATCGACTGGCTGTCGCGTCTGGCGCCGGACGCGTCCGCCGAGGATTTCCACGATTACCT
Organism: Hyphomicrobiales bacterium; assembly: GCA_031370475.1. Lineage (GTDB taxonomy): Bacteria > Pseudomonadota > Alphaproteobacteria > Rhizobiales > Aestuariivirgaceae > Aestuariivirga. The sequence continues at coordinate 9,337 of JANMQL010000156.1, read as the reverse complement.
CCTTAAATATCTCACTGTCGAATACGATACCGAGTCGCAAATCGTCCGTCTGCATGTCGAGGCCTTCGACCGCGACTATGCCCGGACCGTGCTCAACACCATCCTTTCCCGCAGCCAGGAATTCATCGACAAGCTCAATGCCCGCGTCACCGCCGACCAGACGCAATTCTTCGAGAAGCAATTGGTCGTTTCGCAGCAGCGCCTCCAGGAGGTGAAGGAACAACTGCTCGCGTTCCAGCAGAAAAACCGGTTGCTGACCGCCGAATCCGAGGCCGCCATGGTGATGGAAAACATTACTGCCCTGGAGAAGGAACTGACCAGCCGGCGGGCCGAACTCGAAGTGCGTACGAAAGAGTTGGCCGAGACCGCGCCCGCCATTCAGAATTTGAAATCGGAGATTGCCTCGATCGTCGAGCAGATCGGGCGACAGAAGGACCGCCTGTCGGGCGCCGGCGCCGGAGCGCTCAACGAGCTCGATGCCCAGAACCGGGCCATTCTGCTCAATCTCGAATTCGTCACCGCCATCTACAAGTCGAACCTCGCATTGCTCGAGCAAGCCCGCATGGAGGCCAGCCGCCGCCTGAAATTTCTCGTCGTCGTCACCCAGCCCTCGCTCGCCGACGCGTCGGAATTCCCCGACCGGAAATTCATCGTCGGCACCGCGGCCATGGTCCTGTTGATGTTCTATTTCATCGTCTCGCTGATCGTGGCGATCGTCCGCGAACATTCGTGAGCCGGGCCGCGGCGGCGCGCGGCGGTCCCGTCACATGAAACGCCGGGCATGGGCGATCAGTTGGCTCACCGCATGGACCGGATCCATGCCGGACAAGACCAGGCCGCGCGCGTAGTTCCGCACTCGCTCCGGCGGCGCGCCGAGATCGAAACAGGCGAGCGGCACCCCGGCTGCCATTAGTTCGTCCGCGACGTAGCAATATGTTTCTGGCCAGATCGACGGAACCCAGGCCACATGAATGGCCCGGTCCCGCAGGATGGCGGGCAGATCGTCCGGCTGGTAGGTGCCGTGAAATTCGATTGCCGGATGCGAATAACCCGGCGCCAGCTTGCCGATGACCGTGATTTTTGCCGGCAGCCGCGCCGCTTCGATCGCCTTCGCCGCGGCGATCACGGCCGCCGCCCCCTTGCTGTAGCCGATGGCGCCGACGACGCCGATCGTGACCGTCTCGCCCGCCCTGAGCCGCGCCGGCAGCGCCGCCAGCTTGCCGTTCGCCTCGAGCTTGCCATGCGGACTGACGACGACGCGGTCCTTGCAGTGGGGATAGGCCTTCAGGAATATTGCCGCGCTCGCCGCCGAAAAAGCGACGATCTCCTGCGCCGCCGCCAGCACCGTCGCCCATGCCGCATGCCAGTCTTTGCGGCTCAAGACGCCGGCTGCGTGATGGGCATGGGTATTGGTTGGCAGGCACTTGGCACAGGTGCTGAGATCGGGAACACCGCAATAGCGGCCCTCGCGGTCGAGCAGATTGTAGGACGGGCATACCGGATAGAAGTCGTGGAGGCAGACGGCGAGCCGGTTGCCGTGGTCCCCGGCGCGATTTGTGAGGTAGCCGAGGCATTCGGAAAGCCGTGCGATGCCCACGGCACTGTTGAGCACCCAATGGATGCGCGGGCCGTCCGGCAGCAGAACGTCGAATTGATCCCACGCCGCGAGCTGGAAACGGTAGTCGCTGCCGCCGTGCCGGAATGAAATCGCCACACTGCCGTCTTCCGCCGCACAGGTGACCAGAGCCGAGGCCGCTCCGCGCCCGGCCCGCGCCGCGATGCGCCGCTCGCGGTAGACGGTGGTGCCGCCGCCCATCTCGTGATCGACGGTGATCTCGAAATCGTCTCCCGCCTCATGGGCGAGGATGCGGAACAGCAGCATGGCCCTGAGCGCCCGGCCGGGATCGGCGGCGAAAAAGCGCCGCACGTCCGCATTGTAACTGCCGTACCGCTCTTCCAATACCCGCAGGTTCCGCGCGATCAGCGCCCGGCGCTCGGCGCTGGCGAAGGAGCCGCCATGGACATGCAGCACATAGAGGTCGGGCGCCATGACATTGCGTCCGCCGGCCGTGATCGCGCGCTGGCACCAGTCGTTTTCCTCGCCGTAGCCGCGTCCGAAGGCCTCCGCGTCGAACAGCCCGATGGCATCGAGGAACCGCCGGTTCATCGCCATGCAGAAGCCGACCCCGGTGGGCATGGCGAAGTCCGCGCAGCGGCGATCGAGCGCCTTGAAATGCCGGTCGACCCGGTCGAGCGGAATACCGTCGAAGGGCGGGTTGTCGGCGCCGGTCACCGGGAAGCTGCAAATCGTCGCCGCATTGGAAAAGGGCGTGACCGAGGCGACGGCGGAATCCGCCAGAATCGGCGCCAGCAGCCGGCCGATCCAGTCGGGCGGTAGCCGCACGTCGCTGTTGAGCAGGATGGCATGGCCCTTGGCCTCGGCGAGCCCGCGATTGGCGGAAGCGACGAAGCCGCGATTCCTGTCGTTGCGCAGGACGCTGATGCGTCCGGCGAAGTCTTTCCAGCCCGCCGCCGCCGCAAGCAGCTTGGCGGTCTCGGCTTCGCTCGAGGCATCGTCGACCATGACGAGCCGGTGCGGCGCCGGCAGGCTCAGGCGCAGATCGCCGAGCAGCGCCTTGACATGCCGGTAGCCGTTGTAAACCGGAACGACGACGGTGGCGATGCAGTCGGCCGGAAGTGCTGTCTCCGCCCGCGCCGCGAAATGGCGCCTGGCATCGATCGGGCCTTCGCCGGCGGCGAACCGGCCGGCGTCGAGGGCTGTCGAAATCGCCCGCCGGGCCGCCTTGCGCCGGCCCGGACGGAGGAAGTCGAAGGCGCGCGGCGCGATCGCCGTCCAGAAAAACCGGCAGAATCCCAGAATGCGCCGCCCCGGCGCGACGCAGTCCCGCACGTCGAATGCGGCCACCCCGGTCCAGCTCGTCTTGGACCGCTTCGCGCCGGCCGTGAAGACCAACCGGCCCGCCGGCTGCGGCGGCACGTCGAAATAGGTCTCGAAGCGCCCGCCCGACGTGGCTACCACGCGATGCTGGGAAAGCGGCCCGGCTTCGAGGTCGATGCTGAGCGGCAAGTCTTCACCGCCGGTCAACGATCCGGCGATCGTCAGTCCGCGGGCCGAGCCGGCAATGCGGTCGATCCGCAGCCGCAGCCCACCGGGACCGGACAGCTCGGGCGGCCGGGCCGGAATGCTATGGCCCATTTCATAGGCGGCGCGCATCGCCTGCCAGAGGCCAAAGCGCCGCCACAGGCTGCGGGCCCGCCTGGCCGCCCGCACCGGCAGGAATCTTAACTCCAGGCCCGACCAGGGCCGCGTCCGCCGTCTCTCCCTCCTGCCGAAGCGCACATAATGATAGAGCGGGTTGACCTCGACGATGCCGACATCGGCATTGGCCTGGAGATAATAGGCCGTGTCGAATTTGGCCGACGGATTGAACCCCTCGCGCCATCCCGTGTCGACATAATGCTCGATGGGACGCAGCCGCTTCCGCCCCACCTCCGGATAGGTCTTCAAATAATAGCCGGCGTCGAAATCGTCTTCGATGGCGGCGATGACGATCGCCCTGTCCATCGCCGCCGCCCGAGCGCCGCGTTTGGCCGATGGGTTGCGCCCTTCGGCATGTCCGTGCAACACATAATGGATCAGCGGATTGGTGCCGCCGCTTTGAACATCGGGATAGCTCGCAAGATAATGCGCCGTCGAAAATCCGGGCGACGGATCGCGCCCTTCCTTCCAGCCCCGATCCAGATAGTGATCGAGCGGATCCGCGCCCGAATTGCGCACATCGGCATATGTCTTCAGATAGAATGCCGGATCGAAGGCCGCCGCGGCGAGCTTCCGCGCGTATTGGCCGTCGGACGCGGACTTGTCCTTAAAGATCATGGTTCACGATTGGGCAACTGGCCGCGCGGCGGCTGAAGTTGAGCCGCGAGATAGGCAAACCGGTACGATGGTCGGGATCATGATGGCATCGACTGGTGAAACCGCGGCAACGATATCGGCAACGGCGGCCCGGCTCAAGAGTGACATTATTAATACTCCGATTCACGATGCATTTCCCCAAGCCGCCTGCAGAGCCTGCCGCCGCGGCGGGGCATTTTGTCGCTTCGGTTCACGCCCCTCTTTATCTCTTGTCGAGACGAGATTGCAATTCTTGCACCAATTTGTTCTTCTCATTGAGCCGTTCGGCCGAGCTTGCCACCGCCCTGGCGCAGGCAATCAGCGCCCTGGTCAAAAGCTCGGTATCGGTCTCTTCGGCGGCTTCAGGCCCGGATTCGCCGGCTGCGGGGTCGGAGAATTCCAGATTCACTCCATATTTCTGGGAAAGCGATTTGTTGGCCGGTTCGAATTCCAGGCGTATCGCCGCGCGCTGTTGCGGCGACAGTCTCGTCTTCTTGAGTGTGTGATGCTGGAGCACCCAGAGCGCCGTGCGGCCATGCAATGTAAATACCAATATGCCTTCCGCACTCATCCTGGACCAAAGAAATTGGATCAGCTCCTTCCATCCGGTCTCGGGCAGATACGTGAATACCTATCCCACCCAAATGAGATCGAACGGCGCGCACGGTTCGATATCGCCGGGAATTTCACGTTCGGGCAATGGTTCCGCCCCAAATGTGTCGACGCAAAACTTTACAGCTTCGGGCATCAGATCGCATGCCGTAACTGAGGCCGATGGAAAAGCCGCCTTGAGGACTCGAAGCACACGGCCATAACCGCATCCGAAATCCAACACCCGCCGGATCGAATCCATGTTTTTGCCCACCGCCAGTAGTGCAGCGTCGATACAGCGCAACGCTGAAAGCGATGTGCCGACGTATAGCTCCTCATTGCCTGAGGCCATGTGATCATTTGGTGAAATCGTACGGTTGAATTCGAGAGTCATGAACACACTCAATTCCGCGCTTACCGCACTGTCAATCGATGGGTGAACTTGTTCCGAACGGCGTCGATCTGCGCCCTTGCCGCCGGCGCTTCCGGCAAGATCCGCAAAGCCTCGGTGAAATGTCGCAGCGCGGCGTCCAGATCGTTCTGCTTCAACGCGTGATTGCCTTTCGACATGTCCTGTTGGAACTGCGCCTTATTCAATAGATCGGACAGCAGAATTGCCAGATGATCCACGGTTTCGCGGCTCCAGAACAACTCCCGCCTGGCCTCGATACGCGGATCGGCGTCGTCGAAAACATCGCCAAACAGAAACAGGCCGAATGTCTCATTTAACCATTCGACGTCGGGCCGCGACTCCAACTTGATCCGCTGGGCCGTGGCCGGATCGATTTCGAACCGGCGGCCGGGGATTTTCTGGAATTCGCGCACTTCGGTGCCGGTGCGACACGGCGCTATTCCGCCGCCGATCAGCAGCGGCCGCTGGCGGTTGAGGCTGCTCAGCAAGCGAACCGCTTCATGCGACATCGATTGGTTATCCCGTCCTGCAGCCTGGACAATCCGATCCGCCAAATCGCCTCCAATGCCCACCGACCTCGCGAAGGCTCCGGCAATTCCACCCGGTCCCGCCACGGCGCTTTCAAAATGCACGATCTCGATATTGTCGTGCCCGAAGACACCGAGCCAGTTAGTCAGCTTACCGCGGAAATTGGGAAGTATCGGGTTGCTGGAAAGCTCCTCGAGCGTGTAGCCGCTCTTCACCAGCTGCTGCATGACGCTCCGCGTCAGGTCGACGGGATGGCGCACCCAAACGATCACCCGCCACTCGTCCGCAAACCGTTCCACCCATTCCTTGAGTTTTCGAACTTCCCTCGCGCTAAGATTCGACAAGCCTTCGGCCGAAAACAGCAAGGCCCGCCAATCGCAGTGAGCAATTTCGCTCTCGAAGGCGTCATGATATCCCTTGACGGCTCTGGCGATGTCCACCGGCGATGTCAGCCCCGCCAACTTGTTGCTGATATGAACCCTCGGATCGTCGAGAAACATCGTGCACAGCGGCGTAGTATGATTGGCCTCGAGCGAGGGATAGAGCATGCCGGTCTCGGCCAGCAGCGCGCTGCGGCAACTATGGAAGGCATTCTGGATCGTCGTAGTTCCGGTTTTCGGAAGGCCGATGTGCAGAATGCCTTTGCGGCCCGCACTCACCGGCCGGCCCGGAGAATTGCGGTGCCGCGGCGCAGCCTGGCCGGATCTATTGGGCGGGATCGATGCATTTGGTGATCTTCGGATCGGTAAGGGGCGCGCGCAGTGTGGCGACAACGAAGATGTCGCGCCATTCCGATTGCAGATAGTCGATGTCAAACCCGAGCCTCGGTAGAATCGACTGCACAACGTCGGGACTCAGCCACTCGAATTTTCCGCTATGCTTGCCGATGCGAGAGAAGGCGTTCTTGGTTTCGGTGATCAGTTTCTCGAAACCGCGGTCGCTGCAGCAATTCGCCAGCGTCATGATCAACCTGCCGCCCGGCTTCAGGCACACCGCCGCCGTTACCAGATAAGCTATGAGATACTGCAAATCCACATGCACCATGGCGTCGATCGAATAGAATCCATCGAGCTCGCCCTTCCAGCCCTTGGCATCGATCGCCCGGAATAGCGTGGCGCTGTCGTTGTCGAGCAGCACTGGGTCTACCCTCGATATGAGTCCCGCTTCAGTAAGCCGGGCGCAAAATACCTCTTGATAGGCCGGAGAAACGTCCGCCGCGAGAACATGGGCCGACGAATGCTCCAGAACTTTGATCGTGTATTTGCCAGAGCCCGCGCCGATCTCCACGCAGTTGCGCCAACCGGCCACGCCATGCTCGACAAAAAGATTTTTGAATAGCCCGTCCCAGCTTTCCGGCGTTCCCCACTCGTCGCCGGGCCAGTAGTCGCCCGACCTCTTCCTCAGTTTGACGTAATGATCCCAATGCTGCCGGTAGATATTGTCTTCCATGTTCACCTGCATTGCACCTGGACCTGGCCCGGAGCGGCGGTCAGCCTGGCGAACAGCGCCTCGTAGCTCTCCGCCATCTTCGCCATGCTGTAGCGCACCGCGATCGCCTTCGCGTCGGCCGCCCGCCGCCTTCTGAATTCATTGTCGAGCATCGCCGCCATGGCATCGCCGAGCTCCGCCGCGAACGCCTCGTCGTCGTCCAGCGGCGCGATCAGCAGGCCGGCCGAGCGTTTCCCCATTGTCATCATGGCCGGGATTCCGCCGATATTGGTTGCCACGATCGGAGTTCCCGACTGCATCGCCTGGATCAGGCACAATGGAAACGATTCGCCCTGGAACCGGCTCGGCAGCAAGGCGCAATCGCTCATCCGGTAGAGACCGTCGATTTTCGTCTGGAATCCCAGGAATATGACTTGCCGATTTTCGCCATGGAGGATCTTCAGCCGATTGGCTTCCTCGCCCGCCCCGCAGAGCAGCAGGAACAGCTTGCGCTTGGCGGTCTTTTGTACTTCCGCCAGCGCCCGGATGGCGACCTCCCATCCCTTTTCGGGGATCGCCCGCGAAGCAATGGCGAAGACGAAGTCCTCGGCTGCGATGCCGAAGTCCTCGCGGGTTTTCGGAAATGGCGCCACATCCTCCGGCATGGCGTTGCCGATCTTCGACATTACCTGGGGCGCCAGCGGAATGCCCCGCAAATGGGCCAGGTTCTTCTCCGCCAGATAGACCCAATGCGTCACGCCGCGCAGGAATTTCAGCAGGGCGCCGTCGGAGACATTCGAGACTTCGTAGGAGCCATGCAGGGTGACCACGTAGGGAACGGCGATCCGGTCCGTGGTACCGACGAAGAAGAAATATTCCGCCCCCACATTGTGCGAGTTGATGATGTCGATGCCTGCGGAGTCGAGAAAACGCGATATCCCCGTCTCCTTGATCAATTGCGCGTCGTAGACCGCGATCCGCGCGTCAAGCTGCTTCCTGATTCCGCCGTTATCTTTGACCGAGGCAAGGCACATGACCGAGACCGTGAACCCCTTGTGCAATAGCACGTTGGCGAGATGGATCGCCATCAGCTCGGCGCCGCCGAGCTGGAAGCCGAGCAAGGCGATCAGCACATGGCGCTGGCTGCGCTGGACCTTGAGACAGCGATCGAGGCTGAAGAGCTTGTCCAGGCTGCCGACATGGGCCTCGGCTCCCGACCGCTGGTAACTGTCCTTGACGCGGTCATGGAAGCGGCGGGCGATGTCGTCGGAGACGCCCCAGCGCTGGCGCAGCAGTTTCAGCAGCCGTTCCTGTTCGCTGTAAAAGGCCTCGCGGTGGAAACCCTTGGTCGATGTATTGCCGCCGTGTTGGCGGAAATAGGCGATGGCGTCGGGCACATAAGCGATGCGTCCGCCATTGGCCGCCATCGCATAAAGGAACCAGTCGCCGAGCACCGTATAGCTCCGCGCCTCCTTCCAGACGCTGCCCGGAAGCTCTTGCCGCCGCAACAGGCAGCCGCCCACATTGGCGATGACATTGCTGACGCCGAAGCCGTTGTTGAACCATTGCGCCGCCGGGCGGATCTGCACCCGGCTCCAGATGCCCGGTTCGGCGTTCTCGCGGTAGCCGTCGAGGCCCTCCAGGTAGTTGCCCGCCGCGTCGGCGAACTGGATGCGGCCGAAACCGAGGAGCACGCTGGGATCGGCGAACTGCGGCACGAGCTTTTCGAGAAAATCGGGCTCGCAGAAATCGTCGCTCTCGCAAATCCAGATCAGCTCGCCGGATGTATTGTCGATGCCCTTCTGCCATTGGCCAAAAACATTGCCGGAATTCCGGTCGTTGACGATCGACCGGACGATCTTGGGATGGCGCTTTTCATAGTCGCGGATGATGTCGCCGCTGCCGTCCGTCGAGCAATCGTCGAGAATCAGCAATTCAATGTTGGAATAGGTCTGCCGCAGGATCGAGTCGAGACGTTCGGCCAGGAATTTCTCGTGGTTGTAATTGGGCACGATGACCGAAACCGTCGGCGAGTAGCCGACCCTTGCCAGCCGCAGCGCGAAAGGCAGCGGCTGCCGCCCTTCGCTGCGTCCATGCTGCAGGTAGTGAACCAGGGGATTGAGCCCCGCCGACGCAAGGTCCGGATTGGCATCGAGATAATAGGTGGTCGAGAAATCCGCCGATGGATCGCGCAGCTCCATCCAGCCTTGGCGCAGGTAGTGAAGGATCGGGTCGGCCTTCGCCGCCTGCAACGCCGGATCCCGGTCGAGATAGAAGTCGACATCGAATTCGGGCGCCATCAGCGCGCACAGCGCCGCCTCCTCCGGATCGGCGTCGCGTATGTCGATCGCCGCGGCCGGCCTTCCGCCCTTGAAGCGTAATGGCTTCGGCCGCCGCCCCTCGGCCTTGCCGTAGCGCGCGTAATGATAAAGCGGATTGACCTCGGCGATGCCGACATCGGC